>QKCY01000448.1 GCA_003245525.1 Victivallales bacterium | reverse complement strand
CTGCCCAACTTCCGCGACGCGCGGGTGGCGCAGGCTGGCCACAAGGAAGGCTCCATCGGTCGCCCCCTGCCCGGCATCGCCGTCCGGATCGTGGACCCCGAGACCTTTGCGCCGGTGCCGGAGGGCGAGGAGGGTATGTTGCTGGTCAAAGGTGCCAACGTCATGCTCGGCTACCTCAACGACGAGGAGCGGACCCGCGAGGCCATCCAGGACGGCTGGTATGTGACCGGTGACATCGCCACGCTCGACGCCGAGGGTTTCGTCACCATCCGCGACCGGCTCAGCCGGTTCAGCAAGATCGCGGGCGAGATGGTGCCCCACATCCGGGTGGAGGAGGCCATCGCCACGGCGGCTGGCGCGGGCCAGGACCGGGTCTGCGTGGTGACCGGCGTCCCTGACGAGCAGCGCGGCGAACGCCTGGTGGTGCTGCACAAGCCCGGCGTGGACATTGCCGCCCTCTGCCAGGCCCTGCTCGCCTCGAACCTGCCCAAGCTCTGGCTGCCACGTCCCGACGCCTTCCGCGAAGTCAGCGAGTTTCCCGTGCTGGGCACGGGCAAGCTCGACCTGCGCAGGATCAAGGAGCTGGCGGCGGCGTGAGCCAGCAGACGGCCCCCTTGAAAAATGGCGGCAGAAGCACATAATGGAGGGATGCCAAAGAACGTGCCACAACGCAGGATGCTCGTCATGAAACGCCTTCTCTCTGTCTGTCTGGCGACCATGGGTTTGGGGGTCTTGCTGTTGGTCACCGGCTGCGACGCCTTGGCAGTCACCGACGTGGGCTACGTCACGGGTCAGGCCCGCAAGTACTCCCGTCTGGTCTGCGAGAAGAAGTTCGGCGAGGCGGACGAGTTCTTCTTCCCCAACATGGTCTGGCAGGCGTACAACGGCCCCAAGGTGAGCGGGCAGGCGGGGATCGATGCCTTCCGCGCCTCCTTGGGTTCCATCCAGAACATGGACACCTTCTACTTCTACGTGCATGGGAAGGAGAAGTTGGACCACGAGCGCGTCGTGCTCGATGTGACGATGCAGGCCCACTGCGTGGTGAACAGCATGACCATGGTCTACGACAACACCGTCTGGCGCGCCAAGATGCTCTGGGTGCGGACCGATACCGCCACCTGGAAGATCGGCGGCATCTTCGAGACCACCGGCCGGGTGAAGGCCGATCCGCCGAAGGATATCAAACCCCTGTAGTCAGGCGGATGCCATGACGGCCCAGGTGCCGAACGAGATTGCCGCGCTTCACCCTTCGCCCCACGTGCAAGGGCTGGTGGACGGGTTGCGACGGCGCTATGCCGCCAGCGGTTCGCGCTTGCTGATGGATCGGTCCCAGGCGCAAGCCTGGTGCGAAGCGGCCATTGCCGCCTATCGGGACACGGCTGGCCAGTCGGCTGGCCAACGCCGGGCCCGGGTACTGACCGAGTTTGCCGCGCGCAGCGCGATCCAGGTCTCGCCGGATGAGCTGATCGTGGGTTCGCAGGCCTTCAATCCCGCCCCGCGCTGGTGTCCCGAGTTGGCCAAGGAACTGGGTTCGCTGGGCTACGCCGGGACGAGCGGGCACATCGTTCACGACTACCGCAGCCTGTTGGCCCACGGGGTCGGGGGGCTGCGCGCCCGGATCGAGGCGGCGGAGAAACGGGCTGGCTCGCCTGCCGAACGGGAGATCGCCGCGACCTTCCGGGAGGCGCTGGACGCTTTCTCCCACTGGATTCGACGCCACGCCGATGCGGCCGAACGGCCCGCTCTGGCCCGACTCGCCGAAGCGGCCCCGCTAACCTTTCCCGAAGCCCTGCAACTGCTCTGGTTCGCTCACGTCTTCCTCCACGCTGAGAACCCCTCGGTGGCGATCTCCTTCGGGCGGATCGACCAACTGCTGGGGCCCTTTCTCGAAGCCGATCTGGAACGGGGCCGCATCACCCTGGCCACCGCGCTGGACTGGCTGATCGCCTTCTTCGTGAAATGCTGCGAAGGGGAGGAAAGCCAGAACGCCGTGCTTGGCGGGGTGGACGTCGCAGGTCGCGATGCCACCAATGCCGCGTCCTACCTCGTCCTCCAGGCGATGCGTTGCGCCCGTACCTTCCAGCCCTCCCTGATCGTGCGCTTGCACCCCGGCACGCCCCCCGCCTTCCGCACGGCCGCCACGGCTCTGGCCGCCAGTGGCGAGGGCAACCCCGGTTTCATGAATGATGCGGTGGTGATTCCCGGTCTCCAGCGTCTGGGCATCCCCCTCGCCCGGGCGCGGGACTGGTCGGTGATCGGCTGCTACGAAGCTGCCCCCACCGGCGACTGCTACCCCAACACCGTCATCGGCGGGATGCACCTGCCCGAACTGCTCAACCAGACCGTGGCGAACTCCAGCGCGACCACGTTCCCGGCCTTTTTGGACGAATACCTGAACCACGTGCGGAACCATTGGGAACGCGACGTCCTGCCCGGTTGCGTGGCCCGCTGGAACCACTGGGCGCAACACGCCCCCTCCCCCTTCGGCAGCATCCTCATGCAGGGCTGCGTGGACCGGTTGGACTATCTGGAGCGGGGAGCCGCCCCGTACAATCTGGCGGGGATCAACATCCTCGGCCTGGGTACCACGGTGGACGGGTTGCTCGCCATCCGGCGACAGGTCTTCGAGCAGGGCAAGCTGTCCCTCGCCGACCTGCGCGCCGCCTTGGCCGACAACTTCCCGGACGAGGCCCTGCGGCGGTCCCTCGCGGGCATCCCTGATCGTTTCGGTACCGATGCTGCCGCCTCCAACGAGCTGGCCGCTCGCATCTCGCGGACCATCGCCGGATGGGTCGTGGATAGCCCGTTCGGTCCCGGCGTGCGCCCCTATCCGGGCTTCTTCCGCTTCCTGGCTGATGTGCACCAGACCGGGCAGCCGTCCCCCGACGGGCGGCGGCGGGGCAGCCTCATCAGCTACGGTTGCGGTCCCGCGCAAGGCGTGGCCGAATCCGCCACGGCTCTGCTCAATGCCTGCACCCATGTGGCCCACGAACTGGCTGCCTGTGGCAATCCGGTTCTGCTCACGCTGTCCCCGGAGGACTGCCGGGGCGAGAGCGGTCGCCAACGCTTGGAGGCGCTTTTGCTCTCCTATTTCGCGGGCGGGGGCTCCCATCTGCATGTCAATGTGATGCGTGGTGCCGAGCTGCGCACCGCCCAGGAGAAACCCGACGAGTTTGCGGAACTGACCGTGCGGGTCAGTGGTTTCAGCGCCCGGTTCGTGAAGCTGGACCGAACCGTCCAGAATGCCTTGATTGTGCGTAGCGAGACGGAGGAGAGATGACCCCGAACGGGATGCCGGAGAGAGTGCTGCTGTTCTTTGTGGATGGTTTTGGCTGGCCGCCGGAACCGCTCGCCGAGAGCATGTATGCGCCGCTGCCCACGGTGCGCCGCCTGCTGACGGATCACGCGGTGCCGATCGATGCCACGCTGGGCGTCGCCGGGTTGCCGCAGAGCGCCACGGGGCAGACCGCCCTGTTCACCGGCATCAACGCCTCCGAACGGGTGGGGCGACACGTGGAGGGCTTTCCCACCTCGGAACTGCGCGCCATCATCGCCCGGCACAGTCTGTTCCGCCAACTGAAGGAAGCCGGGCGCACCTGCACCTTTGCCAACGCCTACCTGCGCGGTCCGGCGCTCACGGTGCCCCTCTCCCACCGCTCGGTGACCACGGTCATGACCTACGAGGCCTTGGGCGTCACCCGCGAGCGGGCCGAACTGGACGAAGGGCGCGCCGTGTTCCACGACATCACCCGCGCCAGTGGCGGCAAGATCGGCATCGCCGACCTGCCCACGATCCCGGAAGAGACCGGGGCCAGCCATCTGCTGACCACCCTCCGCGAGGTCGATTTCTGCCTCTTCGAATACTTCCTCACCGACCACGCCGGGCATCGGGGCGACCTCTCCTGGCAACAGGCCGTGCTGGCCTCGGTGGACCGCTTCCTGGCCGGGATCGTGGCCGGGCTCGACCGCGAGAGAGAGCTGTTTCTCATGGTCAGCGACCACGGCAACATCGAGAGCCGGATCGATCACCACCACACCGCCAATCCCGTCCCCTGGATCGCCTACGGCTGCGGCGAGGGCTTCGCGCGGGAAGGTTGCCGCAGCCTGCTCGACGTGACCCCGAAAGTGCTGGCTCTCCTCGGCGTCCGCTAGCTTCGGCTCGTGTTCACCACGAAGCCACGAAAAGCGTAGAGCAGCCGTTGGCCGCAACCAAAGGACTGGGTCGGTCCCGCCCCGTGCATCGCGGCTGGCGTCTGTACATCCCACGTTTTGGAGAAGCGCCCGGCCTCGGGCGCGGGACGGGACGGTCCCCCCGGAAGCATCGGCTCCTTCCCAGCCGACGCCCCTCGCGGCGGAGGCCCGCCGCTTCTCCATACCCTTTCGGTCCATCCCACGGTCTGAGGACGCATGCCAGGTCGGAAACCCCGGTCGCCCTCGTCGTCGGAGTCCCGCGTCTGAGCGGAAGCCGTCTCCGGTGCTTCAGGGCCGGAGGGCGACGGTCGCCACCGTACCCGCACGTCCAGCGCGCCCCACGCTCGCTGAAGCTTCGCCCCTGCTGCCGCCTGAAGGCGGGACTCCGACAGGATCTGCACCATGTTTAACTCGAATGACTTGCGATGCGTTTCTTGCACGGAAAACGAGATCCGGGACGATAGGAGGACGAAATCCACGAAAGCATCCTGTCCCATTTTCGTGTTCTTCGTGGGTTTCGTGGCTTCCTCTTTTCGTTCTTCTTCGTGCCCTTTGTGGCTTCGTGGTGCTCCTTAGCGTTTGGCGAAGCCGCGCGGATTGTCGTCGAGGGGGACCACATCGCTGGTGTGGAGATACCAGTCGAGCAGGCGGCGCTCCAGGTCGGCGCGGATTTCCGCGAAGGCGGGATCGGCGTAGCGGTTCACGAGTTCGCGGGGATCGTTGGCGAGATCATAGAGCTCGCTGACCCCGTCCCGGCGGTAGACCAGCTTGTGGGTCAGGGTGCGGACCATGGCCGACCGCTGGACGCTCTCGGGATTCGCGCCTTGCTGCATGATCTTGGGGTAGTAGATCGCCTCCGGATTGCTGGCAAAGGCCGGGCGCCCATCCCAGAACTCCGAGGCATTGGGCTCATGGGTGTCATAGCCGCCCTCGGCGAAGACGGCGCGGTTTGGATCGCCTGCCGCCCCCTTGAGCTGGGGGACAAAGGACTGGCTGAAATGGGTGTGCTGCGCCTCGACTCCCGCCAGTTCCAGCACGGTTGCCATCAGGTCCTGGCACTCGATGGGCTCTTTGACCACATGCCCGGCGGCACCACCCGGCAGGCGGACGACCATGGGAATCCGGGTCAGGCAATCGTCGAGGGCGCTGGGCCACTTCTCCACCAGCCCGTAGTCCCCCGCCCAGTCGCCGTGGTCGGAGAAAAGAATGACGACCGTGTCGTCCGCATGGCCGCTTTCCTCCAGCGCCTGGAGGAGCTTGCCCAGCATGTAGTCCACGAACCCGATCATGCCAAGGTACACGGCGTTGATCTTGCGCAGGAAACCCTCGTCCAGCTCGTCCAGCCGCCGGTTGCGGCGGATGAGCGAGAAATAGTCCGGCTTGCCCGCCAGTTCCGCCGGGCGCAGCGGCGGCAAGGCGTCCGGGTCGACCAGTTCGTACCACGGATGCGGAGCCGTGAAGGGACAGTGGGGGAAACCGATGGGGATGTAGAGCAGGAAGGGATTCTGGGGCTTGGTGCCCAGGTAGTCGATGGCCCCCTGCACGCTGCAATAGTCGTGGTGGGCCTCCGCCGGGCCTTCCGGGGGCTCGTAGAGGAAGCTGTAGTAGCGCGGATCGTCGAGGGTATAGGGATTGCGGGCCGGTTTCGTGAATTTCGGATTCTCCCGGCGATGGACATTTACCTCGGTGACGCTGTCGGCGAAACTCTCCGTGGCCAACAGGTCGTTCTTGCCCCACCAGGCGATGTCGTAGCCCGCGCCTTTCAGATACTTCAGCAGATTTGGCTCGTGCGGCCGCAGCAGATGCCACAGCGTCCGGTGCCCGCTCACATGGGGGTACCACCCGGTCATGAAACTACACCGCGACGGCGTACAGACCGTGTGCTGCACATGGCATTGCTCGAACCGCACCCCCTCCGCCGCCAACCGGCCCATATGCGGCGTCTGCGCCACCGGGTGCCCGTAGCAGCCCAAACTCTCGGCCCGCATCTCGTCGGGGTTGAA
>QKCY01000037.1 GCA_003245525.1 Victivallales bacterium | reverse complement strand
GACTGGCCACGGAAGGTATGGGTGATGTAGTCGATGCTGATGCGTGCCGCCATGGGTCTGCTCCCGTCTGTTCGTTCGTTCCCGAGAGACCTAGAGCAGCATCCGTGCCACCCCAAAATCGGCCCGAAAAGGGGATATCCGGGCATATTTGTCAGGCATGGTCCGGTGGCGGGCGACCCATTGTCCGACATTGTCCGATCGGGCGGATGACAATGTCGGCGTGGCCATTTCCCCGTGGCGGTTCAGCGTTCGGCCTGGATGGGAGGCGGCCCTGTGCGGTGGCGGCACGTGGCGAGGTCGCCCGGCCGGGCGCAGGCGTTGCCGGGCGGGGCGGTGCCCTGGTCTATCCTAGGACTACGGTCACCCGTGGCTTTTGTCTCCACGGTCGCCTTTGTCATCAGGGGACCGGGTGCGCCACGCCCCACGAGAGGGACGTTGCAGCCAACAGACTGCCGTCGCGCTGCAGGGTGGACCGCATGCCCTGCGCCACGCGAACCCCTGGGGCTCCGGCACTCCCCCGGGTTTTGGCGCCCCCGGGTTCCGGCCGGGGTAGTCTCCGCAAACCAGCGTGCCAACCAGGCCCCGTGTCGAGCATGACCACGAAGAGAACAGGGAAGAAGAAGGTTCAATCCGGATCCACGCCGGACGCGGCGGGGCCCGCCGGCTTTCCCATCGTTGGCCTGGGTGCCTCCGCCGGCGGGCTGGAGGCCTTCGAGCAGTTCTTCCGCAGCGTTCCGCCAGAGAGCGGCCTGGCCTACGTGCTGGTGCAGCATCTGGATCCGGAGCACGTCAGCCTGCTCACCGAGATCCTCCAACGCACCACCACCATGCCGGTGGTGGAGGCGCTCGATCAGGTGGAGGTGCGGCCCGACCAGGTCTATGTCATCCCGCCCAACCGCGACCTGGCCATCTTCCACGGCGTGCTTCAGCTCTCCATCCCGGATGCGCCGCGGGGTCAGCGCATGCCCATCGACGCTTTCCTGCGCTCGCTGGCCGAGGATCAGGGCGAGCGCGCCATCGGCGTCATCCTCTCCGGCACCGGCACCGATGGCACCCTGGGCCTGCGCGCCATTCTCGGGGCCGGCGGCATCACGCTGGTCCAGGAGCCCGCATCGGCCCGCTACGACGGCATGCCGAACAGCGCCATTCAGGCGGGCTATGCGACCCATGTGCTGGCACCGGAGAAGATGCCCGGGACGCTGCAGGCCATCACCCAGCACCGGCCGCTTCCGGAGGAGCCGGCCGCCACGGCACCGGCGGACCAGGCCGTTTCCGCACGCAAGGCCAGCGGCATGAGCCGCATCCTGCTGCAGTTGCGTACGACGACCGGCCACGATTTCTCGCTCTACAAGAAGAGCACCATCGGCCGGCGCATCGAGCGGCGCATGTTGCAGCATGACCTGACGGACATCGACGTCTATGCGCAATACCTCAAGGAGCATCCCGCCGAGGTGCAGGCCCTGTTCAGGGAGCTGCTGATCAACGTCACCAGCTTCTTCCGCGACCCGGAAGCCTTTGCTGCGCTGAAGGAGGAGGTCCTGCCCAAGCTGCTCGGCGACCGGCCGGATGGCTATGTGTTCCGCGCCTGGGTGCCTGGCTGCGCCAGCGGCGAGGAGGCCTACTCCATCGCCATCCTGCTGCGTGAGTTCATGGACGAGAACCAGCGGGAGTTCAAGGTGCAGCTCTATGCCACCGACCTCGACGAGCAGGCCATCGCCACCGCCCGCGGCGGCCTCTATCCGCCCAACATCGTCCAGGACCTGACTCCCGATCGGCTGCGGCGCTTCTTTACCAAGGACGACGCGGGCTATCGCGTCAAGAAGGGCATCCGCGAGCTGGTGGTGTTCGCCCTCCAGGATGTCATCAAGGATCCGCCCTTCACCAGGCTCGACCTGCTCAGTTGCCGCAATCTGATGATCTATCTGGAGCCGGAGCTGCAAAACCGCCTGCTGCCGGCCTTCCACTATGCCCTCAAGCCCGGCGGCGTGTTGTTCCTCTCCCCGTCGGAGAGTGTCGGCGGGCATCCCGAGCTGTTCAAGCCATTGAGCCGCAAGTGGAAGATCTACAGTGCCGCATCCTCCACGGCCTCCACCCGTGCGGTCATGGCGGGCGGGCTCTCCTGGGCGGTGGAAAGCGGTGGCAAGGCGTCCGGGGATGCCCCAATGAAGGCGAAGGAAACCGATCTGGCCGATCTCACCCAGCGTGTGTTGCTACGGGCCTATGCGCCCGCTTCGGTGGTGACGGACGCGAGGGGCAACATTCTGTTCGTCCACGGGGATACCGGCAGGTACCTGCGTCCCGCACCCGGCCAGGCCACGCTCAACATCGTCGACATGGCGCGCGAAGGGTTGCAGATGGAGCTGCGCGCCGCGCTGCACGGCGCCGCCCGACAGGGCATCGCCACCCTCGATCGCGAGGTGCCGTTGCGGTCGGGCGACACTCTGCAGACCGTCAGCCTCAGCGTGCGCCCGCTCACCGATGCGGAGGGTGGCCAGGAACTGCTGCTGGTGAGCTTCGAGGATGCCGCTCCAGCGGTGCCCGCCAAGCCGGCACGCGGCAGGAGCACCACCAAGGCGGCCGCCACGACCCGGATCGAAGAGCTGGAGCGGGAGCTGGCCTATACCCGGGAGAACCTGCAGGCCACCATCGAGGAGCAGCAGGCCTCCAACGAAGAGCTCAAGTCGAGCAACGAGGAGATGCAGTCCACCAACGAAGAGCTGCAGTCCACCAACGAGGAGCTGGAGACCTCCAAGGAGGAGCTGCAATCGGTCAACGAAGAGCTGATCACGGTCAATGCCGAGCTGCAGGCCAAGATCGAGCAACTGGCCGGCATGCAGAACGACATGAAGAACCTGCTCGACAACATCAATGTCGGCACCGTGTTCCTCGACCGGCAGCTGCTCATCCGTCGCTTCACCCGCGAGGCGGCGCGGGTCTATCGCCTGGTCGCGTCCGACGTGGGCCGCGCCCTCGCCGATATCAAGTCCGACCTCCAGGACGACGATCTGCTCGGCGATGCCCAGGCGGTGCTCGAGACCCTGGCGCCCCGCGAGCGCGAAGTGTGCACGGCCCAGGGCGAGTGGTATCTGGCACGCATCCAGCCCTATCGCACTCTGGACAATGTGATCGACGGGGTGGTGCTCACCTTCACCGACATCAGCACACGCATGGAAGCCGAGGCGACGATGCGCTCGGCGCGGGAGCTGTCCGAGGGCATCGTCGATACCGTACGCGAACCGTTGGTGGTGCTGGACTCAGCCCTGCGTGTGGTCACCGCCGGCCGTGCGTTCTATCGGTGGTTCCAGCTGGACGCCGGTGACACCGTGGGGCGCTCGATCTTCGAACTGGGGGAGCACCAGTGGAACATCCCCGCGCTGCGCGACTTGCTGGAAAAGGTCCTGCCGAGCGACGAGTGGTTCGAGAACTATGAGGTGGAGCACGATTTTCCCGCCATCGGCCACCGTAAGCTTCGTCTGAATGCCCGTCGTGTCGTGGGTGCCACCGGGCAGGGGCCGTTGATCTTGCTGGCGATGGAAGAGGTTGGAGCTTAGCCGTCCGGTCCGATCGAGGCGCCGTCACGTTTCTGAGGGCGGTGTCGTCTCAATGGCCTGCCAGCCTCAAGGAAGCTCGCTCCATCCGGGGGGTGAAACAACCCGTTCGGTAACGGAGGCAGGATGAAGGACCAGGGAGAGTGCTGCGAACCGTCCGGTGAGACGTTGCGGGAAGCGGCGGAGAACCGGCTGGCCAATGCACCGCCCCCGGACTCATCGCGCCCCGCCGATGAGCTTCTGCATGAGCTCCAGGTGCACCAGATCGAGCTGGAGATTCAGAACGAGACCCTGCGCGAAAGTCAGCTTGCCCTCGAGGAGTCGCGTGACCGTTACGTGGATCTCTACGAGTTTGCTCCCGTCGGTTATCTCACCCTCACTGCCACCGGCCAGATCGCCGAAATCAATCTCACCGGAGCCGCCCTGCTGGGGGTGGAACGCAAGCGGTTGCAGCACCGCCGCTTCGACGCCTATGTCGCTCCGAAGGACCGTGAGCGCTGGCGGCGAGTGTTCGTCGCCGCCATGGGCGCCGACGCGCGCCAGCAGGCGGACGTGGGTCTGCAACGCGGCGACGGCGGGGTATTCCCGGCCAGCGTGGATTGTCTGCGCATGGGGGGCGACGGCGCCCCGGCGATGGTGCGGGTGGCGCTGGCCGATATCAGTCAGCGCCGCCATGCCGAGGAGGAGTTGCGCATCGCCGCCATCGCCTTCGAATCCCAGCAGGGGATGGTGGTCACCGATCCGGACGGTGTCATCGTTCGGGTCAACCATGCCTTCAGTGAGCTGACCGGCTACGCGGACTACGAGGTGATAGGCCGGCCGCCGCCCCTGCTCAAGTCCGAGCGCCAGGACGACGCCTTCTACCAGCAGCTGCAGGCCGAGCTGAAGGCGACCGGCTACTGGCAGGGCGAGATCTGGAGCCGGCGCCGGAGCGGCACGGTGTACGCAGCGTGGCTGACCATCACCGCTGTCAGAGGTGCCGATGGCGAGGTGACCCATTACGTGGGCGCCTTCTCCGATATCACGCCGCACAAGGAGGCGGAAGCGGAGATCCACCGGCTGGCCTTCTTCGACCCGCTGACCAATCTGCCCAACCGACGCCTCCTCTGCGACCGTGTCGATCAGACCATGGCGGCCAGCAGCCGCAGCCATCAGTACGGAGCGCTCCTGTTCCTTGACCTGGACAATTTCAAGAGCCTCAACGACACGCGCGGACACGATATCGGCGACCGGTGGTTGATCGAGGTCGCGCGGCGACTTCAGGCGGGGCTGCGTGAGGGCGACACGGTGGCCAGGCTCGGCGGTGACGAGTTCGTGGTGGTCCTGGCCGGGCTGGGGGTCGACGCCCAGGATGCCGCCCTGCACGCCGGCCTGGTGGGCGAGACCCTGCGCGCGTCCATCATCCGTCCCTACGAACTGGTCGGTCAGGAGTACCGCGGTGCGCTGAGCATCGGCATCGCGCTGTTCCGCAACCACGACGCCAGCGTCACCGAGGTGCTCAAGCAGGCCGATCTGGCGCTCTACCAGGCCAAAAGCACCGGCCGCAACAGCGTACGTTTCTTCGAGCCGGCCATGCAGGCCGCGCTGGAAGAGCGTGGCGCCCTGGAGGCCGAACTGCGCCAGGCCTTGGCGCGCGGACAGCTGCAGCTCCACTACCAGGCGCAGGTGGACGCCATGGGGCGCGTGATCGGCGCCGAGGCGCTGCTGCGTTGGGTCCACCCGCAACGGGGCGTGATCCCGTTCGCCCGGTTCCTGCACCTGGCGGAGGAGGTGGGGTTCATCGTGCCCATCGGCCGCTGGGTGCTGGAAACCGCCTGCGCCCGACTCAGGGTCTGGCAGGCCATCCCCGCCCTTCGGGGGCTGCCTCTGGCTGTCAACATCAGCGGGCGCCAGCTCCGGCAACCGGAGTTTGTCGCGGAGGTGCGTGCCGCCCTGGAGGATGCGGGTGTCGATCCGGGCTGCCTGAAGCTGGAGCTGACCGAGACCACGGTGCTCGACGATGTGGACGACACCCTTGCCAAGATGAGCGCACTCAGGGCGCTCGGCGTGCACTTCGTGATGGATGATTACGGCACCGGCTGCCTGTCGCTGCTCCACCTCCGACGCCTGCCGCTGGACCAGCTGAAGATTGACGACTCCTTTGTGGGCAGCATCATCGATACCCCCGACAGCGAGGTTATTGTGAGGACCATCATCGCCATGGCCGGCACCCTGGGGCTGGCGGTCGTTGCCGAGGGCGTGGAGAGCAGCGCCCAGCTGGAACGCCTGAGAGCGTGTGGTTGCAGCGCCTTTCAGGGCTTTCTGTTCAGTCGGCCGCAGCCGCCGGCCGAGTTCGAGGCGCATCTGGCAGCAACGCCCGCCTCTCTCTGAGCCCCGCTTCCCGTCCACTGTCCACCGCCTGCTTTGAGCGACGTCGGAACGGCCCGAATCCCCGGCTGGAACGGCTCATGCGTCTCCCGGCGATTGGCCAGCCGGTGCGGAGCGCCGCCGATTGCAGGCGGCCGCCGTTGGCCGGTACCCCGGGAGGAACGGCCCGGTGGTTCGCGACGGTGCAGCCGGCGGCGCCGGTGACATAGACTTCGCCCATGGAAGCGCGCCCCCAGCGACCCCCCGAGCCCGCCAGCCAGCCCCTGACCCATCTCAAGGGGGTGGGGGCGGCGTT
>QKCY01000397.1 GCA_003245525.1 Victivallales bacterium | reverse complement strand
CACCCAGCCGGTAGATCCCCGCCTGGAGCACCAGCGTTCCGCCCCGTTGCTGGCGCAAGGTATCGAGCGCGGCCCGCAACGCCGGGGCATTGTCGCCCTCCTGGGGCGAGAGGACGATGGGTTCCTGGGCAAAGCCGACCAGGCCGAACAGAATACCCATGACGCCAACGAGTCTCATGATCGTGCTTCCTCGATTTTCCGGGCAATCGCCGCCAACGACAGGTTCGGATCCACCTCCTCGTCGGTCAGCCCACATTCCTCGTCCAAGCCGAGGAAGAAGGACTCCAGCTCCATTGCATCGGCGAGGCGGGCACGGGGATAGACGATTGCGTAAAGCCCCATCGGCGTGTCGTCGGGATGCAGCTTGGGCTTCAGTTCCCGCTCGAAGCCAAAGGCCTCGCAGACCACGTCCAGCAACTGGTCCACCGCCTCGGGCGAGCAATCCGTAGCTGCCCAGGCGTCGGTCGCATCCTCCCGCCGGTCGAGCGAGCGCGGGCGGCTCTTCCCCATGGCGCAGACAACACCCACCACGACGGCACCACCGACAATGATCCAGGCAAAGGGATTCATGTCCCGCAATCCTCACGGTTGATGCCAGGACCATAGCACCGCAAACGCGGTCTGTAGTCCGTGTTCCTGGAAGGCAGGCGAGACGCCTGCGCTACGGGACCGTTGCATCCCCTGGACGGAGGGAGTACGTTCGCCCCGGCGGCATAAGGAGTGTGGTATGCGATCGATTCCCTTCCTGGCGTTGTGGTTGGTGACGGGCATGGCCTGGGCCGCGCGGCCCAATGCGCTGAACGTGTCCTGGGGCGATCAGATCGTGGTGGGAAAGGGGTCGGCGCGGCTGGACACGCCGGAGCACATCCGCCAAGCCTTGGCACAATGGGGGGAACAGGGCCAGGTCGGCACCGTATACTGGCGGATTTCCTCCTGGATCATCCAGCACTACCACCAGACCCGGCGGCAGGGATTCGAGTGGTACTACGGTCCCCTGGAGGAGATCGAAGGCCGTTGCGATCCGCGCCAGGAGGCAATCACGGCCTGCCATGGGCTCGGGATGCGCATCTATGGCTATCTGACCCTGTTCGACGAGGGTTCGCCGCCCAGCGTCCTCTACGGCGACAAGTCCCCCTTCCCATGGCAGTCGACGTTCACCATCGAACACCCCGAATACCTGGTCTGCGACCGGGCGGGGGAGAACCGGCAATACGGGGTGATGGAGTACGCCTATCCCGAGGTGCGCCAGTACAAGATCGGCCAGATCCTGGCTTTCCTGCAGCAGTACGACATGGATGGGATCTACATCTGCACCCGGAGCCACTCCCGTCCGGCGGACGCGGCGGACCAGTATGGCTTCAACGCGCCCGTCATCGCCGAGTACCAGAAACGCTACGGCGTGGACATCCGCACCCAGGAGTTCGATCTGCCGAAATGGCGGGACCTGCGCGGCGAAGGGCTGACGCTCTTCTTTCGCGAGCTGCGAGCGGCGCTGAAACCACTGGGCAAACGGATCAGCGTGGGCGTGCCCCGGCTGGACATCGTCGGCCCGCCCTACGGCAACCTGACCCTGGCCTGGCGGCAATGGGTGGAGGAGGGGTTGATCGACGAGTTGGTGGTCGGAGTGAACTCCGGCAACTTCCACTACCCGAGCATGCGGGGCAAGGACCGCGAGCGGGGCTATCTGGGCAGCGGCGACGAGGGATTCGGCCTGCGCCCGTTGGAGGAGGATGTGCAGGAAGTCTACGGTCCCTTGTGCCGGGAGCATGGAGTGGCATTGCTGCTGGTCGGCAACGGTCCCGTGCCGATGGCCGGGACGGCGGGCAACATGGTGCAGGCCATGGGGCTGCCCGGCGACGCCCTGTCGGTCAGTTTGCCGCCCCATCCGGCCCTGGATCTGGCGGGACCGGGTTTCGCGGTGGATTTCTGGGTCAAGCCCGACTCCCTGAAGGACTCCCCGCGCCTGTTGAGCAAGTACGACCACGGCCAGGGCGACGCCGGGCGCGGCTGGGAGATCATGCTGGGCGAGCAGGGCAACGTGGTCTTCCGCGTGGCGGGACCCGGCTTCGACCATCACTTGGCGACAACGGAGCCCCTATCCGCCGATGCCTGGACCCATGTGGCCTGCGGACGGGATGCGGACACGGGGAAGCTGTTCATCGAGCTTAACGGCAAGCTGGCGTCCCCCGCCCTGGCATCGGCTTCGCCTCGGGTAGTGAACGTACCCCTGGTGCTCGGTGCCTATGCGGGCGGGGGACGGCGGTTCCAGGGCGCGTTGGCGGGCATCCGCATCTGGGGCCAGTCGGTCCATTTCACGGCGGAAGGCACTCCCCAGGGAGACGTGGCCCCACCAACGATGGTTTTGGAAGTGGACCCGGAGGAAACCCCGCCGGAGATCAGCGTGGCAAGAACTCCCGATCTGGCTCCCCAGGTCACCGGGGACTTGGCAACGGCCGTGGTTGCCGGTCCCCGCGACTACCTGGCCGCGCTCCGTTTCGGCAAGTAGGAGAATCCCCATGTTCCGCACTGTTCTGACCCTCGCTTGCGCCACGCTTGTCTTGCGTGCGGCGGAAACCACCCCGGCGGCCTACCTGAAGGGTCTGCCTGCACCCCGCTTCCGCCAGGGGCACACGTTGGCCCCCCTCACCCGGTACGGCTGGTCATTGCCCTTCGACACGCGGGTGGAACTGGCCGAACGCTGGGGCTACTGCCTGGAGTTCGGCGGCTACGTCACCGCCAAATCCGTGGCCAAGCTGGATGATCCCGCCAGCGACGAGGCCAGACTCGTGGCCCTGACCGCCAGCGATCCCCAGCGCTACCCGCTCTTCGTCATCTGCAACCGGGAGTTCCCCCAGGACGTGCCGCCGGAGACCTGGTGCCGGGACGCCGAGGGGCATTTCCTCGACGGCAAGGCCCAGTCGCAGGACGGCACCGTCTGGCATGCAGGCCTGAAAACCATCCACAGCCCCGAGGCCCCCGATTCCGTCTGGCAACAGGCAGGACAACTCCGGGCGGAACCCATCGCCAAGATTCGCGCGAAGTGCCCCATTGCCATCGTCCTGAACGGCGGGGAGTACGGGCTGGGGGTCATCGGTTTCGGACAGCCGGTGTGGGAGAAGGACCCGCGCGTGATCGCGGCCAAGGGCGACCGCAGTTGGTTCGACTATATCTCCGAACGCAAAGCGCATCAGGAGTTGCTCGTTTCCGACGCCGTCCGCGCCGTGGTGCCGGACCGGCGTCTCTACATCTACTACCCGACGAGCGGCGGCACCCACCGGGCCCGTTACGGGGGCTGGGACCGCTGGTATTGGGACTACACGCGAATGCAGGTGGTCTCGGACCTGCCCAGCAGCGAGTCCTACTACCAGCACTTCAACAGCGGCTGGACCGGCGACCAGGACCAGCTCACCATGGTCCTCAACGCCCGCGGCTTCGAGATCGCCCTGGGCAAGCCGCTCTCCTACAACTGGCTCTGCGCGGGTTGGCCGCGCAAGGACCCCGAGGCGGACCTGAGCCCCATCGACCGCTATATGGGGTTCCTGAAGTGCTTCTACACAGCGGGCATGATCGGTGGCAACGCGGGCTACTATGCCTATCCCAAAGGCGGTTTCGGGGTGCCCTTCGCCGCCGAGGAACCCCCGCACTGGCTGCTCCAGATGGTGGCGTTCGGAAGGGTCCACGCACTCTTCTCCCACCTGGAGGAGTTCCTGCGCCAGGGCGACCTGCTGCCCGGTCCCAACCCGCACCGCTGGAGCAAGGACCAGCCCGCCTACGAGTTCCCGACCGGCGATCCCGAGGCCCGCGTGGTGGCCCGCAAGCACCGCGACCGGGACGAGTGGCTGGTCACAGCCTGGGCGGCTGGCGGCCCGGAACGGGAAGTGAAGGTGACCATCCCCGGACTCGGCGAGTTGGCCCTGATCGCCCGGCCCAGCGGCGCCGTCTACCGGGTGACCAAGGACGCCCCCCTGCTCGTGGATGCAGATGGCTTGCTGCCCACCGCCGCATTGGCCGGGAAACCGTAGCTCTACAGGCTGGAGAGCCAGCGGAAGTTCTCTTGGAGGGCGGCGAACCGGGCGGCAGGAGTATCGCCGGGAATCTTGGCCTCGTAGTTGAAGGGACCGGCGTAGTCGATCTCGCGCAGGGCCTGCATGAAGGCACCCCATTCGAGCACGCCTTGGCCGGGGAGCCAGTGCTTCTCGTCGATGCCGTCGTAGTCCGACAGGTGCAGGGTGATGAGGCGGGAACCGAGTTCGCGCACGACGTCGGGCAACGTCTGGGGCCGGTCCATGAGGTGGTTCACATCGAGACAGATGCCGAAGATGGCGGGATCGAGATCGGCGACGAGCCGGAGCAGTTCGGTCGCCGAATTGCCCAGACAGGTGCGCGGCAGCAGCTCGACCGCAAAGCGCAGGCCCAGCTCGCGGGCGTAGTCGGTCAGCGACGCCAGCGCGGCAACCGAACGGGCCAGACGGGCTTCCCGCTCGGCGGGCGCGATGGGTTCGGCGCTGGGATGGACCACAACCATTCCCGCCTCGAACTCCACGGCCAGGTCCATGGCTTCGCGCCAGGCGCCCAGTCCCTGGGCCTGGATCTTGTCGTCCAGGCTGGAGACGTCCAGATGGCCGCCGAACTGGGCGTGGACGGTGGCGGCCCGGATGCCGGTGGTGGCCATGGTGGCGCGCAGGGCGGTACGCACCGCCGCATTGTCGCCAAAGATGGTGGGATACAACTCCAGGGTGGCCACCCCGGAATCCCGCAGGGCCTGGAGCAAAGGACCATCCAGCGGCTGGCCGACGCAGTGCAGGGAAACCCCAAGGCGAGGAGTGAACATGGCAAACTCCAAAGTGGAAGGGCGAGGGTAGAGTCGCAAAGTCAGGAGAGTCGCGGCTAGGGCGCTGGCACCTGCCAGTTGAGCCGCCATTGGGAGCCTTCGGCGGGTGGGGGTTCGCCACCGCCGCGGCGCTCCTGCTGCATGCAGTAGAAGTTCGGGAGTTCCGGCTCGATCTCCGCAGCCCAGATGCGCTCCAGTTCGGCGAAGGGCATGGTTTGGCGACCGGCAGCGGGAGCGCGGTAGTCAGCCAGCAAAGCCTTGGCGATACCGCCGAGGCGGGAGACGATACCGTCGAGGAGCCGTTCGCCTTCGCGGCGGTTGGCCTGTCCGGCATCGGGGGCCATGGCGAAATGGGGTCCGGGAGCATCGGGCGGGGGAACGCGGGAGACATCCACGCAATCGGGTTCGGTCGCCCAAAGCAGGGCCGTTTCCACGGCACCCGCATGGGCCATGGGCGCATCCGTGATGCGGGTGCAGGGAACCAGGGCGATGCGGGCCGCGAAGTGCCGTTGCAGGACGTCCTGCACGAAGGCCAAATCCTGCGCGTGGGGTCCGGCATGGCCGGTCAGGCCGATCACCGCCTCGAAGCCAAGAGCATCGGCCCCCCGCACGTGGTAGCAGAGGTTCTTGAACCATTGCCATGGGGGAACTGCGGTCAGCCACGAGCGTGCCTGGCCGATCCGGCTTTCGGCCCAGGCCGCGTAGATGCCGAAGTCATGGATATGCCAGTAGCTGGGCGGCGCGACGATACCGCCGCACGCCAACGCCGTCCGCACCGCGTAGGCATGGGCCCGGAGGGCATCCATCCCGAGGGCGTTCTGCGGACCATGCGGCTCGCATAGCCCATAGGGCAGGTAGCACACCGGACAGGCCGCCAGGGCCGCATCCAGCTCGTCCGGGAACATCCGCTCCCACCGCACCTCGTGCCGCATGGCTCGGTCCCTTTCCTAGGCCATCACGCCGACCCGGCGGAGATAGGCGACACAGTCCTTGAGGAACTGGAGGCGGCCCGCCGGATCGAGCTTCTCCACGTGGGCACCCTCGATCTCCAGCGTGTACGGGCCCTGGAAACCAACGGCGGAGAGGGCGGCGAAGATGGCGGGGAAGTCCACGATGCCCTGCCCCACGGGGGGGAAGTTGGGGGACTTGTAGCCGCCGTCGGTATCCTTCAGATGGACGGAACCGACCAGGTCGGCCACCTTGCGCACTTCCGCCACGGAGTCGCAGTTCTCGTTGTAGTAGTAGATGTTCGCCGTGTCGAAGTTGAAGCGCAGGCCGGGGGAGCCGATGCGCTCGATCACCAGCCGGGCCTTGTCGCCGTTCTCGGCGAAGGGCGGATGGGTCTCCATGCAGATCGTCACCCCTTGCTTGGCGGCATAGCGGGCCAGTTCGCCCAAGCGGGCCAGGGCGGGCTCGAAGAGGTCCGCCGAACTGGCCTTGGCGCTGACGAAGATCTTGGGCACGCCGATCGACGCGGCCCCGTCGATCACCGGCCGGAAGGCGGCGGCCTGCTCGTCGGTGTCCAGGTGCAGACCGGTGGACAGGCTGGCGATGGTCACGCCGCGCGCGCGGGCCTTGGCCGCCATCGCGGGGTAGTCCCCACCCGGTGCGGGGGGGCATTCCGCGTGGAACACGTCAGCCTGGGGAAAGTACTCGAACGCGGCATCGACGGAACCGAACATGCCGGTACGGCAAGAGATGATCGCAGCCATGGTGCTTCCTTTCACACACGTCCACCAGAGGATGCGGCGAAGATACCCCGCTGGGAGGATGAATCAAGACGCGGAAGCGGGGAAGAGGGGGGGCTGGAAGGGTGGAAAGACGGGATTGGTGGACCTGGTGGACTAGGTGGACGGAGTGGACAGGGCGAGACCTGCCTTCCTGCCTTCCACTATTCCACTATTCCACTATTCCACCATTCCACCATTCCATTATTCCAATCTTCCCTCATCCGCGTCCGCCCACCGCTTCTTGCACCACTCGTAGATGGGGTCCTGGTTTTCCTGCTGCCATTGCAGGAGGGCTTGGCGCAGGCGGCGGACGATGGCATCGGCTTCGGCGCGGGAAATGGGAGGCGTGTAGAGGGGATTGCTGGGGATGCTCGAACAGGGCTTGGGGTCGGCGGGGGGATAGGGCGCGTCGGGCGTGGCGGGGGGCGGGCAGCAGCGGCCCTCGGCGTCGCGCCGCCAGGAGGCGAGCAGGTCGTTGGTCTCGTCGGGATCGGTCACGAGATCGAAGAGCTGGGTCCGGTCGAGATGGGGATAGTAGAGGAGCTTGTAGCGGCAATCGCGGGCCAGCCGCATGCACTGCCGGTAGGCGGCGCAAATGGTCTCGCGCATGGTGTCCTGCTGGCCAAGCACCACGTCGTGGTAGCTGATGCCTTCCGCCGTGGCGGGAACGGGCAGGCCGAGCAGGTTCATGAGGGTGGGCAGGAAATCGTAGTGCCCGCAAAGGCACTCGTCGTCGTGGCGTTCGCCCTGGGGGATACCGGGACCGGCCAGAATCAGCGGCACGCGGGCGCTGTGCTCGTAGAGGTTCTCCTTGCCCATCAGGCCATGGCAGCCGCAGGCCAGACCGTGGTCGGAGGTGAAGACCACCACCGTGTCGTCGGTCATTCCCCGTTGCTGCAAGGTCGCGAGCACGCGCCCGATCCAGTGGTCGTGATGGCTGATCATGGCGTAGTAGTCGGCCCGGTGGCGGACGATTTCCTGCTGGCGGCGGGGGAAGCCGGCCAGGCGTTCGTCCCGGATCATCATGTCCCCGTTGTCGAAGGGATGCTCGGGCATGTAGTTCGCGGGAAGGGGCGGCAGCATCCGGTCGTACATGCTCATGAACGGCTCGGGACAAACCCGCGGATCGTGGGGCGAGTGCAACGCCACGTAGCAGAACCAGGGCTGGTCAGCGGGAGCACGCTCGACGAATTCCATCGCCCGGCCGCAGATGAGTTCCGTACTGTGTCCAGTGACCAGTTCGTCGCCGTCGTGGTAGGTGAAAGTGTGACCGGTGTAGGGCGTCGCGAGGTCGCCGGGGAAGACAAAATGGGTCTCGTGGTAGCCCCGGTCACGGGGATGCCCGTCGTTGTGCCACTTGCCGATATGGCAACAGTGATAGCCAGCCGCGTTCATCGCCTGGGGAAGCAGGGTCAGCGAACCGTCGATGGGACGGCCGAACCAGTCGCAGCCATTGCGCAGCGCCGTACGCCCAGTGAGGAGTTCCGCCCGGCCCGGGGTGCAGACGGGCACCGTGGTGTAGGGCCGGAAGAAGACACCGCGCTCGGCCAGGGCATCCAGATGGGGGGTGTGGATGTGGGGATTGCCCAGGGTCCGGATGGTGTTGGGCGTCTGATCGTCCATGATGAACAGAAGCAGGTTCGGCTGGCGGCTCATGGGCGGCTTCCTCGTGCTGGATGGGGGGTGGAAGCAAGCTATCCGCGCGGAGGGGGGCCGTCAACCAGTGGACGAACGGCGGAAGGTGGCATACGGTGGCGGGAATCGTCTGTCCGAAAGGTTGTTCCCGAATGGCTCGTTTGCCTGCTGCTCCTGCTGTGTCCCTGCGCGAAGTGAATGGCGCATGGTGGTTGGTCGCCCCCGACGGCGAGCTCTTCGTCAGCCTCGGCCTGAACCGGGTCGAGGCGCCGCTGATGCTGACCCCGGACAACCGGCGGCACACGCTGAAGCGCTACGGCGACGACTTCGCCGGCCCCGACGGGCACTGGGACCCCCAGAGCGAAGGCGTGCGGCGCTGGCTGGGGCATGTCCGCAAGGACTTCCAGCAATGGGGGTTCAACACCTTCGGCTACCACACCATCGCCCCCCGCCATCTGCTCGGCGACAGGCTCTATTATGTCTGCCGGGCCTGCACCTGTCCCTTCCCAGGCGACGGTTCGACCCGGGAGTACCCCGACCTCTTCGCCACCGACTTCGTGCTCGACCTGGAGCGGCGACTGGGGGCCGTGTGCGCCGAGGCGCGGTACGATGCCGCCTGCCTCGGCTATGCCTTCGCCGACCAGCCGCCCTGGCAGGAAGCCACCGCCGTACCCGGACTGCATCCCTGGGTCCGCCAACTGGCCAGCCAGCCAGCAGCCACGGCAGCGAAACAGGCTTGGATCGCCATCCTGCGGCGGAACCATGGCGACGCGGCCAGCGCCGCCCGCGCCTACGGGCTGGACGCCGGGGACTGGGGGGAGTTGGCCAAGACCGAGTCCTGGCCCGACGGCGGTGAATCGCCGACCTGCCAGGCCGACAACCAGGCCATGCTAGCCTTGCTGGCCGACCGCTGGTACCGGCTGCACAGCCACATCGTGCGGCGGGAAGACCCCGACCGCCTGATTCTGGGGGACAAACTCCACTGCGGCGCGGCTGGCCTGCCCGAGTTCCTTCTGCCCATTGTGTCCGAGTACACCGATCTGCTCTGCGTGGCCGGAGACATCCCCTTCGCCGAGCAGACGGCGGCCCTTGCCCATCTGCACCAGCGCACGGGATTGCCGATCCTCCTGGCTACCTCCCCGCGCACCACCACCAGTTCCGGCGAAGCTGGCATGCGCTACGCGGACCAGTTGCGGGCGGTCATGGAAGCGGGCTTCGTCGTGGGCTGGCACTACAACGGCTATCTGGACGGGACCGGCCCGGATGCGGTGCCAAGCGGGCTGGTGGATGCCGCCGGTAGCGCCCGGGCGGACGCGGTGACCTGGTTCTCCGTGGCCAACCAGCACGCGGACATCTGGCACGCCCGCCCCTGCCGCTAGCCCCGACTCTGGCATGGCGGGTGCTATCAGGGGGACCCATGGATATCGTCGCGCGCGGTGGCTGCTGTCTACCGGGTGGCAGGCGAAGATGCCAGCGCCGTGGTCTCCGCCCGCCTGGCCTACCTGGAAGAGACGGACGACGAAGTCAGCTACGCGTTGGTGCTCAATGAGAAAACCACGGCGCAGGCCGTCGAACTCAGGGACAGAACCGTGGTCGTAACGGGGGTCCTGAAGAAAGGCGAGGACGACGCCGAGAGCATCGTCGTCGCCACCATCGCCGAAAAGAAGGCCGAAGAACCGGCCCTGGACGACAATGCGAACGAGTAGTTCGCGAAGCTGAGTCCGTAGTGCATCCAAGGCCGGCAGGACCCCGGTGTCCTGCCAGCCCCCTTCCCGGAGGTCTGCGAGATGAACGTGCTGCGAATCGGTGTGCTGGCGGGGTTGCTGGGTTGGCTCGGGCTGGGCGGAAACGGTGCCACCGCCCTGCCGCGGATAACATCCGCGGATTTCCTGCTGGCCCGGACGGGGGCGAAGGAAGACAGGGTGGAGGACGCGCGGGCGGAGGGCAAGACCGGAAAGGAGCACAAGAAGGAGAAGTCCGAGGCCCAGCGGAAGGAAGGCAGGGCGACGGAGCAAGAGGGCACTGGCGAGGAGACCAAGGCCGAGCGCGAGACCAAGGCAGTGACCGGCACCCTCACCGTGAAGACCGACGAGGATGGTGGCGTCGAGGTCTTCGTGACCGATGCCAACGGGCGCAACTACCAGTTGGACATCCCTGCGGATGCCCTGCCGAAGGCGCGCGAACTGGACGGCAAGAAGGTGGTCGTGAGGGGGCACGTGCGGGATCGGAACGGCGAGTTCCGAATCGAGCAGATCCACTCCTGCCGGCCAGTGACCACCGAGGGGAAACCGGCAGCCGCAGGCGATGGTGCGGGGAATGAGTAACACGCTGCCGCCGTCGCACGATGCGGGCGGCGGTGGTATGTTGTGCCATGCCGCACCACTGGCCAGGAGGACATGCGGACTCCGGTGGCGATGGCTGCTTCTTTCCCCGGTCCCTATCCGATGACCAGCAAACGCCCTGCGCGTGGCACCGTTCCCCCGCTTGCGGCAGGCCTGCCGCCAGTTACGTCCGCGTGGGCGGAAGAGGCATACGACGCCCAGCCCGTCGCCCGGTCCTCCGCCATGGCCGAGGCCCTGCGCCGGGTCCGGCTGGTGGCGGGCACGACGGCCACGGTGCTGCTCACCGGGGAGACCGGGACCGGCAAGGGCGTCCTGGCCCGCTACATCCATCGGCTGAGCAACCGCACGGAATGCGCCTTCGTGAGCATCCACTGCGGCGCGATTCCGGAGAATCTGGTCGAGAGCGAGCTCTTCGGCCATGAGAAGGGCGCGTTTACCGGGGCCAGCGAGCGCCACGTGGGCTGTTTCGAGCGGGCGCACCGGGGCACCATGTTCCTCGACGAGGTGGCCACCCTGACGCGGGGCGCGCAGGTCAAGCTGCTGCAGGTCTTGCAGGAGCGCTGCCTGCGCCGGGTCGGCGGCCAGGACGAGATCGCGGTGGACGTGCGGGTGGTCGCCGCCACCAACGTGAACCTGGCCCAGCTCTGCGAGCAAGGCGAGTTCCGGCGCGACCTGATGTTCCGGCTGAATGTCTTCCCCATCGAGGTCCCCCCGTTGCGGGAGCGCCGCGAGGACATCCCCGAGCTGGTCCGCCGCTTCCTCGCCCGGCTCGACCTCCGCAACCGCAAGTCCCTGACCGAATGCACGCCCGATGCGCTCGAAGCCCTCTGCCACTACTCCTGGCCCGGCAACGTCCGCGAGCTGGAGAACGTGGTGGAACGGGCCTACATCCTGGAGCAGGGATCGCGGATCGGCATCGAAAGCCTGCCCACCGAACTGACGGCCCCCCGGCTGGCCGAAGCGATGCAGGAAGTGCTCAGCACGGAGCAGCCCCTGGCGGAGGCGCGGGTCGCCGCCCTGAACGCCTTCGAGCGCTCCTATCTGGTGGCCCAGCTCCGGCGGCACCGGGGCGTGATCGGCAAGACCGCCGCCGCCAGCGGCATCAGCCCCCGCCAACTGCACAAGCTGATGACCAAACACGGGCTGCACAAGGAGCAGTTCCGGGCAGGCGGACACGCGGAGCACTAGGCAAGGCGGCGTCCCTCCGAAATCGGAACCATCGATTCCGAATCCTACCTGCGATTCGGAACTGGCAACGCCTGATTCGCTCCATCTGGAACCGGACGGAGCAGGAGCGTCTTTGGCACCGGGCCTGCAAGGGGCGGGCGTTTCGCCGTGGCGGCAAGTAGCCGCCCGTTGCCCTTTCCGCAAGCCCCCTTCTACGAGGTGCCACAATGGCCAAGAAGCCGGAGAAAGCCGTCAAAAACATCACCATTCGGGGTCTGGTCGTGCCTTCGGACTGGGACGACCGGGACGAAGTCTGCGCCGTGACCATCTGTAGCGACGACGAGGAGCGCTACGAGATCGTCGACCGCAAGATGGTGCGGCTGCTGATGAAGCACATGGACGAGGAAGTCGAAGCCGTCGGCCATCCCGCCGAGGACGAGTACGGCGAAGAGGTCTTCGAGGTCGTCTCCTTCGAAGTCATTCCCCTCGACGACGACGAGGAATGGGACGAAGAGGACGAGGACGAAGACGAAGACGAGGATGACGACGACGAGGACGACGACGATTGGGACGACCGCTAGCCACCGCAACCAACGGGTGCCCGGTCGGATCATGACCGGGCCGACCCGGGACAGGAGGACTTCATGATCCATCCAGACAGCGAACTACGGTGGGCTGGAGACCATATCGGCTGGGGGGTCTTCGCCACCGCGCCGATCCCTCGCGGCACCATCGTCTACGTGCGCGACGAGCTTGAGGTCGAGGTGTCGGCGGCCCAGTTCGATACGCTCCACCCCTTGCAGGCCCGTTTCGTTCACCGCTATGGCTACCGGGACGAACGGGGCAACTGGATTGTCAGCATCGACAACGGCCGCTTCATCAACCACTGCTGCTCAAGCAATACGCTCAGCACAGGATACGGGTTCGAGGTGGCAGTGCGCGACATCGAGCCCGGCGAGCAGATCACCGACGACTACGGCCTGCTCAACCTGGACTATGCCATGGAATGCGGTTGCGGCAGCGCCGAGTGCCGAGGCCAGATCCGGCCGGACGATCTGGCCTTCCACCACGAACGCTGGGACGCGGTCTGTCGCCAGATCCTCCCCTGCCTGATCGACGTGCCCCAACCCCTCGGCGAGTTGCTGCCCGCCGCCACCTGGCAGAGGATCAGCAGCTTTCTGGCGGGCGACGAGAGCTCCTTCCGCACGGTCCGCGACTTGGCGGGTGACAACCTGGCCGCCGCGAGCGTGTTCCAACAGTAGGCCGCACCTTCCAGGGAGTGGTCGAAAGCCACTCCCTGGAACGGGGGGACTACTCCTGCGGAAAGGCCCGTAGATAGACGACCTTGTCGTCGCCCACGTCGTAGAAATCGGTCAACCGGGCCGCCTCGGTATAGCCCGCCTTCAGGTAGAAGGAACGGGTGCTGCCGTAGAGCGCCTGCCCGGCCGTCTCGATGACGGCACGCGCTCCGCCCCGCTGGCGGATGTCGGCCTCGGTGGCAGCCAGCAGACGGCGTCCGATGCCCTTGCCCTGGACCTGCCGGTCCACCGCAAGCCAGTAGATGTCGTAGGAGCCCACGGTGCCGGGAATAGGACCGTAGGAGACCCAGCCTACCGGCAGATCGCCAAGCAGGGCGGTCAGCGAGAAGTAGTCGGGCTCGCGCCCGCTCAGACAGTCGTCCAGGACCTCCTGGGCGACAACCACCTCGCTCGGCCGGAAGAAGCCGGTATCCTGGAGCAGGAATAGAATCCGCTCCCGGTCGGCGGGAATAGTCGCCCGCACCGTGAGCTCGCCGGACTCGCTCATCGGAACCCCCGTCGGAGCCGCCGGGACGACGGTCGGCAAGCTGCCACCGAGAGCATCCAGCAACAAGGCCCGGACAAAGTCCGCGTAGGGCGTTCCGGCGGCGGCCAGGGCAGCGGCGAACCCGGCGTCTTCGGCGATGTCGGGATTGGCGTTGACCTCCAGCACATGCAGGCTGCCGTCGGCCCCCAGCCGGAAGTCCACCCGCGCATAGCCCTGGCAGCCCACCGCCAACCAGGCCTGGCGGGCCATCTCCTGGACTCGTTGCGCAGTCTCGGCGGGGATGGGAGCGGGCAGCCTCCGGGGGGTGTGGGTGGACTCGAAGCTGTCGGGCAGCCACTTGGCCGCATAGTCCACGATGCGCGGCTTGTCGGCGGGGAAATCGGTGAAATCGATCTCGGCCACGGGAAGAACGCGCACGCCGTCGTGGTCGGCGAAGAGGGCCACGTTCAGTTCGCGGCTACCCACCAACTGCTCCACCAGCACGGCCTGGCCGAACCGGGTGTGCAGTTCGCGGACGCGGTCCAGCAGCGCCGGACAGAAGCCAGCAGGAAACACGGAGGCGGCCTCGATCCCCTCGCTGGCATCGGTGGCGACCGGTTTCACAATCAGGGGACCGGCAGGGAGAGCGGCAGCGGTTGGCACCTGTCCGGGCGGGACGACGCAACCGGCAGGCACCGGCAGGCCGTACTCCCGCAACACGGCCTTGGCCCGTGCCTTGTCCAGGGTCAGGTCAAGGCAGGAGCTGTCGTTGCCGGTGCAGGCCTTGCCGAAGGCGCGCACCACGGAGGGAACCCGGTTCGCCATCGGCGCGGAGCCCTGCAAGGTCTCGACCAAGTTGAAAACCAGGGGCTGGGGCGAGCGTTCGAGCACGCCGGGCAGGTCGGCCAGAGTCCGCACCGGGGCCCGGCGGCAGTCCACGCCGAGCGCCTGGAGCGCCGTCTCGACCGCCACGACTTGGTCCAGCACCCCGGCTTCGCTCTCGGCACAGGGGCCGCAGACTTGCTCGGGATCGTTATACAGCAACAGAACCGAAGGAAAGGGACTCGCCATGATGGAAACATCCTCAGGCATGGGTGATTCGGGGAGAGGGTCGGCAGCCGGCGCGGTCCGGCATCAGGGCCGGGGACGTGCCAAGGGCAGCGTCTTGACGACGGCGGCAATCCCCCGGAAGAGATGCAGGGCGCCCTGCCGCAGATTGCGCAGGCTGTAGCCACCCTCCTGGATCACCAGGAGCGGCTTGCCCAGGCTGGCCACCCGCTGGCCGATGGTCGTCATGGCCGCCGGTTTCATCCGGAACGCCCCGGTGGGATCACCCTGGAGTGTGTCGAAGCCGACCGAGAGCACGATGTAGACGGGATCGAAACGCCGAATCCGCGCGATGGCGACGTCCAGCGCCGCCAGATAGGCGGTCGTGTCCGCGTCCTCGGGCAGCGGGAGATTCAGGTTGAACCCCTTCCCCTCCCCTTCGCCGACCTCGTCCGCGAAACCGCTGAAATAGGGGTAGGCGTAGTTCGGATGGCCGTGGATCGAGACGGTCAGCACGTCCTTCCGTTGGTAGAAGATGTCCTGCGTCCCGTTGCCGTGATGGAAGTCCACATCGAGGATGGCCACCTTGCCGTCGGCGGCCAACCGGGCGGCGGCCAGGGCCCCGTTGCAGAAGTAGCAGAACCCGCCGAAGGTGCGGTGTTCGGCATGGTGCCCCGGCGGACGGCAAACCGCGTAGGCAACCCGACGCCTGCCCAGCCGGATCTCCTCGGCGGCAGTCAGCGCCACATCCGCCGCCTCGCGGGCGGCCAGGTAGGCGCTTTCGCAAAGCGGGGTAAACGTGTCGATGCAGTAGTAGCCAGCCCGCAGGGCGAGCTCCTTCGGGCGCCGCTCGGGCCGCCGCACCGGGAACACGTAGGGATAAACGGCGTCGGCATCGGCGATGCCCTTGCAGACGGTCTTCAAGTAGTTCAGGAAATCCGGGGCATGGACCGTGCGCAGGACCTGGTCGCCGAAGTGCTGGATCGGGACATCGACGAAGAGCTGGCTCTGCGCCACCGCCTTGCGCAGGGCGCTGACCCGGGCCGGACGCTCCACGTAGCCGCGGTCCGCCACGTGATGGATGCGCTGGCGCTCGCCGCAGACCACCCCGAAGGGACGCTCCAGCCGACCGGGAACCACGGTGGCCGCCACCTCCTCGTCAGCCTGCACATAGCGGGGCGGACGGATTCTCACCGGATCGGCGATGAAGGACTCCACGACCTGCTCGACATAGGGCTGGTCCACCAGATGGGAGTACTTGCGCTTCAGGATGAGGCGCACGGCGGCCCGCGCCTCCGACCGGCGGAGCGGGGCCTTGCGGCCCAGGCCGTCGAACAGCAGATAGGGGGCCGACGGGTCGTCGCCGACCGGTGTCTCGTACTCGGTGTCGATGATCGGGCGCACGCCGTAGTGCTCGTAGAACTTGAGCCGGGCGCAGTTCTCCTTGAGGATGGCCGGATCGGCGACCATGGCCGGATCGTCCGGCAGCACCTCCATGTAGAGTCCCCGCGAGCCCAATTGCCGGAGATACTCGCGCGTGGCCTCGTAGAGGGCGCTGCCCACGCCGCCGCCCCGCTGGTTCCGGTCCACCGCGAGGAAGTCGAGGAGCGAGGCCTTCAGTTCGGGGAAGTGCAGGACCAGGGAGAAGCCGCACACCCGGCCCGGCCCCTGCTCGGCAACCAGAAGCAGGGACCGATAGCCGAAGGTGAAGGGTTCGTGCAGCAGGACCGGGATCTTCTCCGCATAGTCCGCCACGCAGGCGAAGTTCTGGCGGAAGATATCCTGGACCCGCTGCACGGCAGCCCGGTTGCCGGGCAGCAGGTCGTCGTAGATGGGCCGGATGTGGAACATCCTCAGTCAAGCCCGGTGAAGGTGATGTCCTCGCGTTGGTCGCGGCGGTCGTGACGGGCCATGCGCTGGGGCACGATGCGCCCCTGGCGTCCCGCCGCCAGATCCCAGACCGTGGCCCCGTCGGCCCCGCGGCCGCTGCGGCACTGCTGCGGCATGTAGCCCTCCGGTTCCGGGTAGGAAACCAGCATGCCTTCGAAGTTGCGCAGGACCGTGTGGGTGGGGCTGGTGCTGACGATGTAGGTGGGCAGCACGGGAATCTTGCCGCCACCCCCGGGAGCATCCACCACGTACATGGGGATGGCCAGGCCGCTCAGCCGCCCGCGCAGGTATTCCATGATCTCGATGCCGCGCGAGATGGGGGTGCGCAGATGCTCCACGCCGCGGACCAGATCGCACTGGAAGAGGTAGTAGGGACGCACCCGCGCCCGGACCAGGCCCCGGCAGAGCTGTTCCATCACGCTCGGCTCGTCGTTGACCCCGCGCAACAGCACGGACTGGTTGCCAAGCGGGATGCCAGCATCCACCAACATGCCGCAGGCGCGGATCGCCGCCGGGGTCAGCTCGTTGGGATGGTTGAAATGGGTGTTGATCCAGATGGGGTGGTACTGCCGCAGCATGTCCACCAGCTCGGGCGTGATACGCATGGGCAGCGTGACCGGCGTGCGGGTGCCGATGCGGATGATGTCCACGGACGGGACCGAGCGCACGGCGGAGATGACCCGCTCCAGCGCCTTGGTGCTCAGGGTCAGCGGATCGCCGCCGGAAATCACCACGTCATGGATTTCGGGATGCTCCCGCAGATAGGCCACGGCGCGGGACAGGTTGCGGTCGCTGATGGTGCTCTCGCGGCTGCCCGCCACCCGCTTGCGGGTGCAATGGCGGCAGTACATGGCGCAGGCCAGGGTCACCAGCAACAGGGCCCGGTCGCTATAGCGATGCACCAGGCCGGGAACCGGCATGTCGTGGTCCTCTTCCAGCGGGTCGTCCCGCAGGAAGCCGGGATTGTGCAGCTCCTCGACGCTGGGGATGGCCATGCGGAACACCGGATCTTCGGGCGACAGCTCCCGGATCAGCGAAGCGTAGTAGGGAGTGATCGCCAGGGGGAAGATCTCGGCCGCCTCGCGGACCTGGGCCGTTGCGGGCAGGTTGGGAAATGCCCGGAGTAGATCGTCCACCGAACGGAGGCGGTTGCGGAACTGCCAACGCCAGTCGTCCCAAGCCGATGAGCCCAGTGACTTGCGGCTCGGACGCGGCGTCCTTTGCAGAGTTGTCGTAATACTCGGAGGTTCGTCTTCGATCGCCAGAGGAATCTCGGTTTCCATCGTGTTTGCTTGGCCCCTCGCAGGGAAATGAAGAGATGAGTCGTCGCCGGACGCTCCGGCTGGGGTGCCCCGCGCCCTCCATTCCCGTCGGGACGGCCGCACCGTTTCAGGGGTGCGCGAAGACCGCCCCGGCACCGGGCCGGGAGAGGGCGAAACTGGGTAAGGAAGAGCAAGGCCACCTGGGCTGGCCAAATACGAACTGGGCCATCGGGACGGTGTTGCTGCCGATCCCGCATGGTACAGGCCGAAGCCTGATTACCCGTTCCTCCTAAGGTCTTCTAGTTGTTTGCGTTGCCGTACATTCCGACGTTGCAGTTGGCGTCCGTTTCAAGATCCCGAAAGCAATCCCAAGTAGCCGGGAATCCAGTAGACTCGCCACCACAGAATATGTTGCGTTTTTCCCCCATGAAAAGCGGGAAAGGGTTCGTGGCACAACTTTTTTCCGGGCCAGGGCCAGGCAGGCCTCCGCCCGGCCCGGCCTGCCCTGTTTTTTGTTGGCACGCGCAAGGTAGCCAACGAGCGTGGGAACGGTTGCCGGCATCCCTATCTGGGCGGCGCGGGCCGCCAGGAGGTCAGGGCACCGGTCTCGTGACCGGCCAGCCAGGCCCGGAGGTCGGTCACAGTGGAGACCCCGTCGTCCAGGACCGCCCGGTAGAGGTCGATGGAAGGGCACTTCAGGCTCTCGTCCTGCTCGCGCCGCTCTTTCAGGGCGAGAATGGTGGCCCGATTCTCGGGGGTCAAAGCCGCCCGCATGGGTTGGACCAGATGCTCGCTGCGGGGCAGCGGGTAGTCGTCCGGTGCCGCCCACATATCGATCTTCCACACCACCCCGTTGTCCTGCCGGTAGCGGAGCTGCCAGTAGAGGGCTTGGTCCCGTCCCGCCAACTCGTTGGCAAAACGGGCCTTGACCACGCCCGGCAACTGGGCGCACTCGCTCAACACCTGAAAGCCATCCGCCACGCGGAGCTCGGGGCAGTAGATCTCCAGGTCGATATCGGGAGCGACCAACAGATCGTAGGCAAGCGCTCCCACCAGCACGGGACGGCCGAACCGCTGCCAGCGGCGGAGCAGATCGAGCTCCGCCAGAATGGCGGTCGCGGTCCGCGTCCGCTCGGCCGCCCGTTGGATAACGTCGGTTGGGGACATCCCGCTGCCTCCCTTCCTGTTGGCTTTGTTTGCCTACCGGGGCAGGATGCGGATGGTCTTCGCCGGAGCCAGGGAGGCGCGCCCGGTCTGGTCCCAGACCACCAGGCTCACCCGGTATTCGCCCACCCGGTCATAGGTGAAGGTGGGGTCGGGCTCGCTGGAGGGCACTCCCGCCCCAAAGTCCCAGAGGACGTGGTCGACGGGTTCGCTGCCGGCCTCGGAGGTGTTCTGGAACACGACCGGCTCGCCCACCGTGGCCGTGGCCGGGACAGTGCAGGCGGCAACCGGAGGCTTCCCCGTCTCGCCGCCATCCGCAGGCTGGGCGTCGGCCCCGGGACCAGTCACCAGGTTGTCCCGCCAGACGAGGGCGTCGCCGGGGTAGGGACTCATGAGCCCCTGCAGGTTGCGTGCGAAGGTGTTGTTCACGAAGAACAGGTGGTTCACGTCCTTCCCCGAGGTGATCTGGACGCCCAGGCCAGCGTTCTCGACGATCCGGTTGCCGTCGAAGACGATGTACTGTGCGTGGCCGTTGAAGCGGATCGCGTTGCCGTCCTGGCCGGGATAGGGGGCCGAAGGATGCCCCTTCTTCATCCGGGTGAAGGTGTTGTCGTGGAAGTAGAGGCAGCGGATACGCTTCTCGTCGCTGGCCCCCTGGATCTGGATGCCCCACTGGCTGCAATCGGAGAACCGGTTGCGCGCCCAGAGCATGTGGTGGGTAGCCCCGGAGAGGGAGATGCCCTGGCCCTGGCCGTAGCCGATGATGTTGTCGGTCACCACGCCGTCGGGACCGCCGCCGCCCTCGATGCCGTAGGACTCCCAGGTGTCGCTCAGATCGACCACCACATTCCGCCGCACCGCGCAGTTGGGGCTGACGATGCTCAGGCCGTGATCGACCGTGTTGTCCTCGACCACGGTGCGAACGCTGCCGCTGTGTACCTCGATGGCGAAGGCGATGCCATGGGAGCCGCTGATGACGTTCTCGCGGATGACGGCGTCGGTGGATTTCCCGTTGGTGAAGATGCCGCCGCGCCCGATGTTGTGGATGCGGTTGCGGATGATCTGGTTGTGCGAGCAGTTGTCGGCCACCCGCATCCCGGCCCCCCAGGGATCGTCCGGCGCGATGTTCTCGATGAGGCAATCGCGGATCACCGAGTGGGATGTACCGGAGAACAACAAGCCATGGGGGCCGAAGGTGCCCGTGTCCACGAAGTTGCGGATGGTCACATGGTGGACCAGGATGCGTTCGCACTTGGCGGCGATGATGCCCTGTACCGCCTGGGGCCGGTTGCCCCCTTCGAGCGCCAAGTCCACGATCTCCACGTCGGCCGCCTCGCGGATCTCGATGAAGGCGTGGGGTTTCTCGCCCGCATGGACCAGCACAGTCTGATCCTGCCCTCTGCCGCAGAAAACGACCCCGCTCGGCACCTTCAGAGACGCTTCCACCATCAGGCGGCCAGCGGGCAGGGCCACCGTATCGCCCGGCTGGGCTCCGGCCAACACCTGGTTGATCGCCGCCGCATCGTCCGACTCGTCGTCGGGGATCACGCCAAGCTCGGCAGTCTGCAGCACCGCCGCGCCCGCCAGCCAAGTCGCCCCGAGAAACACCGCTAGTGGAAAACGCATGGCTGTCTCCGTTCTGAACAAGGGGAAAGGGGAAAGCTAGGCCAACTTGTTGCCGCAATGGTCGCAAAACCGGGCGTCGGGGTCGTTCCGTTCGCCGCAGCGGGGGCAGGCGCGGGCCAAGGGGGCGCCGCAGCTCTTGCAGAACGCGGCATCCGCATCGTTGTCCGCCTGGCACGCCGGGCATTTGACCGCGCGGTCCGTCGTCGCGCCGCCCATGCCTTCGCGCAACCCGCTGCTGGCCGCACGGAACACGGTGCGGACCGCGTCCTGGGTCCCGTTCGCCAGATAGTTCGCCGTATCCTTGCCCACGGGCGCCACCTCGTCGGCCATGTAGCGGATCACGCTGCCCATGAAGGCGAACTTGCAGATGACCGAGCCGAACGCCAGCAGCGGGATGCCGACAAAAGCGCACCAGAAGAGGCGCGGAGCCCTCATCGTCCCGAAAGCGGCGAAGAAATCCACCATCGCGACAATGAGGAAGAGGGCGCCGGCCCCCACGACGAGCGGTCCCACCACCCGCAGTAGCGAGCGGGTATCGCGGTGTTCTCTACGGTCTGGATCCAACATGGCGGTGTCTCCTCACGCAGACAATTGGTCTTCGGCCCGGAACAGAGCCGAACCACCATACACCGCCGCGCCAGGCCCTGCCAGAACGCCTAGTCGCCGCCGTTGAGCTGGCCGACCCCGCGGAAGAACTGGACGGCACCGAAGATGATCGCCCCCCAGGTCACCACATAGGTGCCCCCGCCCCGCGCGGCGCTGTAGGTGACCGCCGTCACCACGATGCCACCGATGCACCAGAGCGCGCCGTGCAGCATGTTCTTCCGGCCTTCCTCCGAGTAGGCTTTCTTGCGCATCTCGAAGATGTTCCTGGTCACGATGCCCGCGCTCTCCTCGTCCAGCCCCTGGGAAAGAAGATCCGCCTTGACCTGGTCCCGGGACTTGCCGTCCCGCACCAGGGAAGCCGCGTGCTGGTAGACCGCCGCCACCGCCTCGTCGTTGTCGCCTTGCTCGCTCATGGTCTCTGCCCCTATCTCGTTTCGTGGAATCCCTACGGCACACGGACGGACACCTGGGCCACGCAAGACAATACCAGTGGCACGAGGCACCAGACAAACCGACAGTTGTAAAATCGGTGTTCGTTCAGATCTGGCACGTGCCCGCGCCATGCCCACTGGATGGCCGCCCCATCGGACTCAGCGGCGCGGGATCCCGGCGGCCACCGGCGTAATGAGTACGCTCGCGTAGACCTCCACCGGCCCGAGACTCACCTCCGCGTATCCGTCTTCCCGGATCGTCGCCTCTGCCTTGGGAGCCGGTTCCGGCGATAGGACTTCGGCGCGGAGCTGCTTCCCCTGCAAATCCGGTGGCAGGGCGACGGCGAAACGGAGCGGCGGCGTGGAAGTTATGGTGTCCGTCGCCAGGTCGATGTCCGTGTTGTTCACGTCCACGAACAGCCGGTTTGGCGCGACGTAGGGTGTGAGCCCCACCTTCCACGACACCGTGGGCGCATCCAGTAGGGCAGGGACGGATGCCAGGATCTGCGCGAACCCGGCGAGCCGTTCGGGGCGTTCCTCCTTGGCTTGGTAGAATGCGTCGCCTGGGTCCTCGGCCACGGTCACGACGCGCCCTTGGCCCAGTTGGCCTGCCGCCGCCAAAGCTCCGAGCCCGGTCCCCGGCGGACACGGAGCGAAGTTGCCGCGTTCGCCCAGCCGACTCCCACAGGTCCCCGCCAGAACGAGGGTTCCCCCGCCCCT
>QKCY01000050.1 GCA_003245525.1 Victivallales bacterium | reverse complement strand
GAGACCGTGCCCATTGCCACCATCGAGCCCCATGTCCTGGTTCCGGGCGAGGCCCACTCCGGACTCTGGCTGGGGCCCAATCTCCTGCTGGAACCGGGGACCTCGCCCCGTTGCCATCACGTGTTCCTGGCGGAATCGGACCGCAAGGGCGGCGACAGCATCCAGCACGAGTTCGACTTCCTGCCCAACAGCCCGGTCCCCCCGGCCGGCGACGTGGAGGGTTGGTGGAAGGACTGGCTGGAGCGGGACCTCCCTCCCCAGCTAGGCCGCCTCACCGACGCGGACGGCTACGAGTTCGTCCCCAGCCTGGCTTGGGGCTGGCACCGGCACACCCAGACCGGACTCGGCATCGGCGGCGTGGTCCGCCACCGGGAAGGCAAGCTCGACGACCATGTGCGCCATCTCGCCATCGCCTATTCCACCTACCACCCGGCGGACCAGGAGTTCGCGATGTGGTCCAGTTTCCAGTTGGAGATCGACGGCGAACCCAAGCCCTGCACGTCCCCCTGCCAAGCCCTCGAACTGCCCGGCGGAGACGTACTTCTGCCCTTCTCGGTGGTGAAGGACTACGCGGGGTGGAACTCGGTCCGCTGGATCGGCACGGCCCGCTGCACCTTCGATGGCCGGGAACTGATCCCGGTCGCCATCGGCAACCTGCAAACCCACTCGGTGCCCCGGGGCTTTGTCGAACCCAGCGTCGCCGCCTGGAGCGGCGGTTTCCTGATGACTCTCCGAGCCCAGGATGGATACGGGCACGTGGCCGCCAGCCAGGACGGTCTGCACTGGTCCAAGCCCCAGCCTTGGCGGTGGGACGATGGAACCCCGATCCCGATGGAGCAGACGATGACCAAGTTCCTGGCCCACAGCGACGGGCTGTTCCTGGTCTATACCCGGATCGGGCCGGAAGGCGAAGGCGTGTTCCGTTACCGCGCCCCCCTGTACGTGGCCCGGATCGATCCCGAGAACCAGACTCTGATCCGCGCCACCGAGCAGACCATCTTCCCCAGCCGAGGCTACCCCATGGGCAACTTCCGGGTCTACACGGTCTCGCCCGACGAAAGCTGGGTCACCGTCCCGGAGTGGGACCGGACCGGACGGGACGTTGCCTGCAACGTGCTGCTGGCCCGGATCCGGTGGACCACCCCGAACCGCATCTTCGCCGACGGCCCCTTCCCCCTCGGCGGCTGAAAGGGCGACCATGCCTTCCTCTGCGACAATGCATGCCGACGTCTGTGTCTGCGGCGGTGGACCGGCTGGTTTCATCGCCGCCATCGCCGCCGCCCGGCGTGGTGCGGACACGGTTCTGGTGGAGAAGTACGGCTTCCCCGGCGGCATGGCGACCGCTGGTCTTGTGGGCCCCATCTCGAAGTTCAACTTCGCCGGGAAGCGGATTGTCGGCGGCATCCCGCTGGAGTTTGTCGACCGCCTGCACGCGGCGGGCGGGGCCATCTCCGACCTGCCCAGCGGCAATGTCCCCTTTGCGGCGGAAACCTACAAGCAGGTGGCCTTGGACATGCTGCTTGAGGCTGGCGTCCGCCCCCTGTTCCACGCCACCGTCTATGGAACGGACTTCCACGCGGACCGCCTGCACCGGACCATGGTCACCTCCGAAGGCACGAGCCTTGGCATCGAGGCCCAGGTTTTCATCGACTGCACGGGCACCGGCAGCCTGATCGTTGGTCGGCCGGACCTCTGGCGCAAACGCAACACGCCCGAGTACAACCAGCCGCTTTCCTTGATCTTCGTCTCGATACCACCCAACTGACGCTCCTCATGGCCGAAGACGGCGTGAAGTACTCCCACGCTGCACTGCACCGGGAACTGGCCGCAGCGGCGGAGCAAGGGTTGCTCTCCCGTTTCGGTGGACCGTGGGCCGTATGGGGTAGCGTGATCCGCGACGGACAGGTCAGCGTGAACTGCACCCGCTATGGCGGCGAGGTGACCGATCCGGTGGACTTCAGCCAAGCCGAGATCGCCATGCGCCGGGACATCCAGCCCATCATCCAGGTTTTCCGCAGTGCCCATCCCGCTTTCGCCCGCTGTTTCCTGCAAGAGACCGCGACGACGGCAGGATACCGCGAGAGCCGGGAGTTCAATGGCGACTACCGGCTGACCGGCGACGATGTGTTCGATCCGCCCGCGTTCCCCGACACCATCGCCTGGGGAGCCCATCCGGTGGACCGGCATTTGCCCGGCAGCAGTGGCCAGCAGGTGCAATTCCTCACCAAACCCTACGCGATCCCCTACCGCTGCCTGGTTGCGCAACGCTGCCCCAATCTCCTGGTTGCCGGAGCCCTGGCGGCTGCCGAACCCCAGGCTTTCGCCACGCTCCGCGTCCAGGCCCAATGCATGGCCATGGGACAAGCGGCGGGCACTGCCGCCGCCCTCTGCGCGGGTACCTCCACCCCCACCTGCCAGTTGGACCCCGGGGCATTGCGCACCGCGCTGCTGGCCCAGAAGGCCATCCTCTAGCGTAGGAATTGGAGTCCCCCGTCCTGTGGGCGGGGCCAAGGGTTGGCTAGACCAACCCCGAATGGATCGTGTGTCCGACCGCACCTTGCCCGGACGTTTGCTCTCTTCCAGAAGCTCTGCATGCATGCCGATGGAAAAGTGGGAGCCGCCTCCGTGCGGCGATGGAGCGCTCGGCCTCCGGCTCCCGCCGCCGCATAGCCGGAGCGGATCGCCGCACGGAGGCGGCTCCCACGCTTGACTGGGAATGCGGCAGACGGCGGCAAGACCTGCCCTCCTTGGAGGGCGAACCAATGCCCCGTCCTCTGGCCGCAGGGCGTTACGAAGCTGGCTGCCAAGCCGCAACCGCAGCGGCAAAGCGAGTGGGTTCGTCGGTGGCGTACCAGCGCAGGCCGAGGTCGAGCAAGGCGTGGATGCCCGCAGGCGTGAAGCGCCAGGGCAGCACTTCCAGGTCGATCCCGGCGGCAGCGCAGGTTGCCAGCCCTTGGCACAGGTCGTCGGGGGTGAGCGTCCACGGCCAGTCGCCGGGAGGCGCGTCGTTGAGGTGGAACTGGACCTGATCCAGCCCCGCGAAACTAGCCGCCACGGTGTCCGCGAAGGTGGCCAGAATCTGCTCCCGCGAGCCGCCGATCCACTGCATCGTCCGCACGCCCTTGGCGAATCCCCGCAGGTCGGCGCACTGCTCGCGCTTGGGGCTGCAGACGATCAACTGGGCGCCCACACCGTACCCGTCGATCAGAGCGGCCAACTGCGCCAAGTCCACCTGCTTGATATCGAGGTAGGCCAAGCGCTCCGGCTTCCCAGCCATGTCGGCGAACACCTCGGCCAGAGTCGGCACCCGCTCACCCGCATACTGCGCATCGAAGGGTAGCCCCGCATCCCAAGGCGCGATCTCGTCCCAGGTCAGCTCGCCCGCCGGACGGGAGCGCAGGGCTTCCGGCGCGTTGGTGGTGCGGGCCAGGGTGGAATCGTGCAGACAGAAGATCACCCCGTCGTGAGTGGTCCGGATGTCGAACTCGGGAATGCCGCCCAACTGCCAACCATGCCGGGCCGAAGCCAGGGTGTTGTCAGGCCGCTCCAGACCACCGCCACCCCGATGGGCCTGCCAGAAAACGTCGTGCCGACTCATGCTCTCTCCTACAGTCCGAATTCGTCGAAGGTCTGACCATCCAGAGCGACCGCCGCAACCGTGATGCCCTCGGCGCGAACCCGCAACCGACAGACATGCAGGCGGTCCGCCGCCACAATCTGGTATGGGTTTGGGCACACGTCCACCGGGTAGTCGTAGAGTTCGCCCGCCCCCCCGGTGGTGATGAAGGGAACGCCCGGGCGATCAGGATACCGGCTGCGTTCGTAGGTATGGATGTGGCCACCGAGATCGGCCAGCACCACGTCGGCAAACTCGCCGAGCAGAACAGGCAACACCCGGTCGTCCACGGCCCAAGTGATCCGGGTCGAAGTGAAACAGGGACAATGCTGGAACAACACCGCCCGCTGGCCTGCCGACCGGGCTTCTCGTAGTTGCGTGCGCAGCCACTGGGCCCGAGGGCAGTCAAGGGTCCACGTTCCTCGGTCCGGGTAGTTCAGCCCCAGCAGGCGAACCGGTCTCCACGAGAGGGACACCTGGTTCCCCTTGCCGTCCCCCAAGTAGCGGTCGAAAACCTCGCTGTCGTTCTCCTCCGGGAACGGGGAACTGTGCCGCCGATAGTCGTGGTTGCCGGGTACGGGCAGCAAGGCCGTTGTCGCCAGCAACGGCTCGCTCAGATGCAGGAAACGGCGATAGCTGGTCCCGTCGCTGGCACCGACGTAGTCGCCTAGCCCAACAGCCAGATCCGGTTGCAGGGCAACCATGGTCGCTACCGCTTCGGGATAGTGCAGATGATTCTGTGGATCGCCGAAGACGACCAAAGAGAATTCGGAGGAAGCGGTCCGAAACGAACGGATTTCCTCGACCCCGACCCGCCGGTAGTGGTAACGCACTCCTGGCCGCAGACCGTCGAGTCTCGCCTCGAACAATCCATCCCCGCGATCCTCGCCGAGGACTGTCCAACGGGCATCCCCGTCCCGGAGCTCAATGGCCGATTCCTTGGCCTCGCTGCCCCAGCGGATCGTGGCCCGGTCCGCCGTCGGGCGGAGCACATAGGGAGCAATGGCGGCGTCGGGCAACACGCTAGGGAGCCCCGTAGCAACTCACCGTGCCATCTTCGCCCACCACATACAGGTTCCCGGCGGCCACGGCAACACCGTTGAACACGGGCGGTGCCGCGAGCTCGAAAGTGGCTTGGTCCGTGCCAGTCGCCACGTCCACAATCTGCAAGTGTGCGCCCTTGCGGCCCTCGAAGCTGCCCAATGGGTCGTCCTGCGGAATGTCGTCGGGCGGCCCTGCCACCACCAGTTGGTTTGTGGTCAGAGCCATGGCCCGAATCCGCACCCGAATCCGCCGCTGCCAGCTCTTTCCGCCCTCCGCCGTGCTCTTGGCAAAGAGCAGATAGCCCTGGCTGCCCGGCGTGAAGAACACGGTGGGGTCGAGTCCGCGCAAGGAGTCGAACTGCCGCATGCAGGCCATCACCTCGCGGTTGTGGACCAGCAGGCGACCGTACTGACCGCCGTAGTTCCAGGGAATGCGCTTGAAGTAGGTGTCGTCGAGATAGCCGCCCGGCACCTTCTGCGGCGGCGCACCCTTGGCCGGTTGCAGGTCACCGTCATAGACGGCGGTCCGCATGAAGACGTGCTCGCCGTCTCCCACCAGAATGTCGGGCAACTTGCCCTGGGGCAGGCCGAAGTTCTCTTCGATGGTGTCCGAACTATAGAAGGGCCCGGTCACGGCAGTCTGCTTGATGATCTGGCCGGTGGCCGGATCGAGGGCGCAGAGCTGAAGTCCGCCATCGAGCTGCGAACTACGTCCCGCCACGAAGTAGATCCGGTCGTTCTGCACCAGCACGCTGCCACTCACCGGCCAGACCGATTCCAGTTGGCCGAAAGCCGCCATCAGCCGGGTCTCGGGGGCAGCCCGGAAACGCCAGACCAGTTCCCCGTCCGTTGCCCGGAGGCAGTAGACGAAGCCGTCCGTGCAACCGAAGATCACCCGGCCGTCGTAATAGGTAGGCGGCGAGTCCACCCGCGCGCCCGCCACGAACTGCCAGCGGAGCGTGCCGTCGCCCGCATTCAGTGCCAGTACCCGATGGCTGTCCGAATCGGCCACCAGAAGCAGCCCATTGGCTGCCACCGGCGGGGTCAGCTTGGTCCCCGCCGTCACCTGCCAGAGAGGCGCGAGCCCAGCAGGCAAGGTCGTTTCGCAGGCTCCGCTACGCAAACTGTCATGCCGGAAGGTGGGCCAGTCCTCGCTCCCGGCGGGAACGACCTCCCATGCTACAATGGCGGGGCCTTGCACCAAGGCAGGCGTAGGATCGGCAGGCGCGGAGACGGGAGAGGCGGCCGGAGCCACGGCGTTCATGCCGTTCAGCTTCTCCTCGATGTAACACTGGCAGGGATGGGGCGGCGCGTATTGGAGACCATTGGCGGGCATCATGCCCACGTGACAAGTGCCGCGAATCCAGTTGTCGATGGTGTGGGGCCCACCGGCCAAATCCACGTACTCGCTGCCGCGACGGCTGGCAATCACGTAGCGGGTGGTGGCCTTGTTGCGGTAGCAGCGATGGTGATGATTGGCCTCGAAGGTGGGCCCCAGAGCCACTTGCCGCTTCTCCTCGCCACTCCGCACATCGTAGCCCTTGAGCACAGTCGGGAAGACGGAGTGCTGGGCGTTCTTGCCCTTGCCGATCTCGGCCCGTTCCAGTTCCGGTCCCCAGGTCCAGACCAGACCGTCGATCACGAAGATGTCTTTCCACTCGTACCACAAGTGCCCGATGTAGCGTTTGGGCTGCTGCCAAAGCACCTTGCCGGTCATCGCATCCAGACCCGCAAGCTGGTTGGGGCTGGCCTGGATCACGGTGTCGTTGGCCAGGATCATGGACCCCACCCAGGTGCTGTCCTTGGCCTGCATACCCCCAGCGGTCGCGTCGGCGGGATCGTGCGGGAAGGGCGTGGACCAGCGTTCCCTACCGGTCTTGCCGTCGAGCGCGACCACGTTGGGACCGTCCACCAAGGCCACCGTCCGGCCATCGGTGGCCAGATTGGCGGCGGGATCGAGCTTGGCGGGCGGGGTGCTGCCCCCCATTTCTTTCCACTTGATGTAGTCCATCACCGTCCCGGCGTAGGTCTTGTCGCTCCGCCAGTTGACCGTGCCGGTAGTCGTATCCAGGGCCATCACCCGTAAGCGATCGCCGGTCACCACCGAAGCGTAGAGCACGCCGTCTAGCACCAGGATCTCATTGGCCCCCTCGGTGGCGGCGTAGGTCTGGAGAATCTCGCCCGTCCGGGCGTCGAGTTGGCTCACCGGCGCATGATAGCCCAGAGTGATGTAGACCTTGTCGCCCACCGCCACGAGCCGCTTCTGAATGTTCAGCGGGATGTCGCCGGGACGGGTGTTGAACCACGAAGACTTCCACTCGCGCCAACCCCAGCGCCGGATCGGCACCTTCCAGAGCGGCGTGCCGTTGAAGGCGTCGCAAGCTACCAGACACCACTTGTCCGGCAGGGCGTGTTGCCCGGCCAGGCTGATCGGAGCCTCGTCGCTGATATAGAACAGCCGTCCCCGCGAGGTAACGATGGTGCTGATGCTGGAATCCGTTTCGTGCGACCGCTGCCAACGGGGTTCGCCGAGCCACTGATAGCGGCGTGGTGGTCCCACCACCGTATCCTGGGCCACGGGATTGCCGTCCGCGCCATGCAGGTAGTGCCCCCATTCGTCGATCTCCGACGGCCAGGGCTTGATCGCCGTGAGCCAGCGGTCGCCGGCCTGCGGCTTTGCGCCCTGGGCTTCAATCTGGGCCGAATAGGCAGCATTGGCTTCCTGCCGGTACGCCACCAAACCAAGAGGAGCCAGTACCCGGAACGCCTCCGCCGGAGGCAACTCGATACCGGGTTGCACCGCCACCAGATTCACCAGATTCTCCCGGTAGGGCAGTCGTCCGGGCGTGTACAACTCGACCGACACCGTGCCGTAGAGCCCCTGCGCGAGGATGTCCTGCCGCAAGGCATCGCGCCGTTCCGGCGTCATGGCCAGGCACTGGACCACAAAGGGGCCCTGCTTGGCAAAAGCCAGGGCCAGATCCGTATTCTCGGGACCGACCAGTACACAAATGCCGCCCGCCGCATCGCAGGCAGTCGCAAGGGTGGCGGCATCCGCCAACGCTTCGGGCGTCTGGGCAACCGCGCGCAGGCCGAGGAGCAAAGCAAGAAGAGCGATGGAGCGACTCAGTTTCACGGTGGTTCCCCTACTTCTCGCGCTCGTATTGCTGGCGGATGTCGTCCCCGGTCAGGGCCGCGTGGTACATGCGGACCTCGTCGATCACGCCCGGAAACGCATCGACCAGCTCGCACGGGCTGTTGCCCACATCGAACCCGATCTCCATCCCCTGACCCGCGTTGTTCAGCAGGTAGCCGGGAGT
>QKCY01000093.1 GCA_003245525.1 Victivallales bacterium | reverse complement strand
CGTTCCAACCCGGACCGGCCTGGGCACGCTTGATCTCCTTCGGCACGCCGTCCTTGGTCCACCAGGCCTCCCAGGCGATGTGCAGGCGCTTGCGGAAGTCCTCGCTCGCCCCGGCTTGTTCCCAGCCCTTGTCCGTCTGCTTCATCTCGTAGTAGAGCGGCACCCCGAACCAGAGCACCACCACGCCGCCCCGCCGCACGTAGCTCTCAATGGCGGCGAAGGCGGGCCCTGGAAAGGCCTCGTTGGGCGGCATCACGAGCACTTGCGTGATCGCGGGATCCAGCGCGGCAAGCTCGGTCAGTGCCACCTTGCCCACCGTCTGCGGGGCGAACATGGCGCGCACGGCATCCGCGTCCTCTTCGGTGCAGTTCCGGGCATAGCCCGGATCGTCGAGCAGAGCCACGTTCCACTGCTTCCGGGCCGGGTCGATGGCCTGGAGGCCGCTTTGGACGATCCCCCGCATCAGGCTGCCGGTGTTCGCGGGATCGGCATGGGTCGGCCAGCCAATCTCGGTGATCCAGATGGGCTTGTCCTGGTCCCCATGGCTCGCCATGATCCCGCGCAACCGCTCGATATCCTCGTAGAGCTTGCCCTGCTCGGGGCGGGTGGGGTAGCGGTAGGGATGAATGTTCATGGCGTCGAAGAACGCGCCGCCGCCCGCCGCATAGATGCCCTCGATGTAGTCCCAGGGAATCCCGGCAAAGCCGCCGCTGAGGACGGTCAGGCTGGGATCGATGGCCTTGATCTCGCGATAGGTCGCTTCCAGGAGCTTGGTGTAGTTCGCCGCGTCGGGCTTGTCCCGCCAGGCGCCCTGGAGGTTCGGCTCGTTCCAGACCTCCCAATGACGGATGCGGTCCTTGTAGCGGGTGACAACCCGGCGGACATAGTCGCGCCACAGGTCGAGATGCTGGTAGGCGGGGCTGGCCCAGGCCACGTCGTAGTCCAGGATGGGGAGAATCTTGATCCCGGCGTCTTCGGCCCATTGCACGGTCTCGTCGAGCTGGGCGAAATTCCATTCGCCCTGCTTGCGCTCGACCCCAGACCAGTCGAAATCGGTCCGTACCCAGCCGATCCCGGCCGCCTTCATCCGCGCCAGTTCCTCCCGGGCGACAGTATGCTCGCCACCCCGGCTGATATGGGCACACACCGCATAGGGAACATCGGCCATGGCCTTGTCCTCCTGTTGCCCCCACAGCGCCAACCCCGAGACGGAAAGAGAGAGAAGCAACGAACGAGACAACGCGGAACCAATCATGCAGAGTCACCTTTGCTGACGAGGCTGAAACGAGAAGCGACTCTGGGAAGATAGCGGGACGCCGCCAGGGTGCAAGAGGGACCTACGGTACCGCCCGGAACAGCTTGGCCCCATGGGCCTCGACCGGGACGGACAGGCTCTCGCGGCGACCGGTCAGATCCTGCTTGGCCCACAGATCCCGGACCCGGATGCCGCCATCCAGTCCGAACTTCGCGAAGACCAGTTCGGGCGAGATCCCCGCCTCTTCCGTAAGGTTGAACACCCCCACCGCATAGCCGCCGTCGGCCAGAGGTTTGAGCTGGACCTCCCAGCCATCCTGCCGGATCACAGCCAGCGCCGGCAGACCGAGCACGTCCTGGTTGACCGCCAGCACTTCCTCGTTGCAGAGCAGGCTTCGCGTGAAGTCGGCCAGTTGGTCGAGGCGGCAGTCCACCAACAGCGGAGTGGGACGGATCGCCCAGCAGGTGAAGCAGGCGATCTGCTCCGTCTCCGTCAGGCATTTGCCGTCGCGGGGCAGCAAAGCAGTCATGTCCAGGTCAAACCAGTGCCCCGGCCCGATGAAAGGATTCCACGCCTCGTTGCCAAAGCCATTCTTGACCACGGATTCCCAGGTGGGGGCCGTGTCCGCGTTGGCCCGCCAGAGATGGCACAGATCCGCCGCGGTCGCGGCATCGGCAAGCCGGACACTGGTAGTGACGCTGTAGACAATGTCGCGCGGGCATTGGCGCAGGGCCCGACCCATGCGGCCCGCCAGTTCCATGTCGGTGTGCGCCCAGTCGTACTTGAAGTAGTCGATGCCCCAGTCCGCCCACTGGGCCACATCCTCCGCCTCGTGCTTGTGGAGGCCGATGTACTTCCGCTCATGGTCGAACCGGCCCGCGAAGCGGGTGTCGATCCGACCGGATGTGGAACCGCATCCCTTGGTTCCCCACGGAACGACGTAGGGACCGGAGTAGATGCCCAACTTCAGCCCCAGTGCGTGGACCTTCCCGCAGAGCCTACCCATATCCGGGAAACCGGCATGGGGCAGGATGGAGCCGAAACGACCGCCCCGCTGCCCCGACTGCCAACCGGAATCCAGGTTGACGTAGCTGTAGCCGTAGGCCGCCAAGCCCGAGGCAACCATGCCCTCCGCAATCCGCAGGACCTTGTTCTCGTCGATCTCGCTGCGGAAACAGTTCCAGCTATTCCATCCCATGGGCGGAGTGAGGGCCAAGGCATCCTCGCCGATGACGACCGTCAGTTCCTTCTCGGCGCGCCCGTGCCGGTTCTCCGCTGCCAGGAGAACGCGATAGGTCCCCGGCGACGCCACCCGCCCGGCGATCCGCCCATCCTCCTGGACGGCGAGTCCGGGTGGCAGTCCCTCGGTCGAGAACCGAACCGGACGCTCCCCCACGGTCGGGATCAGATAGAGGAACTCCTTGCCGGGCGAAGCTCCGTAGACGTCGGGCCCATGGATGGCCGGAGCGCCAGCATTCCAGGCGGGGGCGGGGGCCAGGGTCGTACGCGGATTCCGTTCGATATCCATGGGGTATCTCCCTTTGATTGATCTCGACACCACCAGAATAGCCGTGCCTGTCTTCAGAACAATCGGCGGTAATATGCATTTGTGGTATGATATTGATCTCACGCATGAAGACACGATGGCTCCATTTCGGAACCCCGGCCCAGCCCGACGGCCTGCCTCGCCTGCTCTATGCTGGCAGCGACGAAGTGACAACTCCGGCCTATCGCTGGGACGGCAGCCGCCGAAGCCACGCGTCGCGCGCCGTCTTCCAGTTCAGCCTGCGCGGAACCGGTTGCCTAGAATGGGCTGGCGGGACCTGTCCGGTCGGACCCGGCCAGGCCTTCTGCTATGATCTGGGCGATCCGGGGTTCAGCTACTTCTATCCCCCCGACGGGAACGAGCCTTGGGCGTTCGTCTACGCGGTCTTCGTGGGGATGACCGAACTGGTGTCCCGTTTGGTGGCCCGGCAGGGACCCGTATTCCAGCTTGGCGAGAGCAATCCAGCCGTGCAGCGCCTCTGCTGTCTGCTCGACACCGAATCCACCCCCGGACCGAGGCTCGACGCCTCGCGGCATTTCGAGCTCTGTACCGGACTGGTCGGCGAACTGATCCGGGCCAGCGAGACCGAGACCGGCGGCGGCAGGAGCGAGGAGCTGGTCCGGCAGGCCGAGGAACTCATCCGCGGCCAGACCGGAAGGCCCTTCTGCCTCGGAGCCGTGGCAGCCCGGCTATGCGTAACGCCAGAGCACCTCTGCCGCGCCTTCCGCCGCCTGCGGGGAACAACGCCGATGAGCTACCACAACGAACTGCGCCTGGAACGGATCTGCGAACGCCTCCTCGCCAGCAACGCCACCTGCAAGGAGATCGCTGGCGACGAGGGATTCACCGACTGCACGCATTTCGGCAAGTTCTTCAAGGCCCACCGGGGACTCACCCCCGGGGAGTTCCGCCGTATCCGGACCCTGCACCAGTAAAAGAGAACGCCCCGGTCCGCAGGAGAGCGAACCGGGGCGTTGAGTCAGAAACCGTCCCGAAGGATGGTTAGCAGGCCATCAGCTTCATGAGCTCGACGCACTTGTTGCTGTAGCCGAATTCGTTGTCGTACCAGGAGATGACCTTGACCATGTTCTTGTTGATGACCATGGTCTCCAGGCTGTCGATGATGCTGGTGTGGGCATCGCCGATGATGTCGGTCAGGACGATCGGGTCCTCGCAGTAGTACAGAACGCCGGACAGACCGCCTTCGCAGACGCACTTGGAGGCAGCAGCCTTCAGGGCGGCGTTGACCTCGTCCTTGGTCACTTCCTCGACATTCAGCACGGCGACCAGGTCAACCAGCGAACCAACCTGGGTGGGAACGCGGACGGAGGTGCCGTTCAGCTTGCCGTTGAGTTCGGGAATGACGAGACCGACGGCCTTGGCGGCGCCGGTGGAGGTCGGGATCATGTTGACCGCGGCGCTGCGCGAGCGACGGGGGTCGCTGTGGGGAGCGTCGATGACCTTCTGGTCGTTGGTGTAGCTGTGGATGGTGGTCATCAGACCGGACTTGATGCCGAAGGTCTCGTGCAGAACCTTCGCGATCGGCGCCAGGCAGTTGGTGGTGCAGCTCGCGTTGGAGACGATCTTGTCGGTGGCCTTCAGGGTGCTGTGGTTCACACCGTAGACGATGGTGGCATCCACGTCGTCGGACTTCTTGGAGGGAACCGAGAGCAGAACCTTCTTGGCGCCGCCGGCGAGGTGCTTGGAGATGCCAGCGCGGTCACGGAAGAAGCCAGTGGACTCCAGCACGATGTCGACGCCGTACTCGCCCCACTTGATGTTGGCGGGATCCTTCTCGGCGGAGACGACGATCTTCTTGCCATCGACGATGATGCCGTCGGCAGCAGCCTCGACCTTGCCGGGGAAGCGACCCATGACCGAGTCGTACTTCAGCAGGTGAGCCAGGGCGTCGGGGGAGACCAGGTCGTTGATGGCGACCACTTCGATATCCGCATCGCCCGTGTGGATCACGCGGAAGACGTTGCGGCCGATACGACCGAAACCGTTGATACCAATCTTGATGGTCATGGGAAGACTCCTTTGGGGGGTTGATGGCTGTTACTACACAGCGAGACTAAACACAGAATCTGTAATCCAAAGACTCACGGAGGAGTCCGAATCGGCATCACCACTTCGCGTATGCGGCATCGCCAGGGCGCTGCCTGCTTTGCGAGCCCAAAACATACCTTCGCCCACGCGATTCTGCAACCCCCGCACGGTATCTGAAAACAGTTAGAAGAGAGTTACCGATTCAGTACGCCTGGGGCTGCCAGTCGCCCTTCAGGTAGTGCGCCCAGGAATGGGGAGCGTCCACGATGTACTCGTAGGTCTCGAAGACGCCGCCCTCCCCGGCGATGCGCGGATCGCCCGTGCGGTGCAGTTCGGCTTGTAGTTCCTGCCAGAGCACCGCGGTGACTGAGGCAAATGCCGGTTCGGCCGCGAGGTCCTTCAGGCAGTGGGGATCGGCCTGGATGTCGTAGAGTTCCTCGGCGGGACGCTTGCCGAAGGAGAGCTGCCAGAAGAACTCGTCGCCTTCCTCCTTGAGCGCCAGAATGCGGTCCTTCGTGGGCGAGCCGTCGCAGTTGGTGTAGCCGGTCTCCGGATTGCCGGAGGGCCAACGGTCGGGCGCGAAGTTGCGGACGTAGAGGTATTGCGGGGTGCGGATACAGCGCACCGGGTAGCCAAGATCGCCCTCGCGGCCCATGTCATGCCGTTCGCGCCCCATGTAGGCCCGCTGACGGTAGTCGGTCACCATCCCGCTGCCCTCGGCCAGAAGAACATCGAGCAGACTCCTGCCGGGCGAATCCGGCAAGGGGGCGGCTCCCCCCGCCTCCAGAAGGGTCGGTCCGAGATCGATGAAGCTGACCAGATCGTCCACCCGGCGGCCCGGCCTGATCCGGGCGGGCCACATGGCGGCGCAGGGCAAGCGGAAATCGTCGTCGTACATCTGCCCCTTCACCCGCGGGAAGGGCGCGCCGTTGTCGGAGGTGACCACGACCAAGGTGTTGTCCAGCTCGCCAAGTTGCTCCAGCTTCTCCAGCATCAAGCCGAGCTGCCGGTCGAACCATTCCGTCTCGAAGGCGTAGTCCAGCATATCCGCCCGGACCACATCCTCCTGGGGCCAGTAGGGTGGAATGTCGGCCGCCTCCTCCAGCTTCTTGCCATAGCGTTGCCCCTCTCCAGGGATGTAGTGGCGATGGGGTTCCTGGCCGCCATACCAGAAGTAGAAGGGCTGGCCAGCCGGGCGGGCCGCCAGGAAATCAGCGAAGTTGGCGGCGTAGTCCACGGGCGAAATCAGCGTCCCTTCGGGCGGGGTCAGCTTGCGGGCGTTGTAGATGGGGCCGGCGGGATTGCGGGTACGCCCGCAGCGCTTCCAGTCGCCGGGTCCCCAGCCCTTGCCGGTGTAGCCAATGTGGTAGCCTGCCGCCTCCAGATG
>QKCY01000143.1 GCA_003245525.1 Victivallales bacterium | reverse complement strand
CATTCCAGCATTCCAGCATTCCAGCATTCCAGCATTCCAGCATTCCAGCATTCCAGCATTCCAGCATTCCAGCATTCCAGCATTCCAGTTTTCCACAGGAGTTCCTACCATGAAACGAGTTCTCTTCGGTGCTCTGGCTCTGCTTTCGGCGCTGGCCTGCGCGGCTGACAAGCCGGGGCGGGTGGTCACGGTCTACTACCTGCACAACACGTGGCGTTGCCTGAGTTGCAACTCCATCGAATCCCTGTCCCGGGCCGCGGTCATGGGGGGCAAGGGGGAGAACACAAAGGTCCCGGGCACGGTCGAGGTGACCAGTCCCTTCGCCGAGCTGGTGAAGGCAGGCGGGCTCGCGTTCGAGTCCATCAACATCGATCCGCCGGAAAACCAGCATTACCTCACCGATTTCCAGACCAAGCCCAAGTTCCCGGTGATGGTCGAGACAGTGGACGGCAAGATCGTGCGCACCAAGGTGCTGACCGAGGTATGGGACCGGCTGGGCAACAGCGCGGAGTTCGTGAAGTACGTCCAAGCCGAGCTTGCCACCTTCCTGAAGGACGCCAAGTAGCGATGGCCGAAGCCAGCACCCAACGTCTGTGGCTGGGCCGGGGCATTGTCGCCCTGGTCTGGTGTCTAGCGGCACTGTGGCTGGCTTTGCCTGGATCCAAGACCGACCGGGGAGAGGCGGTAGCGCCGGCAGCGACCGCCTCTGCCCTGCCCCGGCTGCTCGAACTGGGTTCCACCACCTGCCAGGCCTGCAAGCAGATGGAGGAAGTGTTGGCCGCCCTACGGACCGAAGTGGGCGACCAACTGGCCGTGGAGTTTGTCGATGTGGCCGAGCATCCCGAGGTCGGGACGGCACACGGCATCAAGCTCATCCCGACCCAGATCCTCTTCGCCCCCGACGGCCAGGAGCTGTTCCGGCACGAAGGCTTCTTCGCCAAGGAGGCGATCCTGGCCAAGTGGCAGGAACTTGGCTACCCCGTCGGTCCGGCCCTGGCCCCCGCAGAATCCCCCGGACTCTTCGCCCGGCTGACCGCGACGGTGGAGACAGGGGCTTTCCTCGCCCTGGTGGCCGCCGCCGCGTGGGGCGTCCTGAGCATCATCCTCAGCCCGTGCCATCTGGCCAGCATTCCCCTCATCGTGGGGTTCATCCAGGACCAGGGGCAGATGACCACGCGCCGGGCATGCGCCACCGCCACCAGCTTCAGTGTCGGCATTCTGGCGACCATCGCCGCACTGGGGGTGGTGACCGCGACCATGGGCCGGCTGATGGGCAGTGTGGGACCGGCGGTCAACTACTTCGTAGCCCTGGTGTTCCTGGTGGTGGGCATGCACCTGCTCGACCTGCTTCCGGCCCCCTGGGGCGGTCCCGGCGGCATCCACCCCACCCGGCGCGGACTCGGAGCCGCCTTCGTGCTCGGGCTGGTGTTCGGCATCGCCCTAGGCCCCTGCACCTTCGCCTACATGGCACCCGTTCTCGCCACCACCCTCAAGCTGGGGGCCAGCCGCCCCCTGTTTGCCGCCGGTCTGCTGACCGCCTATGGGGTCGGGCACTGCGCCGTCATCGTCCTGGCCGGGACCTCCAGCGAGTGGGTGCAGCGCTACCTGAACTGGAACGGGAATGCCAGCGGCACCCGGTGGCTCCGCTGGGCGTGCGGTGCCCTCGTCCTCTGCGGCGGGCTCTACCTGGTGCGGATTGCCTGACCATCTAGGCGTGACCCCGCCTAACCGAATCCTCACGCTTCCGGTCTTGCCGCCAAGGGGGACAAAGGCTATATATGCATATATGCGCAGATATGCATGAAGGACAGCGCCATGGATTCCGAGATTGCCTTGCTCAAAGCCCTTGCGGAGCCGACCCGGTTGAGGCTGGCAACCCTGCTGGCGCTGAACGGCGAGACCTGCGTGTGCAAGCTGGCCGACGCGCTGGCTGCGCCGCAGTTCCGGATCTCCCGGCACCTCGGGGTACTGCGCAGTTGCGGATTCGTCGAAGCGCGCCGGGAAGGCACCTGGATGCATTACCGCTTGGCGCCTCCCGCCTCCCCTTTCGCCGCTTGCCTGCAGGCGTGCTTCCGCACCTGTCTGGCCGATTACGAAACCGTAGCGGGGGACATTGCCCGGCTGGCCGCAACCCCCTGCGCCTCCCGCTGACTCCCTTCCTCTCCCGGAGCCCTATCGAATGACTACCACCCAGAAACCGAAGGTCCTCTTCCTCTGTACCGGCAACTCCTGCCGCAGCCAAATGGCCGAGGGCTGGGCGCATCACCTCAAAGGGGACCGGATCGAGGCCTACTCCGCCGGGATCGAGACCCACGGGCTGAACCCCTCCGCCGTCAAGGTCATGGCCGAGGCGGGCGTGGACATCTCCGGGCACCGCTCGAAACTGGCCAGCGACTTCGGCGATCTGGTGTTCGACTACGTGGTCACGGTCTGCGGCCATGCCCACGAGACCTGTCCCCTCTTCCCCGGCGGGGCCAAGGTTGTCCACGTGGGCTTCCCCGATCCCCCGAAGCTGGCCGCCGAGGTGACCGATCCCGAGGCCAAGCTCGACTGCTACCGCCGGGTACGGGACGAGATCCGCGTCTTTGTCGAAAGCCTGCCGGAGTCCCTCTACCGGTAGAAAGGTCCGCCGCCCATGAGTGCGTGCTGCTGCTCCAAACCTCCTGCCACCACCTGCTGTTCGCCGGCAACCCCGGTACGGCCTCTGACTGCGGATTGGAGTTGGGCGGATGCCTGGGGCATGGTGCGGGTCCGCCTGGGGTTCAGCCGCATGGCCTACGGGATGACGCCGGGGCTCTACGCCATGGGCACGCCAACCCCCGACTCCCCCGTGCTCGTGACCGCCAACTACAAGCTGACCGTCGATGTCCTGCGTCGGGAACTGGGCGGACGGGATCTGTGGATTCTGGTGCTCGACACGGCCAACGTCAACGTCTGGTGCGCGGCGGGCAAGGGCACGTTCGGCACGGCGGAACTGGTCGGCCGGGTCGCCGCGACTGGACTGGCCGAGCGGGTAACCCACCGGCAGCTCATCCTGCCCCAGCTCGGCGCGCCGGGCGTAGCCGCCCATGCGGTTGCCAAGGAAACCGGGTTCCGGGTCGTCTACGGTCCCATCCGGGCCAAGGACCTGCCCGCGTTCCTGGACCATGGCGAACTGGCGACCCCGGAAATGCGCCGGATCGGTTTCCCGTTGCTGGACCGGCTGGTGCTGGCGCCGGTCGAACTGCGCCACTATCTGGTCCCCATGCTGGTGGTTGCCCTGGTACTCGGCGCGCTGCCGGGCATCATCCAGGGACAGGCGGGAGAACTGGTGTCGGCAGGCGGCCACGGAATTGCCGCCGCCTTGGCAACATGGTTGGGGGGCTGTCTGCTCGGACCGGCTCTACTGCCGTGGCTTCCGGGCCGGGCCTTCTGGGTGAAGGGAGCCGGGCTGGGAGCGGCTCTGGCCCTGCTCCTGGCCGCTGCCGGGATGGTGCAGGGCCTCCTGCCGATCCTGGGCGGCGTTCTCTGGATCGGGGCTGGCGTGTCTTTCCTGTTCATGAACTTCACCGGCTGCACGACCTTCACCTCGCAATCGGGGGTCAAGGCGGAGTTGCGGGCGGTGCCGGGGCAGATCGTCGCCGGGCTGGCCGGCTTGGCGCTCTGGTCCCTGGATTGGTGGAGGTGAACCATGGCGCTGCGCTATCTGGCCAATGTGGTGACGCTGCAACTGGACGAAGCCGCCTGCGTGGGCTGCGGGCGCTGCGCCGAGGTCTGTCCCCACGCCGTGTTCGCCATCCAGGACCGCCGGGCGCGGATCGTGGACCGGGATGCCTGCATGGAATGCGGTGCCTGCGCGCGGAACTGCCCCGTGGCGGCCATTTCGGTCGATGCGGGCGTGGGCTGCGCCACCGGGCTGCTCAACCGGGCTCTGGGACGCAAAGGCGACTGCTGCTGCTCCGAGGAACGGGGCAACGAATGTACGACTACCAAGTAACGGAATAGTGGAACCAACCATCATGGAATCGGTTATGCCAACAGACAACGAACGGAAGATGACCAGTATCTTCGAGCGCTACCTGACCGTCTGGGTCGGGCTCTGTATCGTCGGGGGCATCGTGCTGGGCAAGGTTGCGCCGGGGCTGGCCAAGGCCCTTGATGGCATGGCAGTGACGGTGAACGGCGCGCCGGTGGTGTCGATTCCCATTGCCGTCTGCCTCTTCTTCATGATGTACCCGATCATGGTGAAGATCGACTTCGCCAGCGTGGTGAAGGCGGGCAAGAGCGGCAAACCGGTCCTGCTGACCCTCTTCCTCAACTGGTGCATCAAGCCCTTCACCATGTATGCCATCGCCCTGTTCTTCCTCGGCTTCCTCTTCCGCGGGGTCATCGGGGCCGAGGCCACGGATCTGGTGAAGATGCCCTTCGGTCTCGATCTGCCGGTCGGTGGCACCTATGGTGCGGGCAGCGTGGTGCTGCACGACGGCATCAAGATGCTCGAAGTGCCACTCTGGCGGAGCTACCTGGCGGGTTGCATCCTTTTGGGCATCGCCCCCTGCACGGCGATGGTCCTCGTCTGGGGCTACCTCGCCCGCGGCAACGACGGGCTGACCCTGGTGATGGTGGCGGTGAACTCGCTGACCATGCTCGTGCTCTACGGCGTGCTCGGCGGCTTCCTGCTGGGCGTGGGCCGTCTGCCCGTGCCGTGGCAGGCGTTGCTGCTCTCCATCGCCATCTACGTCGCCTTGCCGCTGGTGGCGGGCTATCTGTCGCGGCGGTGGATCATCGGGGCCAAGGGCGAGACATGGTTCCGGGAGCGCTTCCTCCATGTGCTCACCCCCATCACGATCATCGCCCTGCTGGCGACCCTGGTCCTGCTGTTCTCCTTCAAGGGCGAGGTGATCCTCGGCAACCCCCTCACCATTGTCTGGATTGCCGTTCCCCTCTTCCTACAGACCTTGCTGATCTTCGCCTTGGGCTACGTGGCGGCCAAGCTCCTGAAGCTGCGCTACGACGATGCCGCGCCTGCGGCGATGATCGGGGCCTCGAACCATTTCGAGGTGGCCATCGCCACCGCCACCATGCTCTTCGGCCTCTCCTCGGGAGCGGCCTTGGCGACGGTGGTCGGAGTGCTGATCGAGGTCCCCGTCATGTTGCTGCTCGTCCGCTTCTGCCTGCGTACCCAAGGCTGGTTCGGAGGGAGCGCCCATGCCCAGCAAGCCTGAGTGTTTTGGCACCATCCTGCCCGATCTGGACCGTCTGGAGCACAACCGGCCCTGCCAAGGCAAGGCCTTCACCGTGCGCGTGGACTGCCAGGGCATTGGTGCCCAGGCCCGCCACGTGCTGGTGGACCAATCCCAATGGGACTCCTGCCAGGAGTGCCCGGTCTACGCCTCCTGCCGGGACCAGTCGCTGATGCGCCTGGCCCTCTGGCGGGCGCTGCGGGACGGCTAGGGATCGCGCCACCTGGTCATCGGCCAAGGGCGGTGTCCCTGATACCCTGACGGCTCTCCCTCCTGGCAGCGGCACAGGCACTGGATCGGAGCCATACGCGGAGGGGACGCGGCCTCGCGACCTCGGCGCGTGCGATCCATAGCCAGCCCAAAACGCAGCGACACGCAGCCCTCAGGGTTCGCCAGAATTAGCCCGCCCCGTCCCCTGTCGCTCCGCCAGAATTAGCCCGTCCCCTGCCAGAATTAGCCCGTCCCCTGCCAGAATTAGCCCGTCCCCTGTCTCTGTCCTACACCTACGATGCCGCCGGACGCATGCACACCCGCACGTGGTCGCGCACCGTCGGCGGCAATCCGCTGGTCACCACCTACGGCTACCACAGCAGCACGGGGCAACTGACCAGCGTGGACTACTCCGACTCCACGCCCGACCTGGCGTACACCTACTACCGGTCCGGGCGTCCCTATACGGTGACCGACGTTACGGGCACTCGCACCTTCTCCTATTCCACCGCGTCCAGCACCTTCGGCAAGTTGAGCTCGGAAGCCCTGCCAAGCTCCTTCTACGGAGCGGGCGTCCATCTCGATCCCTCCTACGACAGCCTGAAACGCTACGCCGGCTACTCCTTCTATAATGGCGGAACCATAGCCGAGATCGCCACCCACGCCTTCGACGACACGGGCCGCTACGGCTCCGTCGCCGACGGCTCCGGTACCTTCACCTACGGCTACGTCACGGATACTGATCTCCTCCACACGGTGAGTGGTCCCGTTGGTATGCTTCGCACCCTCTCCTACGAGACCACCCG
>QKCY01000159.1 GCA_003245525.1 Victivallales bacterium | reverse complement strand
GCCGTCCCTGGGCTTCGACCACCGCGAGTTCATCCCCGTCAACTACGGCTTCGTCCCCCCGTTCTCCACCGAGGTCATCGAGGACACGCCCGAGTGCGTCATCGCCCGCAACGCCAAGGGCATCGTCACCAAGGCGCTCAAGGAAGGGACCACCTACGGCACCCGCATGTCCATGGACCAGTACCTGGACTTTCCCGTACATTGTCCCGAGGACTTCCCGGCGGTGAAGGAGCGGCTGGTGGCGGCGATTCCGCAGCGCTACCCGACGGACCTCGACGCCCAGATCGCCCGCTGGCAGCAACGGACCTTTCCACTGACCCTGGGGCGCAACTGTGCGGCCAACGGCTTCTACTGGCGGGCGCGGGAGTTCATGGGCACCGAGAATCTGTCCTACGCCTGGTACGACTACCCCGACCTGATGCACGAGATGATGGAGTTCTTCGCCGACTTCATCATCGAGACCAGTCGTCCCGTGCTGGAGCGCATCCAAGTGGACTGCTTCGTGCTGAACGAGGACATGGCCATGAAAGGCGGCCCGCTGCTGGGACCCGACACCTTCCGCACCTTCATCTTCCCTCATCTCAAGCGGATGGTGGAGTTCTTCCGCAGTCACGGCGTCACCACCTTCGCGGTGGACAGCGACGGCGATCCCACCATGCTGATTCCGCTCCTGCTCGACGCGGGAGTGGACACCATCTGGCCCATCGAGCGGGCCTCGGAGGTCAGCCCCCAGCAGTGGCGCCAGCGCTTCGGCCGTTCCCTGCGGCTCTGGGGTGGCGTGGACAAACGCATCCTGCCCCGCGGCCGCACCGCCATCGCCGCCCACCTGCGCGAATTCATCCCCCTCATCGAGGAAGGTGGCTTCATCCCCACCGTGGACCACACGGTCCAGCCCGACGTCACCTGGGACGACTTCCGGACCTATCTGGACCTCAAGGAAGCCCTCCTGGCAGGCGACTTCGCCGCCCTGGAATAGCCCGGGTAACGGCTCGGCGGGGAGCACTAGCCGAGTCATCCCCGGCCAGCGGCTGATCTGTCCGTGGCTGAGGCCTCGTCAATCGCCCCCCGGCCAGCGGCTGATCTGTCCGTGGCTGAGGCCTCGGGCTGAGGCCTCGTCAACCGCCCCCCGGCCAGCGGCTGATCCGTCCGTGGCGGAGGGCTCGTCAACCGATCCCCGGCCAGCGGCTGATCTGTCCGTGGCGGAGGCCTCGTCAATCGACCCCCGGCCAGCGGCTTGTCCGCTGGAGGGGACAGCCTGTCGCTGGAGGCGGAACGTGCTTCCTGCTACTGAGCGTGGTCACATCGTTTCCTCCTCCGCCACCCGGGCAGCACCGCTGCCCGGGTGGCGGAGGAGAGAGCGGTTCCGGGGGCTGACCAGACTGGAAGTCCGAGGAGAAGGCCCACCATCCCGCAAGGGATGGCCTGGCCTGGTACTGCGAGTCCCTACCGCTTGCCCTCTTCGAGTCGGCCGAGGAGGCGGAGGAGGCCGTCCAGGATCGTGAGGGGGTGGGGCGGGCAGCCGGGGATGTAGAGGTCCACGGGCAGGATGTTGGCGACGCCGTTGCAGGTCTCCGGGTGGTCGATGAACGGACCGCCCGAACAGGCGCAGGCACCGACGACAATAACAATGCGGGGCTCCGCCAGGGCGTCGTAGGTCTTGCGCAAGGCTAGTTCCATGTTGCGCGAGACGGGTCCGGTGACGATGAGGCCGTCCGCATGGCGCGGCGAAGCCACCACCTGGATGCCGAAACGGCCAATGTCCCAGCCGACCGTAGCCAACACGTTGATGTCGGCCTCGCAGGCATTGCAGCCGCCGGCGCTGACTTGGCGCAGCTTGAGGGAGCGACCGAAGAGCTTGCGTAGCTTGTCGTCGAGTGCCGCCGCCAGTTGCAGTTCCTGCTGGCTATCGGTGACGACCAGATCATCCCGCTGGCGGCAGGCCAGCCGATGGTCGGTGGTGAAGACGATAGCGTGCTGGGGGCAGGCGTCCATGCAGTCCGTGCAGAACAGGCATTTCGCCAGATCGATCTGCAGTTTGCCCGACCGGGCGATGGCCCCGGTGGGGCAGGCCTGGATGCAGGCGTCGCAGCCCGCCGGGCACTTGCTGCCGTCGATCTCGGGCCGTCCCCGGAGCCGGTCGGGCAGGGGAGGGGGTGGCGCGTCGGGGTAGCGGATGGTGCGGTGCCGCTGGTGGAGTCTGGCCAGGATTTCTTTGAGCATCTGCGGTCTCCAGGAAGGGCGGCTAGAGGTCGGCCCCGCAGTAGGACAGGTTGAAGCTCTTGTTGCAGAGCGGGAAGTCGGAGATCTGCTGGTCGCGGAGCGCGTAGGCGAGGCCGGACCAGTTGTGGAAGGAGGTATCCACCACCTTGTAGCGGGCGAAGCGCCCAGCCGCGTCGGTCAGGGCCACGTGGCAGAGCTCTCCTCGCCAGCCCTCGGCGAGGGTGACGACCAGCGCGGAGGGGGCCAGCGGAGCGAGGGGAGCCAGGGTGTCGCCGCCGGGTAGGGCGTTGAGCTGGTCCTGGATGAAGGCGAGGGAACGCTGTACCTCCAGCCAACGGACCGTGGCGCGGGCGAGCACATCGCCGCTTTCGCTGGTGGAGAGAGGCAACTGACTGAAGCGGTATACCCCCGCCGGATGGGTGTGGCGGATATCGACGGGCAGCCCCGCCGCGCGGGCAGGCATACCGACGATCCCCAGTTCGTGGCAT
>QKCY01000174.1 GCA_003245525.1 Victivallales bacterium | reverse complement strand
CGCGACTGATCGAGGCCACGGTGGCGGAGATGGAGGAGACATTGACGATATAACCAGCGAAGGCCGGATCGGCCTCCTTCTGCTCGACCATCCAGCGGGCCACGGCCTGGGTCAGGAAGAAGGGCCCCTTGAGGTTGATGCCCAGCACCCGATCATAGCTCTCCTCGGTCATTTCCAGCACGTCGGCCCGGACCTTGGGGGCCACGCCCGCGTTGTTCACCAGCAGATGCAGGGCCCCGAACTCCGCCCGGATCTTGGCCAGCGCCGCGGTGCGGTCGGCCGTTTCGGCGACGTTGCCTTGGCAGTAGATCACGCGCACGCCGTAGCCGCGCAGCAGGCCAAACGTCGCGCCCAGTTCCTCTTCGGGACGCATGCCCATCAGGGCCAGATCCCAACCTTCGGACGCCAGTTTCTCGGCCACGCCGAGACCAATCCCGCGCGTACCACCCGTCACCAATGCGATTCGGCTCATTGCTACATCTCCTGGACCGGCCGCGCCTCGGCGGCCAGCATGTTCACGGCTTCCCCCAGGATACAGCCCACCGGCTCGCGGCAGACCAGATCGGCCTCGCGGTCCAGCGGGGTGGGGGTCAGATTGATTACCGCCAACCGGGCGGAACGGGGACGGTGGCTCGGGAGAGCCGCCGCCGGATAGACTGCCAACGAGGTGCCCAGCACGAGCACCAGATCCGCCTGCCGCATGGCGGCGAGCGAGGCGGACACCGCCCGGTCGGGCAACATCTCGCCAAAGAACACGATGTCCGGCTTCCAGACGCTGCCGCAGGCACAATGGGGCACCTTGCCGGCCACAAATTCGGATCGGATCGAGAGAGTGGGCTGTTGCGCTCCGCAGCGCAGGCAGGAAACCGTCTCGATGGTCCCATGCACCGGATGGACCCGGGTCGAACCGGCCGTCTGGTGCAGCGTGTCGATGTTCTGGGTGGCGATATCCACTTCTTTGCCGAACTCGCGCTCCAGCCGGGCCAGGGCGCGGTGCCCGGCATTGGGGGTGGCTGCCCACATCTCGCCGAAGAAGGTCCGGGCGAACTCGTAGAACCGCTCGGGGTGCCGCCAGAAGGCATCCAGATCGAAGATCTCCTCGCTGGTGACCGTGGCGTAGATCCCGGTGGCCGAGCGGAAATCGGGGATGCCGCTTTCGGTGGACATGCCCGCCCCGCTGAGCACGGCAATCCGTTCCGCGTCGGCGAGATAGCCAGCCAGCGTGGTGGCGGCCGATTGATTTCCCATGGGTTCCGACAATATTCTGGTCCTTGTGTGCGGGCGCGGCCTGCGGGAGCCCGAATCGTCTAGTATAGTAGAGGCCGAACCTATCGCAACCCGGTCCGCCCCATCCGGCGTCCGGCAAGAGCACCCCGACATTTCGAGGATCGCCAGTGAGCACCCAGGGACAAAGCAACGCCTATCGCGACGCAGGCGTCGACATCGACTTGGCGCAGAATCTCCTGAAGAGCGTGAAGGCCAAGATCTCCGCCACCCGGCGCCCCGAGGCCCTGGCCCCCATCGGTGGTTTCGGCGGGCTCTTCCAGCTCGATCTGAGCAAGTACCGCCAGCCCGTGCTGGTGGCCAGCGTGGATGGCGTCGGCACCAAGCTGACCGTCGCCGCCATGATGGACAAGCACGACACGGTCGGCTACGACATCGTCAACCACTGCATCAACGACATCGCGGTGCAGGGGGCCGAGCCGGTCTATTTCATGGACTACATCGGCATCGGCAAGCTGCGCAGCCCGCTCTACGAGCAAGTGCTCGAAGGCATTGCCGACGCCTGTCTGTTGCAGAACGTGACCCTCCTGGGCGGCGAGACCGCCGAAATGCCCGGCATGTACGGCAACGACTACGATCTGGTGGGCAGCATCACCGGCGTGGTCGAGAAGGACCGCATCATCACCGGCGAGAAGATCGCGCCCGGCCACGTGGCCATCGGCATCGCGTCCAATGGCTTGCATACCAACGGTTATTCCCTGGCCCGCCGGGTGCTGTTCGAGAAGGCGAAGCTGACTGTCCATGACCAGCCCGCCGGGCTCGGCTGCTCCCTGGGCGAAGCCCTGCTGCAGCCCCACGTCTGCTACTGGCCTGCCATCAAGACCGCCCTGGAAACCGGGTTGGCCCTGGATGGCATCGCCCACATCACCGGCGGCGGACTCTACGACAACGTGCCCCGGATTCTGCCCGAGGGCGTCGGCGTCCGCTTCGATGCTTCGGCCATTCCCGGCCTGCCCATCTTCCAGCTCATCCAGGAGCTGGGGACGGTCGATCCCTACGAGATGTACCGCGTCTTCAACATGGGCGTGGGCATGGTCTGGTTCGTGCCGCCCGCGGCCGTGGACAGCGCCCTGGCGCTCATCGGCGAAGCTGGCTTCACCGCCGGGACCATCGGCGAGGTGACGCCGGGCGACGGCAAGGTGACCATGGAGAACGTGGAGAGCTAGACCGGTGTCCGCCTCCCTCACCGCCGAACTGCAACGGATTCTCGAACGCTGGCAAAGCCGGGGCGTGCGGACGGTCAGTCTGTCCCCCGGCGTGGCCGAAGCGTACTTCCGGCGGTCCCCCAAGCCACTCCCGACCGTGTCGGTCGCACCGCCGCCGCCCCGCCCGGCTCCACGCCCTGCGGCACCGCCACCGCCGAAGGCCGAGCCCCCTCCCCCGCCTCCGGTAGCTGCCGCCCCGGTGGTCGCTTCCTCGTTGCCGGTGGAGGGAATGGGCTGGGAGGAACTACAGGCCAAGGTTGCCTCCTGCGAGGCCTGCAAACTCCGCCAAGGGTGTACCCAGACCGTGTTCGGCGTGGGCGATATCCACGCCCGCCTGATGTTCATCGGCGAAGGTCCCGGTTTCGACGAGGACCAGCAGGGCATCCCCTTCGTGGGCAAGGCGGGCCAGTTGCTCACCAAGATGATCCAGGCCATGCAGTTCAGCCGCGACGAGGTCTACATCGCCAACATCGTCAAGTGCCGTCCCCCGAACAACCGCAATCCGGAGCCGGACGAGGTGCTGTGCTGCCTCCCCTATCTCCGCCGCCAGATCGAACTGGTCAAGCCGGAAGTGATCGTGGTGCTGGGTGCGGTGCCCCTGCGCGAACTGCTGGGGGGGCGTAGCATCATGCGCGAACGGGGCGAGTGGCGCGACTATCACGGCATCGCCGTCATGCCCACCTTCCACCCGTCCTATCTCCTGCGGGTCCCCACCGCCAAGCGGCAGGCCTGGGACGACTTGCAGCAGGTCATGCAACGCCTCGGCAAGGACCCCGCGCAGACCACGCCCCGGCGCTAGTCCACCGGCAGTGATCTGGAAAAGCTGCCTGCCCCGTTGGGTAGGAACCGCCGCGTCTCGGGCAGGAACCAGACCGCACGCCAGTTGCCTGGGTCCAAGTGCCGTGGTACGGTGGCTGGCGATTCCCATCGGTCACCAGCATCGGAGAGACGTCCATGCAGGCAGGCGCGGCATTCCGTACGATCAACGGGGAACTTGGCCGTCCCATCCAGGGGGCCACCGTCAACCAGCTCGCCCAGCGCGTGCGCGACGATCTGGAGGCCAACGCCCTCTATCTCGCCGACGGCACAACCCAGGTGCTGCTGGTCAGTTGCGACCTGGTCGCGGTACCCACCCCCACCGCCAACCGGGCCCGCCAAGCCATGGCCAGTGCCACAGGGCTACCCGAAGCCGCCATCATCGTTACCGCGACCCACACCCATGCGGGGCCGTCCGTCGCCGCCACCTGCTACGGCAAGCCGGTGGACGAGGAATACCTGGCCCGGCTGGAAACAATGCTGGCGGAACTGGCCGCCGCGGCGGTCGCCGACCCGCACCCAGTCCAGATCGGTTGGGGCCAAGGCGCGGCCCGGATCGGCTACAACCGGCGGTGTTGCTGGGCCGATGGGACCCATTCCATGCACGGCCAGGCCAGCAGACCGGGTTTCACCGGCCTGGAAGGACCGGACGACCCCAGCCAGACCGGGCTCTTCGTCCGGGCCATGGACGGCAGACTCCTCGCCATCCTGCATAGCAACACCTCCCATCCCACCTGCTTCTACGGAGCCGATTTCTACTCCGCCGACTTTCCCGGCGCGGCCCGCGGCTTCCTGCGCGATCTCTTCGGCCCCATCCCCGTGCTCTACTTCAACGGTGCCTTCGGCGACATCGCCCTCGATCCCCAGCCCATGGCGGGATTCGGCGAAGCGCGGGAGCAGAAAATGCTCCGCGCCGCCCACCTGCTTTGCGGCGAGACCCTGCGCCTGCTGCACGAAGCCCCCTTTGCCGCCGAACTGCCCTTGGCCCATACCTGCACCGATCTCACGGTTCCGGTCCGCCTGCCCAGCCCCGAACGCATTGCCGCCGCCCGCGCCACCCTCGCCCAGGTGGATGCGGGGGAAAAGATCCCGATCTGGGATCAGCTCTTCGCCTTTGGCAGCATCGCCCTTCAGGAGGAGTTCGGCGAAGCTGGCGAGGACGTCTTGCCCATTCACGCCCTGCGCGTGGGCGGCTTTGCCCTGGTCACCCAGCCCTGCGAGCTGTTCTGCCACTTCGGCCTGAACATCAAGCGGCGCTCGCCCGCCAATGCCACCGCCGTCTGCGGTCCCGCCAACGGCTATGGGGGCTATTGCCCCACGCTGGAAGGCATCATCGGCGGCGGCTACTCCGGCGAACCGATTCTCTGGACCCGGCTCGCCCCCGAGGCGGGCTACCGGATCGTCGATACCGCCTCCCGCCTGCTGCGCGACCTCTTCTAGGCAACGTGTTCCTCTGCGGAACTGGCCGAGGGGGCTTGTTTCCCCCTCAACATCACCGGTAGACTGTACGTTGTGGTTTCGTCCAGTCCATTCACCGGTGATCGTCCAGGAGTCCCATGGCCAAGAAGAAGTCGTCGAAGTCCCACAGTTTCCGTTGGTGGAAAGCCAAGTTGTTCCTGGCCGCAAACCTCCTGCTACTCCTGGTAGGCGGCGGCTGGTATGCCCTCCAGCCGCCGGAACGGAAGGCGGAGGTCCGCACCCTCCTGGCGAACTACGCGGAGCGAGACCGCAAGATCAGCCTGTTCGAGGTCGCCCGCGACATCTACACGCTGTACTACGGCAACACCTTCGTCGCCTGCGACTACGCGGCGGGGGAGAACCCGGTGTTCGGCGGCGCTCCGATCCCCCGCGACTACCCGGCCTCGGTCCGGGTGCTCTACAACCGGGCCTATGTGGTGGGCTACTGCGACGCCCGCAAGAACCCGGCCTGGGTGGCCTACCGGCTGGTGGACGTCAAGGGGGACCCCACCGTGGCGGAGCGGCCCGACCAATTCGATACCGACACCCGCACCGTCGCCCGCGTGGAGTCCAAGGACTACACCGGCAGCGGCTACGACCGCGGCCATATGGCCCCCAACTACGGCATCGCCCGCTGCTTCGGCACCGAAGCCCAGGTCGAGACCTTCCTGATGAGCAACATCACGCCCCAGAAGCACGAGCTCAACGCCGGCCCCTGGAAGGACCTGGAACTGCGCGAAGCCCTCAACTACACCGGTCGCTTCCACGAGGTCTGGGTGATCGCGGGCCCGCTGTTCCATGGTCCCGAGGAACACATGCGCTCCGGCGTGCCGATCCCCACCGCCTTCTACAAGATCGAGGTGGACGAGCACGAGGGACGGCTCCGCGTGCAGGCTTTCATCATGTCCCAGGACACCACGGGCACGTCGCTCGATGCCATGATGACCAGCGTCGACGAGATCGAGCGCCTTTCCGGCCTCGACTTCTTCCCGGACCTGGACGACACCGTCGAGAACGCCCTGGAAGCCGCCGTCCCCAGCCGATCCTGGTAAGCGGTCGGTTGAGAAATCCGCTTGCGGGTGCATAGTCGGCGTATCCCTCTCACCCGTGCTTGTAGGAGGCCGCCATGCGTACCGTCGTCATGCTCCTTTGCCTTGCTGGTTTGGCCCAGGCCGCCGAGACTCTCTGGCTCGACGAACTGGACCTCAAGGGTATCGCCCAGGATTGGCGCGAAGCCCGGCGCAATCAGTCGGTCGAGGGCAACGCCCTGCGCATCGGCGGGCAGACTTTCGAGCGTGGGATCGGCACCCACGCCAACAGCCGCTGGGGCCTTGATCTGCATGGCACCGCCACCCAGTTCTCCACCCAGTTCTCGGCCCTGGTCGGCGTGGACGACGAGGTCAACGGCAACCCCGAGGCCAGCATCGAGTTCTTCCTGGTGGGCGACGGCAAGACCCTCTGGAAGAGCGGCGTGATGAAGGCCAAACAGGCCGCGCAGGCTGTCGAGATCGACCTGACCGGCGTCCAAAACCTCAAGCTGCTGGTCACCGACGGGGGCAATGGCGACCGCTACGACCATGCCGACTGGGCCATGGCCAAGGTGCTCTACACGGGCGCGAAACCCACCCCGCGCAGCTACCAGCCCCGCGCCCCCTACATCCTCACGCCCAAGCCCCCGGCGACACCCCGGATCAACGGCGCGCGGGTCTTCGGGGCCCGGCCCGGCAATCCCTTTCTCTTCACCATCCCCGCCACTGGCGACCGCCCCATGACCTTCGCCGCCGAGAACCTGCCCGAGGGACTCGCCCTCGATCCCGCCACCGGCCACATCACCGGTAGCGTAACCACGGCAGGCGGCTACACCGCCACCCTCGTGGCCCGCAACGCCCTCGGCGAGGACCGCAAGGAACTGCGCATCGAGATCGGCGAGACCATCTGCCTCACCCCCCCCCTCGGCTGGAATAGCTCTGGAACTGCTGGGCGGGTTCGGTGGATGCCGAAAAGGTCCTCGCCGCCGCCCAGGCCATGGCCGACTCCGGCCTCATCAACCACGGCTGGACCTACATCAACATCGACGACGCCTGGCAGGGCGAGCGGGGCGGCCCCTTCCGCGCCATCCAGTCCAACGCGAAGTTCCCCGACATGAAGGGGCTGGCCGATCAGGTCCACGGCCTCGGCCTCAAGCTCGGCATCTACTCGACTCCTTGGATCACCTCCTACGCGGGCTACGTGGGCGGCTCGTCCGACGATCCCACCGGCGCGTGGTCCCGCATTCCCGACCGGCGCGAGTACTCCGCCAAGGGGCATCGGCACGGCAAGGTGAAGTTCGACGTCAACGACTCCCTCCAATGGGCCGCCTGGGGCATCGACTACCTCAAGTACGACTGGCACCCCATCGACCCCGCCAACACGGCGGCAATGAGCGTCGCCCTGCGCGCCTCCGGTCGCGACATCGTCTACAGCCTCTCCAACGGGGCGCGGCTGGACGATGCCCCTGCCCTGGCTCCCCTCGCCAACTGCTGGCGGACCACCGGCGACATCCGCGACACCTGGGCCAGCATGGCCGGGATTGGCTTCGCCCAGGACAAGTGGTATCCCCACGCCAGTCCCGGCCACTGGAACGACCCCGATATGCTCGTGGTGGGCCTGGTCGGTTGGGGCCCCCGGCTCCATCCGTCCCAGCTCAGCGCCGACGAGCAATACACCCACATCAGCCTCTGGAGCCTGCTCGCCGCCCCTCTGCTGATCGGCTGCGACATGACCAAGCTCGACGACTTCACCCTCAGCCTGCTCACCAACGACGAGGTCCTGGCCGTGAACCAGGATCCCAAGGGCGCGCAGGCCCAGCGGGTCAGCAAGACGGACGAGACCGAAGTCTGGGCCCGCACCGTCGCCGACGGCTCCCTCGCCGTGGGTCTCTTCAACCGGGGACTCGACCCCGCCACCGTCACCGCCTCCTGGGCCGATCTCGGCCTCGCTGGCAAGCAGCGCGTCCGCGACCTCTGGCGGCAGCAGGACGTGGCCGAAGCCGAGAGTTCCTACAGCGCCGAAGTCGCCCCCCACGGGGTGGCTTTCCTGCGGCTGGAGCCGGTGAAGTAGAACCAGGGACCGAAGGGACTAAAGGGACGTAGAGGACCAAGCCCTGTCGCCAGGTACCAGACTATCCAGAACCCATTCTGCATTCTTCATTCTGCATTTCCGGAGCATCCCATGGCTTTCATTGATCGTATTCAGCCCGCGCCCGTGAACGGTGGTTTCCGCATGGCCGACTACTGGGTCTGGTGCGGCTCCGTCGTCCGGGGCGAGGACGGGCGCTACCACATGTTCGCGGCCCGCTGGCCCAAGCACCTGCCCTTCTTCGATGGCTACAAGGTCGCTTCCGAGGTGGTCCACGCGGTCTCGGATACTCCCGAGGGCCCCTACGAATTCCAGAGCGTGGTCCTGCCCGACCGGGGTGAGGAGTTCTGGGATGGACGGATGACGCACAACCCCACCATCCACCGCTACGGCGACCAGTACGTCCTGTTCTACATCGGTGCCACCTACGCCGGGCCCCGGCCCAGCGAGGCGGAGCTGCGCGCCGGGACCACCCGGGTGCCGAACGAGTGCTACAGCACCATCCGCATCGGTTACGCGGTCGCCGATTCGGTCTGGGGACCCTGGCGGCGGCCCGACCAGCCCTGCCTCGACATCCGCCCCGGCAAGTGGGACGGTTCGGTCGTCACCAACCCCGCTCCCTGCGTGCGCCCCGATGGCAGTGTTCTGCTCTACTACCGCTCGAACACACCCAAGGGGCTCCGCCTCGGCTGCGCCTGCGCGCCAGCCCTGGGTGCTGCCTTCGAGCGCCTGCGCGACGAACCGGTCCTCACCTTCCCTGGCGACGAATTCGTCGAGGACCCCTACGTCTGGCACAACGGCTCCCATTACGAACTCATCGCCAAGGACATCCACGGCGGCATCTGCGGCGAGGTCTTCGCCGGCATCCACGCCCACAGCGACAACGGCCTCGACTGGACCCTCTGCGATCCCCCAAAAGCCTACTCCCGCACCCTCCGCTGGGACGACGGAACCGTCACCAACCAAGGCTGCGTCGAGCGTCCCCAACTGCTCTTCCACGATGGCGTCCCGACCCACCTCTTCGCCGCCACCGGCGACGGCCCCGGCGGCTTCCGCAACTGCGAGAACACCTGGAATCTGGTCATTCCCCTAGGTGGAAATGCAGAATGAAGAAGTGAGAATGCAGAATGGGTTTCTGGGAGAGATCGGAGTCCAAGTAGGAGAACTCCCATGCGTCTGTTCCTCTGGTCGTTCTGCCTCTTTGCCGCCGTTCATGCCGCCAACGTCCGAGATGGCAAGGTCCAGCTCGGGTTCGATGACGCGACCGGCCAGCTTACGGAACTGAGCCGCAGCGGGGGACCGAACCTGCTGGCACCAACGGCGGAGGGCGACCTGTGGCAACTGACCTTGCGCCGGGCCGATGGCACGTCGGCCACGCTTGGTCCGGCCCAGGCGGAATCCTTCGCCGCTAGCACGATCCGCAATGGCGTGCGCTTGGTCTGGCGCAAGGTCCAGGTGCCCGGCCAAGCCGACACGCTGACGGTCACGGCAACGGTCAAGACCACCACTTCCGCCAAGACAACCTGGCAGATCGAGGTGGAGGGACAGATCGTCGGGGCACTCTGGAACGTGCAGTTTCCCCGCGTCTGCGGCATCCGGTCGCTCGGCATTAGCCGCTTGGCCGTGCCGCTCTATCTGGGCCGTATCGCCACCAATCCGGCGGTGAACAACTACAGCCTTACCCTCGACTACCCGCAGCCCGCCTCCATGCAGGGCTTCGCCTACTGGACCCTGCCCGGCGACGGCCGCCCCGCCGACTCGCCGGAGGCCGAAACCGGCTGGCTGCCCGACGAATCCGCCGCCGAGGGACTCTACCTCGCCGCCGAGGATGGCGCGGGTTACTACAAGCAGTTCACGGTGAAGGCTGACCGCGACGGCGGCACCCTCTCCTGGTGGGTCAACCACGTTCCCGGCCTCGACACCTGGCCCCTGCCCGACGACGGCAAGCTGCGCCGGGTCCGCTACGAGACGCCCTATCCGGTGGTCGTCGCCCCCTATGTGGGCGACCTGCAGGAGGGGGCCGCACTCTACCAGGCCTGGGCCAAGGACCAGATCTGGTGTCAGCGGGGCAAGCAGGAGACGTGGCCCGAGCAGGTGAAACCCGGTGCCAAGGAGGAGGCGTTGTGGACGCCGCCCTGGTTCCGCGATCTCGCCTGCTGGCTCAAGTACTACCACGAGCCCGCCAAAATCCTCCCCGAGTTCGCCGCCTACCAGGAATGGCTGAACGTCCCCATGGCCAGCCATTGGTACCGCTACAACATCGCCAAGTTCGACGACAACTACAACGAGATGCTGCCCGGCGATCCCTACCTGCTCCAGGGCATCCAGGACGCCAAGGCCCTCGGCGTCCAGCCCCTGCCCTACATCAACGGCGTGATCTGGGACACCGACACCCAGTCCTGGCAGCGCGAGAACGGCCTTGCCGCCGCCCTCAAGAACGAGGCGGGCGAATTCATTCCCTGGGACATCCACGGCGAAATCTTCGCCTACATGTGCCCGGTCGAGCAGTGGCGCGCCAAGATGCGGGAAGTGGTCCGCAAGCTGGTGGGCGAGCACGGCATGAGCGGGGTCTACCTCGACTGCCTCGCCGCCACCGCCACCCGGCCCTGCTACGATCCCAGCCACGGCCACTCCATCCGTGGCGGCAACTACCGCACCGAGGGCAACCGCAAGCTGATGTATGATCTCCGCGCCGACGCCCGCAGCTACGCCCCCGAAGCCTGCTTCTTCACCGAGGAGATTGGCGAGAGCTTGGTCGACGTGATGGATGGTTTCCTCACCCTCGACTACCTGCGCTCCTATTGCCGTCCCGGCGAGCGCGTCTTCCCCTTCTTCAGCCTCGTTTACCACCCTTACACCATCAATTTCGGCAGCGATGCCGCCATCGGCCAAGACCCCGACACCTTTCGCCTCCAGATGGGCGCCCTGTACACCTGGGGCTGCCAGCCCCTGCTCTCCACCCAAGTCGCCCAGCCCCCCAAAGAGGGCGATCCC
>QKCY01000416.1 GCA_003245525.1 Victivallales bacterium | reverse complement strand
CCCGACACGGCCAACAAGGTATGGATGCGGCACACCGACCGCCTGAAATGCAGGGACGATTGCCGGTTGGCTCCACTCTCCGCGATCTACATGGCCTGAACAAAGGAGTTGCCCACATGTCAACAGGGGAAGGGAATCCCCCCGGTCCCCCCTATTAACACGAATACTAACACCAGCGGCTTGAAACTCCGTGTGAGGGACGCCTGCGCTACGGGGGTTCCTACTCGGTGGCGGGCATGGGGGGGATGTAGGCGCGGAAGCCGGCCAGGTTGAGGGTGGCACCGGCCTGGGGGGTCAGGCGGATGGTGTGGGGGCCGTTGGGCATGCCCTTGATGAGGGTGACGGCGCGCTCGCTGGCGGGGTTGGCGATGGCCGGGAACTGGAGGGTCTCGGCGAAGAGGGGAACCACCTTCCAGGTGACCTGGTAGGTCTCCGGCATGGGCTTCTTGGAATAGGTGAGGGACCAGGGCACGCGGGACCAGTTGCCGCCGCCTTCGATCACCACCCGCTTGGAGTTGGAGACGAAGGTGTCCTTGTTGTTGCCTTCGCCGTCGGGTCCGGTCACCGAACCGGTGACGCTGTAGCGGAATTCCTTGGCGTCGGGGGTGCATTCGATGAACTTGGCCGTCCAGGTTTCCGCCACGAGGGGGGCCTGGTGACCGATGACGCTGACGGCAGGGAACCAGGTGTGGGGAGCGTTGCTGGGCTTGGTGAGGACGAAGGCGCCGTCGATCTCGGCGGGGGCCTTGCCATCCACGGTCAGCGTGGCCAGGGGGTCGGTGCCGGTCGCGGGCGAGGCGATGGCGTCCAGGCGGTTGCCAGTGAAGGTCACTTCCAGGCTACCGTCGGCAAGCCGCTTGACGGCGGGGGCATCCGCCGGGATGTCGAGGACCAGTTTCCGGCTTTCGTCGGTCATCAGGGCGGGGTTGTAGACGAAGAAGGGCTTGATCATGCCGGCCAGCATCTTCAGGCCCTCGTCGTTGAGGTGAATCGTGTCGCGCAACACAGCCTTGGGCTCGACGCCCTTCTCCTTGAGGGCCGCCTGCCACTGGGGCATGATGTCGATCAACCCGCAGTTGTACTTGACGGCGATCTGGCGGATACGCTCGGACTCGCCCAGATCGCTGTCGCGGCCAATCCAGTGATGGGTCCAGACCACGATTTCCGCCGCCGTGCGCTCGCGGGTGCGCCGGATGATGTCCTCCCACTTGTCCATATTCCCGCCGCCATAGACGTGGAAGACAAGCAGGTCGGGATAGAAGGGGTAGAGGTCGAACTCGGCGGTGTTGATCAGGGCCGGGGCGGTAAAGCCGCCGATGGCCTTGTTCTGGATGTCGAGGTCGGCGTTGGGGAAACGCGCTTTCAGGTCGTCGGCCACTTCCTTCCACCAGCCTTGGGCGGTGATGGATTGGCCGTAGAAGAGAATGCGGACGTGGTTCCGTTGCTCGGGCGTCGAGGTCGCCAGCAGAGACATGGTCCGCTGGATGTGGGCGCCGGGCACCTGCACGGCCGCCAGATCCTGGCTCATTGCACTCATCGTCATGGCCACTCCCAGAAACGCGATTCGACCGATAGCTCGCAGCATGAATTCAACTCCTTGGTTGCGGGAATGGCCAACCCTACACGGTGGCGGATGCAAGCGCCAGCCGGGGACGAAAGAGAAAGGCCCGCTCCGATGTTCCGGAGCGGGCCTTGGCAGCAGGAGAGTGGGGCGTTACTTGGTCTGGGCGCTCTTGTTCTTGTCGGATTCGTTGCCGATGGCAGCACCGGCAATCTCTGCAACCAACCTAGGAGAGTGGCGGAGGTGGTACCTAATCCAGAGAATCCACGCCAGAAACCCAGACCCGTATGCCGAAATCTGAGCCTCGCGGCTGAGTGCTGCCTGGTTGCGACACCCTTTGGTGTTCAGCGCACAAGCAATCCCGCCTGCCGGGCAACTCTCGCCCTAACGAACGACTTCCCCATACCGATCACGCATCTCCTGGAACCTCTCCTCAAAAACGCCGAATAGAGGATGATTTCTCGCATTCGGGCCCTTGTAGTGCCAGCAGTTCATCGTCTTCTCGGTCTGCCCGCTGAGGTGCTCCGGCTCAAGCCAGAGGTGGTCAGGAGAGGTAACCAATGTGAAGTGGAAAGTCTCCATCTGTTTGAGAACTTGTGCATCGACATCATCGTCTGGTGGCCGCTTCCTTGGGCTGACGCGGTATGCAGTCAGAGACCCGGCCGTTTCAGTTTCACGTATATCACGGATAGTTTTGCGAACCTGGGGGCTGACCTCACTACTGGCTAGAAACAGAGTCACATCTGCCCCGGCCCCAATCCACTTGCGCAGTAGGCTATGCCAATGCGTATATATCTCGGGATCAAGCATCTCCCCAGTATGCCCAGTCACCCATATTCGTGTCCCCTTGCCGACGTCACTTATCCTCTTCTCCATATCGGAGGCGATCCGAGCAATCGCGACCGCCTCACCCTCAACTGGAGAGACATCCAGACGGCCAAGCATACTCTCGGCCTTCTGTCGCGCTGTTTTCCAGAATGGGCTTCCCTTAGCCGGGATTCGAATGGTCATAGCCATCTCACTGTCTCCCAAGTACCATGCTGACCAGCACCTATACTACCACCTCTTCGCCCCCGTGCACAGCGTTCGGGGAGAGCACAAAAAACATCTTCTGGTCCTTCTGACCGGTGTTGTCCACCATGTACTCCTTGCCGCCAGCGCAGATGCCGCTATAGCTGGCCTTCTTGGCCCGCTTTGCTTCCCTCGCGTAGTCCGCCAACATACCAAGAGCCACGATGTGGAGCATGGCAGTGCATGTCTCTTCAATGCACCCGAACAGCTCCACGAGAAACAGCGACCAGAAACTCCGCCCCTCGCGACCAGTTAGGTTGAGGCAGCGTTCCATCGCGATTGTGCACTGCCTCGTCGGACAGTGATCTCCCGTAAATATGCTCCCCCACCTGGAAGCATCTTGTCCCGCTCGCCCAGCCGCCGCCTGCTCTTCGCAGAAGAAGCGTGGCATTACCTCCCTGTTGCAGCCGTCACAGCTGAACCTTCCGGAGTTGGAAAACTCCGAGTTGCATCCCAAAACTGCATGGTACGCAGGCTGCCCAAGGGCTCGTACTACTGCTTTCGGGGGGATATTCACGTAGATATCGTTTGATGCCATCGCCTTCTCCCAGAGGTTACTTTACCGTCCGCCAAACCTGAAAGCAAACATCTCCCCGCCAAAGGGGAAAACAAGCGAAAGGCAAACACTCTAGTCGACTATGCAACAGTGTCAAACAGCTTTTGTGGAGTAAGCCAGACTCGCTCGCGAAGATCCCCGGATTCCGACTAGACAATGGAGTAAAATGGTTCACTCCGGGGAGCGTCTAGACAGTGGTAACAACCTGAGTCTGCCAAGAGTGGCGGAGCGGGCCGCAGCAGCAGGAATGCGAGACGTTACTTCTTGTCGACTTCGTTGCCGATGATGGCACCGGTTGCGGCACCAGCGGCGGCACCGATGGCCGCGCCTTCCCACTTGTGGTCGGATTGGTGGCCGATCACCCCACCGAGTACGGCACCGCTGGCGGCACCGACCCCAGCGCCAATCATGGCGCCCTTGTGGTCGGAGTCGGTGGCACAGCCGGTCAGGAAGCCAGCGAGGGACAGAATGGCGAGAAGTCTCATCATGGTTGGATTCTCCCGCTTGCGGTTTCTTATGGGAAAACACTGCTCTGGGCGCAGAGCGAGCTTTATCATGCGGCAGTGCCTGCAACTAGAGACCGGTTTCGCTGCCGGGGGTTCCGCGCCTCTGTTCCACCATACACCCACGCCCCCGAGATGGCTAGAATCACTGGCCCTTGAGCTTGACGGGGAAGACGTTGGCCGAGGTGCTGACCACGTAGGGAATCTGGTCCGCTATCTTTTCTACGCCCCGGACGGTGTACTGCATCTCGGGGGCGGCCATGCAGTCGCGCAGGACCACGCTACGGGGCAGCGCGTCGCAGAAGACCATCGCGTTGCGCAACTGGTTACCCGTACACCAGGCCCAACTGTTCTCGATGAAGATCTCCCGCTCGGCCCGCCCGCCATCCCGCACCCGCACCAGGCACATGCCGCCCTCCTCCCGCCCGAAGCGGACATTGCGGCAGAGCAGGCGACCGTAGGCATCGATCCAGCGCGGGTCGGCATCCGGATCCACGGTGCCGAGTTGGGGGATGCCGAGCAGGTTCTCGACCACCATGCTGGCCCCCTGACTATCGATCACGGGCCGGTCGACCACGCCCGGCTTGGTGCGGACGGCACAGGAGACCACCTGGGCCTCGGCGAAGTTCGTGCGGAGCATCTGCGCACAGGCCGCGAACTCGCACCCGGCAATCCGCAAGCGGCTGCGGTTGGGGTCGTCGGGCCGACCATTGCCCCCGAGGCAGCTCACGGCCGGCCCGGTGGTGTCGGCGAAGCTGCAATCGGCAAGCTGGACGATGCTTTCCCGATCCGGGGCGGTGGTGACCATCAGCGCCGAGGCACCGCCGGTGAAGGCGCAACCGGTCACGCGCACGCTCAGCGCTCGCTTGGCCACGAAGGCCGATTGGTCCGGGGAGGCGGCCACGAAAGTCGGCCAGCCCTCGCCCCGGATGGTCACCTCGTCCGGCAGGCTGATCGGCTCCGTCAGCCGGTAACGACCGCTCGGAACGACCAGTTCATCGCCCTCCTGCAGTGCCTCCGCGGCCTTGCGCAAGGCGTCCGAGTCGTCGGCCACGCCGTCGCCCTTGGCCCCGAAGTCGTAGGGGTTGACGGACCGTTTCGGGCGGGTCGGGGGGATCGCGGGCACATCGTGGACCGTGGTCTGGAAGGCGGCGGCCGTGCCCTCCGCCAAGGGCGAGCTAGCCAGGGTGGACAAGGCCTTGGGGACATTGGCGACCAGATTCTGGTTGGCCTGCTGCAAGTCCAGCACGAAGCGGTTGGGAAGCAGGGCGACGGAGTAGTGCCGCCGCTGTAGCAGCGTCTCTAGGTCGAAGGGCTCGGAGAAGCCGAGGATGTCCACCGGATGGCTGCTCAGTTCGCGGGAATTGCGGACCGCGACCAGATTGGGCATCTGGTAGCAGTAGACCAGACAGCCTTCCTCGTTGCCGAAGGCGCTGAAGGCGCAGTCATCGATCACCACGCTCGTGCCCACGGCCTCGCCGGTGCGCAGGACATAGACCGCGCACGGTCCCCACTGGCCCCGGGTCTCGAAGGTGCAGTTGCGGAGCACGGCCTGGCCATCGACCAGGGTGACCCAGTGCTGTTTGAGGCCGGGGGCGGGATGGGCCACGGCGCTCACCCGGCGCAGTTCGATCCGCCCGAGCGAGCGGAACGCGCCACCCCGCATGGTCGCGTCGGTCGAGACCGAACAGGTATCCACCACCGTGGTCTCGCAGGTGGTGTTCACGGCGTTCTTGCAGAAGGTGAACCGGCAGCGCTCCACCCGCAGCAGGAAGGGACAGAGGGCCAGCCGTCCCTTGCTCTCGTCCTGGGCCGCGAAACGGGGCGGGTCGGTTCCCGCCAACTGGTACGGCACCAGGGGCGTGTCGCCCTCCGGAGCCAGCAGGCGGACGCACTCCACGGCGAAGGCCCGGCCCTCGAGAAAGACGCAGTCGGTGATCGCCACCGAGCCCAGGCTCACGCTGGCGGGATGGACCTTGATCTGACGCTGCCCCCCCTCGAAGCCCAGGCCCCGGATGGCCACCCGGCGGGCTTCGTGGACATAGAGCAGGTCATGGTAGCGCCGCCCCTTGATGTAGGTTCCCGGTTCGCCCTGGAGGACCACCGAGCCGGGGACTACCAGCACCTGGGTGGTCCGGTAGGAGCCTTTGGGGAAACGGACTTCCTGCGGAGTCGCGGCCTGGCCGGCCGCGATCAGCGCCCGCTGGATGGCCTCCGTGTCGTCGGTGCTATCGTCGCCCGTGGCCCCGAAATCCCGCACGTTGATGGCGGCGGTCGCTTGGCTGCCCAGCGCAAGCGTCAGGAGCAGGAGAAGTTGGCGAAAACCGGGTATGGGCATGAACAGGAGACTCCTTGGGTCGTTGAATTCGTCATATTCCATCATACCAGCCCCGGCTTTGCCGCGCAATGGTTGGCGGGGCAGTTGCGCCCGTCGTCGCGCCGGATAAGGTAGGTGGGCGGTACGGCAGGTGTCTTCCGAGGAGATTCCGGCAATGCTCACCATCGACTTTCCGATCCACGGGGCGATTCTGAACCACCGGCTGGGCCGGGTCACGGCTGCGGGCCTGGCGGTGGAGGTCAGGGGCGCCGCTCCGCTGGGGGGGCGGGTGACAGTCAACGGCGCGGTCGCGCGCCGGGCGGGAACGCAGTTCCGTGCCGAAGTCCTCGTGCCCGGAGCCGAGACCGAGATCCGGGCCGAATACCAAGGCAGCGAAGGGCAGGCCAGCCAGACCGTGCGGGTGCTCTGGGACCGCTATTCGGAGAAACGCTACCGGTTCTCCATCGACGACAACAGCTTCTTCCTCCGCCAGATCGCCCACGAGCGGCCCAAGTCCCTGTTCGACTGTTTCTACCTCGGCATCCTGCGCGATCTGCACCGCAAGTACGGGGTCAAGTTCACGGTCAACGTCTTCTTCGCCACGCCGGGCAACGACTTCACCATGGCGGAGTTCCCCACCGACTACCGGGGGGAGTGGGCGGACAACGCGGACTGGCTCCGCCTGGCCTTCCATGCCTATGCCGAGTTCCCCGACCGCCCCTACCAGTACGCCTCGGCGGAGAAACTGGCGGCGGATTTCGACCTGGTGGCCAGCGAGATCCTGCGCATCGCGGGCGAGGAAGCCTACGCGCCGCCCACGGTCATCCACTGGGCCATGTGCCAGGGCGGCGTGCTGCCCGTGCTCAAGGCACGGGGCGTGAAGGTGCTCAGCGGCTTCTTCAGCCCCCGCGGCGACGAGTTCGACATCAACTACCATCTCGACCGCCGGCGTTCCGAACACGTCTTCCGGCACGACGCGATCATGGACTGGGACAGCGGCATCGTCTTCAGCAAGGTGGACATCGTCTGCAACGGCACCCCGGTTGCCCAGACCATCCCCAAGCTCGCCCCCCTGACCCAGCAGCCCGAGACCGCCGAGATCATGGATCTCTTCACCCACGAACAGTATTTCTTTCCCTTCTACCGCAACCACGTCCCCGACCACGCCGAACGCCTCGACACCGCCATTCGCTACGTCACCGAGCAGGGCTACCGCCCGGTGTTCTTCCACGAAGGCTTCATGGGCGGCAAGGAACCGTGGCAAGGGGAATGAACGAACGCGGTTGACCCCGGGCCCATCGGGCCCACCACGTCCACCCTCTTGGGAGACCCACCATGAACTTCGTGAACACCGACAAGGCCCCCGCTGCGGTCGGCCCCTATGCCCAGGCGGTCGAGGCGGGCGGGCTGATCTTCTGCTCCGGCCAGATTCCCCTCGATCCCGCGACTGGCACTTTGGTGGGCGACGAGGTGGCCGCCCAGACGCGCCAGGTGCTGAAGAACCTCTTCGCCGTGCTGGCGGCCAGCGGTCTCGGTCCCGCCAACGTGGCCAAGACCACCGTATATCTCCAGAACATGGCCGACTTCGCGGCGATGAACGAAGTCTACGCCAAGGCCTTTGCCGACCACCGCCCAGCCCGGGCCACGGTCGAAGTCGCGGCTCTGCCCAAGGGGGCCCTGGTAGAGATCGACTGCATCGCCGCCCGCGAGTAGCGCCAGGCTGGTCCCCGGAACCTCCACCATCATGGAACCGAAAGACAACCACCCGATGCAGTTCTACGGGCGCACGCAGACCTTGGCGCGGTATCCCATCCTCGATTGCCTGGCCGTGCTTCGGCGCCTTGGCTTCGCCGGGGCGGAGATCTGCCTCGAGAACCCGGATCTGGCACCGGGCCAGTTGACCGAGGGCTTTGCCCGGCAGGTTGGCGAACATGCCCAGGGCCTGGGACTGACGCGCTCGGTGAGCTACCACAAGGATTTCATCCACGACGATGCCATGTTGGCCGCCACCAAGGCCGCCATCCGGCTGACGCCTGCCTTTGGTGCCGAGGTCTTCGTCTACGCCGGCTCCCGGCCACGGCCCGACGAGACGGGCGAATGGGAGCGCATGGTGACCCGCACCCGGGAGCTGGTGCAGGTCGCGGAGGAAGTCGGCGTCACCCTGGCCCAGGAGTTCGAGCCCGGTTTCATCGTGGGTTGCACAGCCGATCTGCATCGTCTGTTCGCCGCGGTGCCTTCGCCGAACCTACAGGCCAATCTCGACCTCGGTCACGTCTTCCTCTGCGATCCCGATCCCCTGGCGGCTATCGCCAGTCTGCGCGGTCGTGTCGTCCATTGCCACATCGAGAACATGGGCCGGGGGGTCCATCGCCATCTTCCCCCCTGGGAGGGTGACATGGATCTCCAAGCCTATCTGGGTGCCCTTGCCGCCATCGGCTATGCTGGCCCCCTCGCCTTGGATCTCTACAACGAAGACTACGAGGAGGTCGGTGCCCGGGCCGTCTCGTTCCTCAACGACTGCCTGGCCTTCGCCGAATAGTCCCCATGTGTGGCCGCAGTGAAGATGCCATGAGAACCCGGCAATCGGGCTTCGCCCGGGAGCCCGACCGGCTATCTTCCGCCATTTGAACTCCGGAAAGGGCATTCCATGCAACGCGCGATTCTCCGTCTGACGGCAGTTCTGGTATCGGCCTTCGGGCTCTGGGCGGGAGCCGCCACGGTCTCGGGCCGGGTGGTTCTGGACGCGAATGGCGATGGGGTGGCCGGAGCCGACGAGGCGGGCGTCTCCGGCGTCCTGGTCAGCGACGGACTGACAGTCTGCGCCACCGATGCGGCGGGCAAGTACACGCTCGACACGCCAACCGTGCCCGTGCTGCTGCGCACCAGCACCCCCCGCGACCATCAGCCGGTGGGAGCCTTCTGGCGCTGGGCCGACGGCACCAAGGCCGAGGATTTCCTCCTCGTGGGCCAGCCCCAACCGGATGGCTTCTTCTTCGTCCAGATAACCGACAGCCATGTGGGGCGGGCGGATCTGGTCAAGCAGCTCGTCGAACGTTTCAACCGCTTTCCGGTTCCCCTGGCCTTCGTGGTTCACACCGGCGACATGGTCGGCGGCGCGGACACCGTGCCCGTGGACAAGGCGATGGGCCAGTACCAGAACTACCTCGACAGCTTGAGCGGCCTGCAACTGCCCCTCTTCGGCGTACCCGGAAACCACGAGCACGTGGCCTTCAACACCAAGGACGCGGCCAAGGAAGACCCGCGCTACGGCAAAGGCCTCTACCGACAACTGCTCGGCCCGATGCACTACTCGTGGAACTGGGGCCCCTACCACTTCCTCGCCCTGGACGGGACCCGTCTTCCCTACCAGGAGAAGCTGGGGGACGAGCAGTTGGCCTGGCTCAAGGCCGATCTCGCTTTGACCCCGGTCGAGACCCCGCTCGTACTCTTCTGCCACCAGTCCCTGCCGTCGTTGCGGGATGCCGGGGCCTTGCAGGGGTTGTTGGCCGGGCGCAAGGTGGTGGCGGCCTTCTGCGGCCACCTGCACGAGACCTTTGTCCGGTCCTTCGCCGGATTCCAAGTCTACCAGACCGGAGCCCTGTCCGGTTCCTGGTGGTCGGGGGCCAACCCGGACGGCACTCCCCAAGGGTTCGCTCTGGTCAAGCTCGCCAATGGCACCGCCGACTATGCGTACACGGCCCGCGAAGGCGAGGACTCCCTCTACATCTCCTCGCCCAACGCCAGCGAGATCCGCAGTGGCACCCTGCCGGTGGAGGTGACGGTGCTGGACCTGGGCCGGCCGGTCCAGGTGACGGCGACCGTCGGCGACCAGACCACCGCCCTTTCCTGCGAGACCAAGCGCGAGTTCTCCTCGGTCTGGAAGGGCGAAGTGGATACCACCGTGGTACCCGACGGCATCATGGCCCTGACCGCCACCGCCACCCGCGACGGCCACCCGACCGCAGCCACCGCCCGCTACCTGGTGCTGAACGGCAAGGAGGAGCCCTACCAAGCCGATGCCGATGCCGTGCTCAAGATGAAGGTCCGGGGCATCGACGGCGACGACGAGGTCTGGCTCGGCGACCGGCAGCTGGGCACGATCCCCAAGGGCACCGCCAACGACACCGAGCTCCAGTTCCCGATCCCCGCCGCCCAGCTCAAACGGGTCAACAAGATCACCATCCGGGCCGGGGGCGATCCCAAGAACAAGGACGACTTCAGCGTGGGGCCCATCTTCCTGTCCTACAAGGGCAAGAACATCCACGACCTCCGCTATGTCAGCTTTGCCCGGCACACCATCGGCGACAACGAGCCGACCCGCTACTCGGCCGAGCGCGACCTCTACTACTGCCTGCCGTAGCCGACAGGAACGCGCCCGCTGCCAGTCTGGCGTCACGCTGGCAGCGATCTTCCCGAGATTCCGGTTGTGCTCTGGATCGCCCCCGAGGCGGCGAGTTGTCCCGCTGAGCGGGGCCGCGACCGCTCCACACGTGGGGTTATGCTGGGGTTACGGGTGGGTCTCTCCGACCATGGACGGGTTACCGAGAGAACGGGGAGAGAACGCCCGGTCCGCTTCGCATGATGGGGATTGTACAGCATGGTCGCTGACGGGTAGTCGCGGGATCGACGAGCCTGCGACAGTGGTGGTCTATGCGGGGGACAGACCGGCAGTCGGCAACCAAGCCCCGCGCGTTCGTCGACCGCGCGGCTACCTGGTCGGCATGGCTTCAGGATTCGTGACGGGCAGAGAGAGCCAGAGGCAGTCCGCCAGCTGGACGGGGTGAACGGCCGGGGCGGGGGGGCGTATTGCCCAGCCCCGTTCAACACTCCACGAATGGCGTCAACCTGGTATCACACCAAAAAGAGACCGGGGCCAGGAATGATCCTGGTCCCGGTTTCCAAGGCAATCCGGACGGGAGATCAGTAGGGAAGGCCGATGCCTTGCCCCTCCCAGTTGGCCGGGGTGTTCCAGGGCAACTGGTTACCGTCGGAGGGCTCCTCTTCGCGGAAAATGGAGGAGCAACCAGCAGCGGCGAGCAACGCCACGATCAGGGCAATCAGACGAAGCGCACGTTTCATGGTCTCTCTCGCTCCGCGGAGGGGAAGGACTGTCAGCCGAGGAAGGGGAGCAGAGGCAAGCTCAGTTCCCGCGCTTCCAGGAATTGCATGGCCAGAATGAAGCCCAGGCAAAGGGTGGCAGCAATCAGGCAGATGGCACCAATCTTGTTCAGCATCGGTAGGCTCTCCGGTTCGGGCCGTCAGTCCTGGATCGCGGAAAGGATGACGCGGTCGTCAACCTTCACGGTGTCCTGCATGGCGATCGGCAGGATGTCGGCCACGGAGATATTGCTCAGCACCTTGGCGACACGCAGCTTGGCGACCAGCTTGTCTCCGCGGGCCACGAGAAGCTCGGTATTGTCCTTCACCTTGCTGGCACCCAGGTTCAGGATCACGTAGTTGAACTCGTGGTCCACGCTGATGACCTGACCCTCGATGTTATTCGCCAGTTCGCGCAGGACCTCGGGGGAGATGGTGTCGGGGGTCTCGTTGTACTTGTTCTCGTAGTACGTGACACGCTCTTTGGCCTTGGCAAGCATGTCCTGGGTAGCGGTCAGGTCCTTCTGGGCCTCGTCCAGGTCGCCTTCCAGCTTGTCGACCTTGGTATTCAGGTCGGTGATCTCGTTCTTGGCGGCCACGTAGCCGTCGAGCTGCTCGTTGATCTTGCCGAAGTCGTTGGCGATCTGGGTCAGAGCACCAGCGTAGCTGTTCTTGTCCCGGATCCGCTCGCGGTTCGCGGACCAAGTGAAGATGCCCCGGTGGGCCTTGATCTGGTCCATGGCGTCAACCAGCGTGTCGCCGTAGTCCTTGGCGCGCTGGTTGAGGTCCTTGACATTGGTGGCGAAGGAGGAGAGCTCGCGGGCACAGGCGAAATCGCCCAGCACGGGCTGGTCCTCGGAGTCGCGGGTCTGCTCGCGGGTGGTCAGGGCGTTCCGGTCGACCGGCATCTCGATGGCATCGCCGGCCTGGACGAGGGCATCGATGACCGCCTTGTCGCGGGCGGCGACGGCGGCGACGTGGCGCTCGACCGTGGCGGTGGCCTTGCCGAAGGTGTCGGCATCGCCCAGGTTGCGCAGATCGGCAATGACCAACTGCCCCTCGGGCAGGGCCATAGTAGTGGAGACGTTGGCTAGGCTCTCGGCCAGATCGTTGCGTTGCTTGGCCAGGCTGTTCACATGGGCCACGGCCTGGTTCAGAAGGTTCTGGAAGGCGGCGTAGGCACCGCTGTCGTCCTTGGCCTTGTGGAAGCTATCCCAACCGAGGGAGCCGCTCTCCTTGGTGCCCGCCGTGGGGTTGCCGGGGGTGAAGGTGACCGTGCCCGCCAGCGACGTGCCGCTGTCGGCATCGACGGCCTTGACGATATCGACCAGGGCCGTGGACTCCTTGTCCGCCCGCAACCGGAACTCGGCCCGGCGCGCGGAAATCGTGAAGCTGAAATAAGCCGCAGCCCCAGCGAGGACGAGTGCGAGTATCCCGAAGATGTTGCTCAGTTTGCCCATAGGACGCTCCCAGCTACCAGCGGCGGCCTGTCGCCGCCAAGTTCTATCGTGTTGCCTCGTGGGTCATTCACCTGGGATTGCCGGAGCCCGCGCCAGACCGGACGGGGGGCATCTAGTTGAGCCCAGGTACGTAGCCATACTCTGTAATGATACCGTCGAATTGCCGACTATGCAACGTCGATAGGGCACATTCAAGTATGCGTGCAGATTCCTTACCGGGACGGGAAGCCCTTTGCCCCTTCCCTAGCCTGCCATGACGGTGCGGGCGATGATCTCGTCCTGCACGGCCGGAGCCAGGGCCACGAACCGGGCCGACAGGCCGGAGATGCGAACCGTGAGGTCGGGATGGCGCTCGGGATGCAGCTTCGCGTCGCGCAGCTCGGCCACCGACACGCAGTTGGGCTGGAGGGTGGGTCCCCCGTTCCGCACGAAGGTGCCGATCACGGCCGCCAGGGCGGCGGCGGGCATGGTGCCAGCAGGCAACTGGGCGTCGAGCACGGCGTTGCCGGGGTAGTCCCGGAAGTCGATGCGTTCCAGGCCGCGGATGGCTTCGGTGAGGGACCGGGCCGGACGCAGGCGGCCCGGAGCCACGCCCTGGCTGAGCAGCTCGCCGTCGTGGCGGCCGTCCGGAGTGGCGCGGGTGAGGCCCCCCATGTGCACGAAGGCGTAGTAGACGAAGAAGCTCGGCTGGTAGTGGCCGCCGCGTTCATTGGTCATTTCGCCGATCATGGCGGTCAGGTCGCGGGAGAAGGTGCTGGCCATCTGGTCGGCCTCCTCCTCGCCATGGCCGAACTTCGGCAGTTGCAGGAAGCGGTGGCGAAGTGCCTCCTGCCCCTCCCAGTTGGCCGCCAGGATGCGGCGCAGATCGCCCAGATCCAGCCACTGCTCCGCATAGAGCGCCCGGTGAACGGCGACCAGGGAGTCGACGACCGTCCCCAAGCCCACCAGGGCGATGCCCGCCGGATTGTACTTGGCTCCGCCCACCGTGTAGTCGCGGCCCTGGGCGACGCAGCCAGCGAGAGTCGTGGAGAAGAGCGGGCAGGGCAGCACCTCGCGCCACTGTTCGCCCGCCTCCCGCAGCCATTGAGCCCCGGCGTGCATGACCCGACGCAGCTCGCGGATGAATCCGGCATAGAAGTCCGCAAAGGTGTGGGCCGCCACCGGCCGGGGATAGGCGGTCACCGCCTCGGGGCGGTAGTTCGCCTCGGTGAAGGGGGCGGCGCGCAGGCAAAGGTCGAACACGCGCGCGAGGTTGAAGTAGTAATACGCCCCGGCGGAGTGCTCGCAGCCCTCGACGATGGTCTCCTGGCAGCCGCCGTTGACGTAGAGCCGGGCGTCCTCCTCGCTCTTGCCCATGCGGACGTTGGCGGGGATGAGAACGTCGTCGTTCAGGATCGCGATGTGGTTGTGGCCGGCCAGGACGGTCTCGCTCAGCAGGTCCAGATAGGCCTGGGGGCTCTGCGCGCCAACCCGGCAGTTGAGCTTGGGGTTGACCAGGCGGTGGCGGCGATGGGTTTCGATGACCAGGCGGGTCAGGTCGGTGAACAGGGGTTCCCCCGCCGCGTCGCAGCCGCCCAGCTCGATGCAGGTGCTGGTCTCGGGCCAGGCATTGTCCTCCACGTGGAACTTGACGTCGGTGTGGAGCATCCAGCGGGCCAGCATGTCCCCCGCCTCCTCGCGGGTCAGGCGTCCCGCCGCCAAATCCTGTTCGTAGAGGTCGCCCAGCAGACGGTCGAGGTGCCCGATCACGCTGACCCCGATGCCTTCCAGGGAGGCGATGCCCTCGCGCACGAAGAGCAGGCAAGCCAGCCCCTCATGGAAGGTGCGCGGCGGCAGCAGGGGAACCCGGCGGGCGGCCTGGGCCAGCCGTTCGAGCTGGCAGCGCGCGTCGGGGTCGGTCTCCTCCGTCAAGAGACGTTCGGCCTCTTCGGCGAAACGTTCGGCGCAGCGCAGGAGCGCCCGGACGCCCCGTTCGGCCGCCTCCAGGAAAGCCCGCCCTTCGGCATCCGCCGTGGGGCGCGACGCCTCGATGTCGGCCAGGATGCCGGCGAAGCCTTCGCGCAGGATCCGGGTGTAGCCGGGGCAGTGGTGGTCGAAATCGAAGACGTCGTTGACGTTCCAGATGCGGGGTTCGCCCCCGTTGCCGGCGAAGGAGCGGAGGTTGGCGAACTGGGGCAGGCTATGGCACAGGTGGCGACGGCGGTCGATCAGCCACGTGTGCAGGCTGTTGGCCCGGGGCGTGCCCCAGCATTCGGCCGGGCGGAGCCCCATTTCGAAAAAGAAAGGGGAGTGGCGGAAGACGGCGGGCGCGAAATGCTCGGCCAGGACTTCGTGGCTGCGGGCCTTGAGCAACACGGCGGGAAGGTCCGGATGGGCCTCGGCATAGGCGTCGAGTTCCGCGAACACCCGGGCGCGGCGCGCCATGTGCTCCTGGTTCTCCGCCAACCGGGCGGTCTGGCGGGGTGCATAGTACCGAGCCATTTCCTCGCGAAGCTCGACAAGCATGACCGTTCTCCGGTGGTGGCGGCAAAGAACCGGGCCGACCATTTGCACTTGGTGGGATCGTGCGGAACATTGCGTGCCCTATTGAGAATGCAACCGGTTTCCCCATCTTTTCCAGGAGCAGACAGCCGATGAAGCGGTTTACGAACGCGACCGAGATCAAGGTCGGGGTGGTGGGCTATGGCGCCTCCTTCCAGATCGCCAAGCACCATCTGAACGGGATGCGGAACCAGGGGATGGTCCCGGTGGCGGTGGCGGACATCGACCCCTCCCGGCTGCCCGTGGCCGAGGCGGACTACCCGGGCATCAAGACCTACGCCAGCGCCACCGAGATGCTGGCCAACTCCGACGTGGACCTGCTCGCGATCTGTACGCCCCACAACACCCACGCCGACCTGGCGATCGAGTGCATGAACGCCGGGCGCCACGTGGTCACCGAGAAGCCCTTCGCCGTCACCACCGCCGAGTGCGACGCCATGATCGCGGCGGCCAAGGCCAACGACGTGATGCTCTCCACCTACCACAACCGGCACTGGGACGGCTGGATTCTGGAGGCGATCGACCGCATCCGCAACCAGCGTGTCATCGGCGACGTCATCCGCATCGAGGCCCACTCCGTGGGTTTCCGCCAGCCCCGCAACTGGTGGCGGTCCAGCAAGTCGATCTCCGGCGGCATCATGTACGACTGGGGTGCCCACTTCCTGGAGTACTCTCTCCAGTTGCTCGACGGCAAGATGACCGAGGTGTTCGGCTACGCCCGCTACGGGTTCTGGAACGATGTCTCCGGCTACGGGGACGACACCAACGAGGACGAGGCCATGGCCATCGTTCGCTTCGACAGCGGGCAGCTCCTTACCCTGTTCAACTCGAACGTCGATTCCACCGGCCGCAAGGGGATGCTCGAAGTGGTGGGCACCCGCGGCACCTACATCGTCGATCCCAAGGGCTGGGAAGCCACCGTCCAGGAGGCGGAGGGCGTCGGCTATCTGTCCGGCCGGAACCGGCGGGACGAGACCTGGCGGTTCTACAAGAATATCGCGGATCATTTGGTTTCGGGCGAGCCGCTGATCATCACGCCCGAATACGCCCGCCGGCCAATCCACATCATGGACTTGGCGGGGCAGAGCGCCGCGGCCGGGCGCGCGCTTCCCACCCAATACCCCTAGATCCCTGGCAAATACACCGAAAACAGGTGCGCCACCAGTTTTGTGCGGGTGGCGCATCTTTATTTTTGACTGCCGCGAATTTCGCGGTATTTTCGAATAGCCGACTACGAGGGAAGAATCCTGTCGGAACCAATCGCCATAGGGAAACAGCAGAGATACGGGAAGCTATGAGCAAGCGGGCTTCTATCACGGATGTGGCCAAACGGGCGGGGGTGTCCATTTCCACGGTGTCGCTCGTGATGAACAACCGGCCGAACGTGGCCCCCGACACGGCGAAGGCCGTGCGCGATGCGGCCCGGGAGCTGGACTACCAGCCCGGCGGCGGGCCCGGCAAGAAGCGGGGGCCCAAGCCCGGCCCCCGGCGGAATCTGCTCTCCCGCCAGATCGGAGTGGTGCTGGGTGGCTACCCGGATGCCGCCCTGCGGGATGGGATCTGTACGGCGCTGGTCCAAGGGATCGCCAGCATCTGCGGCACCGAGGGCTTCCAGGCCGTCCCCGTCATCGCTCCCGACCCCGAGGAGGTCCGGACCCTGATCCGGCACGCCAAGTTCGATGGCCTGCTGCTCATCGGCCAGCCCGCCAACGACCGGTTGGCCGATCTGCTGTGCCGCGTTCCGGCGGTGCAGTTGCTGGGGCTTCCGCCCGACGGCGGGGGCTGGGACCATGTGGGCTTCGACGGTCTGGAAGTGGCCCGCCGGGTCTGCCAGGCGCTGGCCGAAGAGGGCTGCAAGACCTGCTGGTATCTCGGGATGCAGCGGTTCGTCTACCACCAACTGGCCGAATGCATGGAGGTCGAATGCCGCCAGTTCGGGCTCGAATTCCGGACGGTCGCCCAGGCCGACTACTTCGCCATCGGACCCAGTGGCCCCGTGCTCGAATGCGGGGCGCTCGGCCGTGACCTGGCCCCCTTGCTCGCCGACCCCGGCACGGGGCCAGTCGGCGTGTTCGCGGAGAACACCGCGTTGGCCCTGGCGTTCCAGGCCCAGCTCCGGGAGCGCTTGGGGAACGGGGCGTCCCCGGTCCGGGCGATCATTTCCGATTCCACGCCCTGTTGCCTGCACGATGGCCCGCTCTTCCGGAACTTCGTGGATCTGCATGTCTCCGACGTCGCCCGGCAGGGCGTGGACCAACTGCTCTGGCGGATCAACCATCGGAACGAACCGCGGGCGCGGCGGCTGGTCTCGGTTTCCTTGTGGCCATCGGCCTGAATCTGAGCGAAACATGCAACCGGCGCCCTTTTCCTCGGTCTGACGAGTGTCTATGTTCTTTTGCGGCTGCCTCCCGGGAAAGGGGCGGTCCTCCGTATTTGTTCACCCCCTCCTAAGAAAGGTCTCCCATGGAACTCCAGGGATCGCGTACCCAAGTCAACCTGATGGCCGCGTTTGCCGGCGAATCCCAGGCCCGCAACCGCTACACCTACTTCTCCGCCGCCGCCCGCAAGGAAGGCTTCGTCCAGATCGCCGATATCTTCGAGGAGACGGCGAACCAGGAGAAGGAGCACGCCAAGCGCCTGTTCAAGTTCATGAACGGCGGCGAAGCCCAGATCACGGGTGCCTTCCCCTTCGGAGTCATCGGGGCCACGGTCGACAACCTCAAGGCCGCCGCCGCCGGCGAGAACCACGAGTACACCTGCATGTACCCCGAATTCGCCGTCATCGCGGACGAGGAAGGCTTCGGCAACATCGCCAAGGTCTTCCGCGCCATCGCGGTGGCCGAGGAATACCACGAGCGCCGCTATCTGGCCATGGCCGACTACATCTTGCAGGGCAACGTGTTCAAGCGCGCCCAGCCGGTGGTCTGGCGCTGCCGCAACTGCGGCTACCTGCACACTGGCCTGGAAGCCCCCGGCGCCTGCCCCGCCTGCGCCCATCCCCAGGCTCACTTCGAGAGCATGGCAGAAAACTGGTAGTTCTTTCCTGTCATATAGACTAGATTCTCCGCCACACGTCGCCCTGCCCACTCCGGGCAGGGCCAATCCCACCATCTGCCGAAGGGAACCCAGCCCATGTCGAAGCTCCACGAAGTCTATCGTTGCGCCCTGTGCGGGGCCATGGTCGAGGTCGTCGAAGGCGGTGCCGGGCAGCTTGTCTGCTGCGACGAGCCGATGCAACTGCTGGACGAGAAGACGGCCGACGCCGCCACCGAAAAGCACGTCCCTGTGATCGAGAAGGTCGAGGGCGGCATCAAGGTCAAGGTCGGGTCCGTTCCCCATCCCATGACCGAGGAACACTCCATCCAGTGGATCGAGCTGATCGTGGATGGCAAGACCGTCCGCCAGTTCCTGAAGCCCGGCATGGCCCCGGAAGCCTGCTTCTGCCTCTGCTGCTGCGACGAGACCAAGATCACCGCCCGCGAGTACTGCAACAAGCACGGCCTCTGGAAGTCCTGATCCCCGCGTCCAAGCACTATGTCACGGAGGGTTGCAGCCATGCTCAGAAAACACGTGATCATCGGCATCCACATCACGGACCGCGTGAAGAAGGCTTCGTCGGTCCAGGAAGTGCTCACCAACTATGGGTGCTCCATCCGGACCCGTCTCGGCTTGCATGACACGGGCGAGGAGTTCTGCTCCCCGAGCGGCGTGCTGCTGCTGGAGTTCGTCGGCAGCGACGGCGACTTCGCGACCATGAAGAGCCAGCTCGCGGAGATCGCCGGGATCGAAGTCCAGACCATGATCTTCGACCATCCGTAGGCCTCTCCTGCCTCTTCCGCGTCCCCGTCCGGCACCAGCCGGGCGGGGACGTTGCGTTTCGGAGAGCGATGGACGAGGCCCGGCTGTGGCGCTATAGAATGGGGCGTTTTCCCCCTGTTCTGGAGTACCCGGCCATGCCCTCCCGTCCAAATGTCCTGTTCCTGATGACCGACCATACCAACGCGGCGGCCCTGGCCGCCGGCAGCCCGTGCCTGACCCCCAATCTGGACCGGTTGGCCGCCGAGGGACGGCGCTTCGCCCACTGCTACACCACCAACGCCATCTGCTCCCCGGCGCGGGCATCCCTGATGACTGGCACCTATCCCTCGACCCATGGCATGTGGGACTGCACCCACACCCAGCGGGCGGAATGGGTCAACGTCGCCTCCCACCTCGACCACTGGGCGCCCCGGTTCGTGGCGGCAGGCTACCGGACGGGCTACTTCGGCAAGTGGCATGTGGAGCAGACCAAGCGGCTGGCGGATTTCGGCTGGCAGGAATCCCACCAGCAGGGCACCCGCAAGCTCGACCGGCTACCCGAAGGAAGGGTGACGGTTCCCACTCCCGGCTACAAGGACTATCCCCTGGCCGCCGTCGGGGACGACTCCGCCGGACACCCCGCCCATCCCGCCTTCGAGGGAGGCATCGACTTCCTCCGCCGGGCGACGGCCAGTGGCGAGCCGTTCTGCTGTTTCGTCTCTACCACCGAGCCCCACGATCCCTACATTCCCCCGAAGTCCTTCCTCGACCTCTACGACCTCGACCGCATTCCCCTCAGCCCCACGCTCAAGGACGAACTGCACGGCAAGCCGGAGGTCCTGCGCCGCATGCAGGCCGTCTGGCGGGGGATGGACGCCGCGGACTGGCGGCGCATGACCGCCTCCTACTGGGCCGTCATCAGTTATCTGGACTACGAAGTGGGCCGCATCCTCGCCGTGCTGCGCGAAGCCGGGGTCTACGACAACACCATCATCGTCTTCACCAGCGACCACGGCGACATGCTGGGGGCCCATGGCCTGGTGGCCAAGGGCGTCGGCACCGCCTACGAAGAGGTCTACAACATCCCCCTCATCCTCCGGGTACCCGGCCTGACCTCCGGCACCGAGGATGCCGCCACCCGCACCAGTCTGGTGGACGTGGGGCCAACCCTGCTCGACCTCGCTGGCCTCGATCCCCTGCCCAAGGCCCAGGGCCGTAGCCTCCGGCCCGTGCTGGAGAACCGGCAGAACCCCGCCGAGTGGCTCGATGCCTACGCCGAGTTCTTCGGCCAGCGGTTCGTCTACACCCAGCGCCTCGTCTGGCACGATCAGTGGAAATACGTCTTCTCCCCGGGCGGCATCGACGAGCTCTACAATCTGGCCGACGACCCCACCGAGACCACCAACCGGATCGACGACCCGGCCCACCGGCCCGTGCTCGAAGACATGTGCCGCCGCATGTGGCGGCGGATGCGGGATATCGGCGACGAATCCCTGAGCAACAGCCAGTACGCCACCCTGCGCACCGCGCCGCTCGGCCCGGAGAGCATCGCGGATTAGGGCACCTTCGGATCGAGTTCGAGGGTGAGGCCGCGGATCTGTCCGGAAAACCGGTTCTCGCCCTTGTACTCGCCTACCGCCGCGCCGGTGTCGAACCCCACCTGGAGCCCCTCGGTGGGCTGGTCGTAGAGCAGTTCGGGGACCTTGCCGCTGGCCACCTCTTGGCCGTTGGTGGAGAGCGTGACGGAGGCGTCCTTGGCCAGGACGGCTCCGACCGTTACCGCATCCTTCGGTAGCGCGGTTGCGGCAGTGACGGTGCCATTGCCCCCTTTGCTGCGGAGGGCGAAGACAAGGCAACCGTCCTTCACATAAAACGCATAGCCCGCCCGCGAGCCACCTTGGGCCAGGATCGTGCCATTGGCCGGGACCTCCGCCAATTCCGCCTCGATCCGGAAGCCCCGGCGCTTCACGTCCGGGGCTTTTCCGCCCGTCAACTCATCACCTTGTTTGAGGACGAAACGCTGTTTGGCGGATGCCTTCCCGGACGTCTCGCCAGGACAGAGGGGCAGTACCTGGGAGCGTTCCGCCCAGGCCTGCCAGAGGGCGGCCATTTCCGTCGCCCGTTCGGGTTGTTCCGCGGCGAGGTCGGTGAGTTCCGTGCGATCCCGCTGCATGTCGTAGAGCTCCCAAGGGCCGGTCTTGCCCTTGGCCACCAGCTTCCAGTTGCCCAGCCGCACCGCCCGGTTGCCCTCGTGCTCCCAGAACAGGGGGCGGGGCGGCAAGGTGTCGTCCGCGAACACGGACAGGAGGGATTGTCCGGCGCAAGGAGTGAGCTCCCGTTCGCCCAGCTTGGCGGGGTAGGTGGTGCCGGCAGCGGCGAGACAGGTTGGCACCACGTCGATGATGTGGGCGGGCGTCCGCCGGAGCTCGCCCCGGGCCTTGATCCGTTCCGGCCAGTGGACGATGAAGGGCGAGGAGATGCCGCCCTCGTGGACCCAGTGCTTGTAGCGGCGGAAGGGCGTGTTGCTGGCGTTGGCCCAGGACAGACCGTAGCTGGCAAAGGAGGAATCCTCGCCCAGCGTACCGCCAGCCTTCCGCTCGAACCCGAGCGGCCCGCCTTCGGCGCAACCGCCGTTGTCCGCCAGGAAGAGGAGCAGCGTGTTGCCCAGCCGCCCGGTCTCCTTCAGGACCGCGACAATCCGCTCCACGTTCCGGTCCAGTTCGTCCACTTGGGCCGCGTAGACCGCCATGCGCAGATCCATCTCGTCGCGTTGCTCGGGCGAGAGGGTATCCCAGTCCTTGCCCTCGGGATCGCGGGGCGAGAGCGGCCAGGCCGCATCGATAATCCCAAGTTGCTTCAGCCGCTCGTAGCGCCCAGCCCGGACCGCGTCCCAGCCCTGCCGGTAGCGGCCCCGGTACTTGGCCACCGTGGCCGCCGGGGCGTGCAGCGGCCAGTGGGGCGCGGTGAAGGCCACGTAGAGGAAGAACGGCGTGCCGGGCGTCTGGGCTTGGTGATCGCGGATGAAGGAGACCGCATGGTCGCCGATGGCGCGGGTGTGGTAGTACCCTTCGCCAACCGGGGCGGCGGGCTCGTTGTCGTCGGTCAGCGTCTGCGGCTGCCAGTAGCTGCCCGCGCCGTTCAGGTTGCCGAAATAGCGGCCGAAGCCGCGCTGCAACGGCCAGTTGTCCTTGGGGCCAGCGGGCTTGGTGTGCTTGGTCACATGCCACTTGCCCACGGCATAGGTCCGGTAGCCAGTGGGATGCAGCAGCTCGCCGAAGGTGGCGCACTGCTGGTTCAGGTCGCCTCGGTAACCGTCCAGGCCCGAATCGCCGGTCATGTGCCCGATGCCAGTCTGGTGGGGATAGAGCCCGGTCAGCAACGACGCCCGGCTCGGACAGCAGCGGGCCGTGTTGTAGAACTGGGTGAACCGGACCCCGTTTGCCGCCAGCGCGTCGAGGTTCGGCGTCTCGATCTCGCTCCCGTAGCAGCCAAGGTC
>QKCY01000407.1 GCA_003245525.1 Victivallales bacterium | reverse complement strand
CACCACAACGTGAGGTCCGTCGGCCCGGCCCTGACCGGGAAGATCCAGGATCTGACCGGGCTTGTCTCCGACACCTTGCTCCATCGCACCTTCGGCGTCGTAATCGCCACGCCGGGAGGGCAGCGGCCCGACGACCGACATCTGGTCTCGTCCATGGCCCGCGAGCATCGGTTCAGCCTCGCAGTCCACACCGCCCAGCCGGTCACCGCCGATGCGTGGCTGGTCCAGACCCAGGACATTCTGGCGCGGGCCGCCGCCATTCCCCCCGCCCAACGCCGAGCCGAGCACGAGGCCTGGTGGCGGGAGTTCTGGGGGCGGAGCTGGGTCCACGTCACCTCCCGCGTTGGGAACCAGGCCGCCGTCACTATTCCTGGTAACGACTACGCTTTGCGGGTGGGCTTCGACCAACACGGCCAGAACCGCTTTCTCGGCGAGTTCGCGCGGGTCAGCGTCTGGACCCGCGGTCTTGGGGAGGACCAGATTGCCGCCCTGGCCGCTGGTAGCCGCGATCTGCTGCCCGCCAGTGCTGGAGCCGTGGGTTCCTGGGCCGCCACACCCGGCACCGAACTCGCGCTCGGCGGGGCCGATCTCACCCGCGCCATGACGCTCGAAGCCTGGATCAAGCCCGAAGCCATGTCCACCAGCGGTGGCCGCATCTTCGACAAGGTCACGCCGGGCGGCGCGGACGGCTTCCTCTTCGACACCTATCCCGGCAATAGCCTGCGCTTCATCGTCGGGCGCGAGATTCACCTGAAGAAGGACATCCTCACTCCTGGCGAGTGGCACCACGTGGCGGCGGTGGTTGATCCCGAGCAGGGCAAGATCCGGGTCTACCACAACGGCAAGCCGGTGGCCGAATCGACCTTCGAGACCGGCAACGATGCCTTTGTGGTTTCCCGCGCTTATGCCCTGCAACGCTTCGTTACCGCCTGCGCGGGGCGGGGGCACTACCCGATCAAGTTCAACGGCTCCATTTTCACCGTGCCCCACGCCGGAAGCCCCGGCGATGCGGACTACCGCCGGTGGGGGCCCGGCTACTGGTGGCAGAACACCCGCTTGCCCTACCTCGCACTCTGCACCAGCGGCGACACCGAGATGATGCAGCCGCTTTTCCGCATGTACGCCCAGGACCTGCTGCCGTTGTTCGTGGGCCGGACCCAGCGCTATTTCGGCCACGACGGGGCCTACATCCCGGAGTGCATCTATTTCTGGGGGGCGGTGTTCAGCGAGAGCTACGGCTGGCAGCCCGCCAAGGAGCGGGAAGACAAGCTCCAGACCAGCGGCTGGCACAAGTGGGAATGGGTCTCCGGCCCCGAGCTGGCCTGGATGCTGTTCGACTACTACGACCACACCGGCGACGAGGCCTTCGCCCGGAATACGCTGCTGCCCTTCGCCCGCGCGGTCATCGCCTTCTTCGACCAGCACTACCAGACCGTGGACGGCAAGCTCTTCATGCACCCGTCCCAGTCCCTCGAAACCTGGTGGGATTGCGACAACCCCATGCCCGAGGTGGCCGGACTCCACGCTCTCGCCGAACGCCTCCTCGCCCTGCCCGAGAGCCTGGCGAGTGCCACCGACCGCACCGCCTGGGAGGCTTTCCGGGCCAAGCTGCCGCCGCTGCCCACCCGCACGGAGAATGGGGTCGAGATGCTAGCCGCCGCCACCCGTTTCGCCGACAAGCGGAACTGCGAGAACCCCGAACTGTACGCGGTCTTCCCTTTCCGCCAGATCGCCCTCGGCCGACCCGGTCTCAAACTCGGCACCGCCGCCCTGGCCCACCGCCAGGATCGGGGCCACTTCGGCTGGCGGCAGGACGACATCTTCATGGCCTACCTCGGTCTTGCCGAGGATGCCCGCAAGGGCCTCGTCACCCGCGCCCGCAAACGCGATCCCGGTTCGCGATTTCCCGCCTTCTGGGGCCCCAACTACGACTGGGTACCCGACCAGGACCACGGTGGCGTGCTCATGAAGACCCTCCAGTCCATGGTGCTCCAGGCCGAGCCGGTTCCCGCCGGGGATCGCGTCTTCGTCCTCCCCGCCTGGCCGTCGGACTGGAATGTGGACTTCCGGCTCCACGCGCCCCATGGCACCGTCGTGGAGGGCACCTATGCCGACGGCCGCTTCGTCCGCCTCCAAGTAACGCCCGAGAGCCGCCGGGCCGACCTCCGCCTGCCCGGATCAGAGGATCGGCGCGAATAGCCGCGCGATCCGCACGAACAACCGAAACAGCAGTCCCCGCCGGGCGATGTCCGCCACGCTCGCCCGGCGGCTTTGGTGAAAATCCGTCTCCAGCATCCGGGCCACCCCGTGGGCGAAAGACTCATCCACCACCAGCACCGACACCTCGAAGTTGAGGTGGAACGAGCGGTTGTCCAGATTCACCGTCCCCACCGACGCCATCTGGTCGTCCACCAGGATCACCTTCTGGTGCATGAACCCCGGCTGGTAGCGGTAGATGCCCACCCCCGCCAGCTCCATCTCGTGGTAGTAGGAGAAGGAGGCCAGGTAGACCAGCCGGTGGTCCGGATTCTGCGGCAGGAGGATACGCACGTCCACCCCCCGCACCACCGCCAGTTCGAGGGCGGCACAGATGGCCGGATCTGGCACGAAATAGGGACTGGCGATCCACAGCCGGCGTTGGGCCGCATGGATCGCGTGGAGCACGAACAGACCGCAGGCGTTCAGTTCGTCGTCGGGGCCGGTCGGCACCACCGAAACCCGCTGGTTCCCCACCGTTGCCGGTTCGGCCCAATCCAGCTCCAGCACTTCCCCGGTCGCCCAGTGCCAGTCCTCCAGGAAGGAGAGCTGGAGCCCGAGAACCGCCGGGCCCCGGACGCGCAGATGGGTGTCGCGCCATTCCTGGTACTGCCCGTGTTTGCCCAGGTACTCGTCGCCCAGGTTGAGTCCGCCGACAAAGGCCACGTCGCCATCCACCACCGTGATCTTCCGGTGGTTGCGGAAATTGAGCTGGAGCCGGTAGCCGGGCCCCATCACCGCCCGGTACGAGGAAACGTGGATCCCCGCCGCCTGCAAGGCCCGCAGGTAGCGCCGCGAAAGCTTGCGCGAGCCCAACTCGTCGAACAGGAAACAGACCCGTATCCCTTCCCTCGCCTTCTGCTCCAGCACCTCCGCGAAGGCCTCGCTCAACGCCCCCTCCTCCACGATGAAGAACTGCACCAGCACGTACCGCTTCGCCGTGGAGATCGTCTCCAGCATGGTGCTGAAGGCATCGCCTCCGGCCACGAAGGCATCCACGGCATTGCCCGTCGTGCAGGGCAGCCGGGTCAACCGCTCCGTCGTCTGGCACAGCGAGCCCACCTCGCCGCACGGTTCGTCTCGGAACGGCAGCATCGCTGTCACCGCCCGGTGCGCCTGCGCCTCGATCACCCCCGAACCCGCCTGCCGCGAGTTCACATAGCCCCGGTAACGGTTCCGCCCGAACACCCAGTAGAAGGGCAGCGCGATCCAGGGGAACGTGATCAGCGACACCGACCACGCAACCGCCGCCTGGGAGGACCGGGCCGAAAGAATGGCATGGACCGCGTGCAGCAGCCCGGTGAAGTGCACTGCCGAAACCACGAGTGCCCAGAATTCGACCGTCGTCATGGCGATTGCCCGGCATCCTCCCTCACCGCTATACCAATACGCCCTCGCCCCCAGCCTTGCCACCTGTAAGAGACCAGGGACCAAAGGGGTTGGAGAGACACTCTCCCGGAACGCCAATCTCCCGATTGGCGCTTCGCCGCTCCCCCGCTATGGGCACCGCCGGCAGAATAGCGCGCGCCGGTATCTCAGTCCCGGTAGCGTTTGGTGAGGTCGCCGTAGGCGTCGATCCGGCGGTCGCGGAGGAAGGGCCAGATACGGCGCACCTGTTCGCTACGGGCACGGTCGATGGCGACGACCAGCGTCTCTTCCTGGTCCGTCGTGGCCTGTGCCACGATTTCGCCCTGGGGGCCAGCGACGAAACTGCTGCCCCAGAACTGCTGTTTGCCGATCCCGTCCGGGGACGTTTCGACCCCGACCCGGTTGACCGCGACCAACGGCAGACCGTTCGCCACGGCGTGGCCGCGCTGGACGGTGATCCAGGCTTCGCGCTGGCGCTGCTGTTCCTCGGCCGTGTCGTGCGGGTCCCAGCCAATCGCGGTGGGGTAGATCAGCAACTCGGCTCCGGCCAGCGCCATGAGCCTGGCGGCTTCGGGGTACCACTGGTCCCAGCAGACCAGCACCCCCAGCCGGCCGACACTGGTATCGATGGGGGTGAACCCGAGGTCGCCGGGTGTGAAATAGAACTTCTCGTAGTAGCCGGGATCGTCGGGAATGTGCATCTTGCGGTAGGTGCCCGCGATGCTGCCATCCGCCTCGAATACGACCGCGGTATTGTGGTAGAGGCCCGTCGCCCGCCGCTCGAACAGCGAGGTGACCAGCACGACCCCCAGTTCCTTCGCGAGGGCGGCGAAGAAGGCGGTGCCCGGACCGGGTATCGGCTCCGCCTGGTCGAACACCCCGGCGTCCTCGGTCTGGCAGAAATAGGGGCCGCAGTGCAGTTCCTGCAACACGATCAGCTTCGCGCCCCGGGCGGCCGCATCCCGGACCCCGGCGGCCGTGCGGGTCAGGGTCTTCTCGCGCGTTTCGCCAACGGCATGTTGCACCAGACCAACCACAAGCTCGTTCACGCTCGTACTCCCTGGGGAATCTGCATGGTCACGCAGTGCAATGACCCATGCTGCTCGATCAGTTGGCGGCAAGGGACCGCGACGACAGCACGGTCCGGGAAGGCGCGGTGGATAACCGCCAGCGCCGCTTCGTCCTGGGGCAGCCCGTAGACCGGCACCAGGACGGCGTCATTCAGGACGAGGAAATTCGCATACGTCGCCGGCAACCGATGCCCATCCTCGGCGTAGCAGGGCTCGGGCCAGGGCAGCGGGAACCTGACGAAGGGATGCCCGTCGGCAGTGCGCAAGGCAGCGAGCTCTGCCGCCATGGCGGCCAGCTCCGCGTAGTGCTCGTCCTGCGGATCGTCGCAGGACTGATAGACGATGGCATCATTGGGCGCCAGCCTGGCGAGGGTATCGACATGGCTGTCCGTATCGTCGCCGGCCAGATAGCCATGCTCCAGCCAGAGCACGCGATCCACGCCCAGGTGTTGCCGCAACCGCTGCTCCAGTTCGGCGCGATTGAGCTGCGGATTGCGGTTGGCCTCCAGCAGACAGGCGCTGGTCGTCAAGAGCGTGCCCGCGCCGTCGCTCTCCAGGCTTCCTCCCTCCAGCACCAGTCCTGGCACTTCCCGAACCGCATTGCCGAAAGCACCCGCCTGTTGCAGCCGCGCGGTGATCTGGTTGTCGTCGCAGGCGCGGAACTTCAGCCCCCAGCCGTTGAAGCCGAAGTCGAGCAGAACGGGCGCGCCATCCTGCAGGACTGTAATGGGGCCGAAATCGCGCGCCCAGGTGTCGTTGGTGGGCACGCCATAGACGCATATCCGGTCCATGCAGACACCGGCCTCGGCCAACTGGGAACGGACGGAGGCAGGGTCCGGAGCAGGGATGATCACTGGCTCGAACCGGCTGATCTCCCGGGCAATGCCGATGAATACCGGCAGCACCAGATCGAGCGTATCGGCCCAGTCGGTGCCAGCATGAGGCCAGCCGAGCAGCACGGCATCCTGCCGTTCCCATTCAGCGGGCAAACGTCTCTGCATCATGGTTCCTTTCCAAACAGGCCGGGGAGGGAATCGTAGGGTTTGCCCACGAGGGCTGGCCGAGCAGAAGAAACCACGGCCTGTCACCCGAACAACATATGTCCCGGAGAGACTTCTTCCATAGGGCAGCCCGGGCCACCCGCATCATGCTCTCCGGGACCGCCTCGCCCATTTCAACACTGCGGCATCGTGTTCCCCCAGGCAGTGCTCAGGATCCTCGCTCAGACTAAGCGGACCGGCATCCCCCTTCCGCCATGGGCGCTGACGGGTAGTCGCGGGATCGACGAGCCCGCGATGGGGGCAGGTCGCGTGGGCAAAAACCGACAGTCGGCAACCGGGGACCGCGCGTTCGTCGACCGCGCGGCTACCCGATCGGCATGGAGTCTGGAGAGAAGAGCCCCCATCCCCTGTCTTCGCCGGAAGGACAAACTGGCGGAGTTTCCAGGGCATTGCCCACGATGTCGGGGAAGAGCGGAGAACGCCTGGGAGCGCCGAGCACCAGCTCGGCGGTATTCCGTCAACCGCTATCGCCCCAATCGCCGAGCTGGTGCTCGGCGCTCCCAGGCGGGTAG
>QKCY01000212.1 GCA_003245525.1 Victivallales bacterium | reverse complement strand
CGCTCTCCGCGCCTACGCCAGCACGAAGTCGGACTCCGACAACTACCTCCCGTGGAAGCCAACCAAGACGGCCGTGATCTCGGGTTGGTAGGGTAGGTCTCGACTGGCACCGGGAAGCGCCGTCAGGATGGCCAACAGCTAAGGTCATCCCAGATGGCGAAGGCCTCCCGCGCCTCCTCGACCGTGGGGGCGTGGCAGATCATCATCAGGCCGCTCTTGCCCCGAAACCGGGCCAGGAAGTCCTCGGCCCAGAGCCGGAAGTTCGCGAGCCGCTCGCGGGGAGTGGCGCCGAGTTGGCGACCATAGGGACCAGACTGGGAGATGAGGGCGAACCGGCCCTCAAACTGCGCGTAGTGTTCCAGGAAGAACTCCGGCGTCGTCTGGTTGATGATGGCGGGCGTGGCCGGGCAGGCGCACATGGGTTCCAGGCAGTGGATGGCCGGATCGCGCGGCAGCACGCAGTAGTGGGTGCAGAAGCGCGCTCCCAGCCGTTCGGCCAACCGTTCCACATAGGCCAGGTCGAATTCCCGGATGAAGTCCGGACTCAGGTTGACGCAACAGTCGTCGCTCAGATGGAGGAGGTCGCCGAGGAAGAAACCGACTTGGTTGGTGTAGGGCGTGGCCGGTCGTCCCAAGTAGGCGAAGAGGTGGCGGGCTGCCACGGCTGCCGTCTCGGTCACCAACTCCAGCAGGCGATGCGCCCGTTCCGGTTCCAGACAGAGATCGGCATAGAAATCGGCGGCTCCCCGCAGGAGCGCAGCCGTGTTCAGCGGAGTGTGGATGTAGGGGGGAATGATCTCGACCCCGGCGGGAACGTGCTGGCGGAAATGGTCGATGGTGGCCCGCACCTGGGGCAGCAGACCGGCGTTCTCGTCGGGTACCGTCATGCCGTCGAGCTGGCTCCAGTCCGTGATTAGCGGGTGGTAGACGGGACCGTTCTCGTGGAAATCAACTTCGCCTCCCAGCATGCTGAAGGCCACGGCGGCGGTGAAGTTCACGAAGGCGACCGGCAGGGCGTCCGAGCCGATGGCCAAACGGTTCCGGAGCGCCGCCAGCTCGCCTTCCAGCACGGCTTGCGGGTCCTGGAACCAGCGCGACCAGTCCGGGGCCACGCCGGTCGGCGCATGGAAGGACAGGGCAACGGCCCCCTCGCTCTGCCAGTTCAGGCAGAGCTGATGACGGCGCTTCGTGCGGGCAATCCAGTCATCCATGCCAAAGCCTCCGAAACCCGAAGCCCTTTTCCATTATCCTATCACTGCCCAAAGCACCCGCCACTCCGGGGTCGCATTCCCGCATGGAATCCCCTTCGGGGCGGGGTACAGTACCCGTTCCTATGCAACGACCGACGGCGTGCGCGCCGAGGACACGAACCAGAGACCGAGACCATGAAGTTCTCCTTTGTCAGCGACTTGGAAGCCCATCTGCGGGATGCCTTCGGGACGGACGACCTGACGGTCCCCGCCGAGCTGTGCCCCCCGAATTTCGCGGGTGACGTGACGATCAATTGCTTCCTGTTGGCCAAGCCGCTGCGCCGCAATCCCATGCAGATCGCCGAACAGGTCGCGGCCTACCTGGCCAAGCATCCCGATGTCCAGCAGGCGGAGGCGATCAAGGCCTTCGTGAACGTGACCGTTGCCGGTGGCGCGGTGATGCGCGACACGGTGGCGGACGAGGCGGCGCTACTCGGCGCGGTCACCCTCCCCGAGGCGGACCAGCGCAAGGTGCTGATCGAGTTCAGCGCCCCGAACACGAACAAGCCCCAGCACCTCGGCCACGTACGCAACAACACCACCGGCATGGCCATCGCCTCCCTGCTCGAACGCGTGGGGAACACGGTGTCTCGCATCAACCTGGTCAACGACCGCGGCGTGCATATCTGCAAGAGCATGATCGCCTACCAGCGCTTCGGCAAAGGCATCACGCCCGAGTCCGTGGGCAAGAAGGGCGACCACGTGGTGGGCGACTTCTACGTCCGCTACGACCAGGAGTTCCGGAAACAGCTTTCAGCGCTCAAGGAAGCCAAGCCCGAGCTGGCCGAAAAGAGCAGCGACGAGCTGTTCCTCGAAACCGAGATCGGCCGGGCCACCCAGGACATGCTCCTGGCCTGGGAGAAGGGCGATCCCGAAGTCCGTGCCCTGTGGGAGACGATGAACGGCTGGGTCTTCGCCGGTTTCGCCGAGACCTACCGGCGGATGGGCGTCGAGTTCGTCCACACCTACCTCGAAAGCCAGACCTACATGCTCGGCAAGGACATCATCGAGGAAGGCCTGGCCAAAGGAGTGTTCTACAAGCGGCCCGACGGCGCGACGGTCATCGACTTCGAGGATCCCACGCTGGGCTCCAAGGTGGTTCTCCGCAGCGACGGCACCAGCGTCTATATCACCCAGGACCTCGGCACCACTCTCCTGAAGCAGCACGACTACCAGCCCGACCAGCAGATCTGGGTGGTGGGCGACGAGCAGATCTACCATTTCCGGGTCCTCTTCGCCATCCTCAAGGCCCTGGGCTACGACTGGGCCGACAACCTGGTCCACATGGCCTACGGCATGGTCAATCTGCCCACCGGCAAGATGAAGAGCCGCGAGGGCACGGTGGTCGATGCCGACGATCTCTTCGATGAACTGGACAATCTGGCCCGCGAGGCCACGCTCGAACGGGCCGGGGCCGACGTGCCCGAGGACCTGGACGAGCGCGCGCGGGTCATCGGCATGGGCGCCCTGAAGTTCATGCTCCTGAAGGTGAACCCGAAGACCACCATGATGTTCGACCCGCAGGCCTCCCTGCGCTTCGAGGGCGATACCGGTCCCTACGTGCTCTACGCCTACGCCCGGATCAGCTCCATGCTGCGCCGCGCGGGCGACGCGGCCCTGGCGGGCGAAGTGGACTGGTCGGTGCTCGGTGCCAAGGAGGAGAAGAGCCTCGCCCTCCGCTGTGCCCAGTACCCCGAGATCATGCACAAGGCGGCGGCCAATCTCGACGCCTCCCTGGTGACCGGCTACCTGCTCGACCTGGCCAAGGACTTCAGCAAGTTCTACCAGGCCTGCCCGGTGCTCGCCGCCGAGACGCCCGCCCTCGTCCGTGCCCGGCTCGAGCTCGCCGCCCGGGTCCGCACCCTCCTGGGCGACGGTCTCCGCGCCCTGACCATCGGCACCCTGGAAAGCATGTAGGGGCGGAATGGTGGACGTAGCGCAGGCGTCCCGCCTGCTCGGATGGGATGATGGAATGATGGAAGGGTGGAATGCAGAACCCACCGTTCGTAGTCCAGGCTTCAGCCTGGTATTTCCCGAGCCGTTCCGGGAGAGAGGCGGACTGGTGGACGTAGCGCAGGCGTCCCGCCTGCTCGGATGGAATGATGGAATGATGGAAGGGTGGAATGCAGAAACCCCCGTTCGTAGTCCAGGCTTTAGCCTGGTATTCTTGGGGGGGTATCAGGAAAGACACAGGCTAGAGCCTGGACTACAAACGGGGATTCCCCACCCGGACTGCTGAGGTCTCCTTTGCCTACCACCGACCAACCCGCCCAGCCCACGCCGGCCGCGCCGACGCCCGTCACCGAGGGGCAGAATCTGCGCCATCTCGTGGGCTGGCAACGGCTCGCCATCCGGCTGCTGGGGGCGGTGGCTTCGGGTCTCCTGCTCAGTGCGGCCTTTCCGCCCATCGAGTTCCCGCTCTTCATCTGGGTGGCCTTGGTGCCGATCCTTCTGGTGCCCGCGCCCCCGACCTTCTGGCGGCGGCTGGCGCTCGGCTGGGTGTTCGGTTTCTCCCATGCGGTGACCAATCTCTTTTGGCTGAACGAGATCGGGTTTGGCGCCGGGGTGCTCCTGGCTCTGATCATCGCCTGCTATCCGATGCTCTGGTATGTGCTGTTCACCGGCTTGCTCAACCTCTGGCGCGAGGAACGGGACGATGCCAACCCGATCCCCGGACTCGGCGGACTGCGCCGACCCAGCCGCCAACTCGGGGCCATGCTGCTCGGGGCTTGCCTGTGGGTGGGCATCGAATGGTTGCGGGGCTGGCTGTTCACCGGATTTCCCTGGAACTTCCTCGGCGTGGCCCTCTGGCAGTCCCCGGCCCTGCTCCGGCTCTGCGCCTACACCGGGGTTGCTGGCCTGAGCTTCCTGATCGCCGCCGTGAATCTGGCCTTGGCCGCCCGGCTGCACGACTTCCGCCGGGCCTGGCGGGACGGCCAGCGGGCAGGCTACTCCTGGCCTCTGGCTGGTCTGATCCTGCTCTTCCTCCCCGTGCTGGCGCTCCGCTTTCTGGCCGCGCCGCCGCCGGAAGCCGACCGCGCCCTGCGCGTGCTGGCGGTCCAGGGCAACATCCCCCAGTGCCGCGAGTGGACCGAGGAGGAGTTCCAGACCTCGCTCGACACCTACGTGGGCCTCACCCGCGACAACGCCGGGCCCAAGGGCGTGGACCTCGTGATCTGGCCCGAAACCGCCGTTCCCGCACCGCTGGGCTATCCCGCCTACTACCAGGCGGTCAAGGACCTGCAGGCCTACACCGAGATCCCCCTCCTGCTCGGCACTGTGGACTACCGGACTCCCGCCACCGCCGACGGGGCTGCCGGCTCCGAGCTCTCTTTCAACAGCGCCATGCTCCTCGACGCCAAGATGAACGCGCTCGACTACTACGACAAGGTCCACCGGGTGCCCTTCGGCGAGTACGTGCCCTTCGGTCGCTTCTTCCCCTGGCTGGTCGAGTGGATCGGCATGGGCCGCGACCTCACTCCGGGCACGGAGTACACCGTTTTCGACCTGCCCAAGGAAGCCCGCGCCGGGGTGAACATCTGTTTCGAGGACGCCTTCCCTGGGATCAGCCGGGCCTTTGTCCAACGCGGGGCCAACATCCTGGTGACCATCACCAACGACGCCTGGTACGCGGAAAGCTGCGGGTCCCGCCAGCATCTGCTTCAGGCCGTGTTCCGGGCCGCCGAAACCCAGCGCCCGCTGCTTCGCTCGGGCAACAACTCCGACACCTGCCTGATCCTCCCCAACGGCAGCATTGTGGACCCCCTGCGGGACCCCGAGACCGGCTATCCCTTCTACCGGGGAGCGGGCGTCTACGACGTCCCGGTCTGCGACAACCCGCCCACCACCTTCTACACCCGGCACGGGGATTGGCTTGCCGGACTCTGCGCCTGCGTTTCGGCAGGTGTGATCTGCTTGCTGGTAGGCCGGGCCTACACCCGGTGCCGCGCCCAGCGCGTCGCCCGGCTTGGGGAGAAGGCCGCGTAGCAGCCTGGGGAAATGGGACGGATGGGACGGATGGGACGGATGGGAGAAGCCGAATCCCAAAGGCCTTTCTTCCCATAGGTCCCATTCTTCGCCAGCCTACTTGGCTGGCGGGTAGTCCTGCGAGGGCCAGACTAGGTCGGGGTTCGCCCCGGCCCTGTCCCTGGGTGTTCCCACGCTGTGGGCGGTGCCGCCGTCGTCGGTGAGGTCGCCGCCGATGCCGTACACCGCCCAGGTCTCGGGCGGGAGGCCAGGGACCCCGCTCCGCCGGTAGCGGAACGGCTGGTCGTCGAAGGGATCGAGCGGCACGCGCGGCAGGTAGTCGGGAACGAGTTGGTCGAGCGTCTCCGGCAAGGCCCCGTGTTCCTTCTCGTACGCCTGGATGGCGCAGAACAGGGCCATGGCGCGGAGCATGGTATCGCGCAGGGCCGCCTTCTCGTAGCTGCGGTCGAGCGCGGGAAGGACCATGGAGGCAAAGAGGAGGCCGACCGGGTCCCGGGTCCTGACGACGAGCGCGACCGGGTCGCGGCGGGGAGTGAGGATGCTTTCGGAGAACACATCGAATCCCCCTCCCTTTGCCGCCGTTTCCGAGTAGGGCCTCTCGGCGACGGCGACGAAGTGCTGGTAGCAGGCGCGGATGTTTTCCTGGGTGGCCCGGCAGGTGCTGCCCGCCAAAGGAGCCAAGGCAAGGGCGCATCGCTGGGCCACCTGCTCTCCCTTCGACGGCAGATGGCCGGACCCCAGGGCGATGAGCCCGTCGCGGTAGACCTCCGGAACCGTGTTGATCACGTGCAGCGCTTCCGCGCGCATGGCTTCTACGAAGGGCTCGGCCTCGTCGTCGGCCGTCAGGAATGCCTGCGCCATCTCCTTCAGGACCGGAACCGGTAGCGGGTGGCGGATGGCGATCGCCCGGGCCGTATCCGCCGCAATGGCGTGGCAGGCGATCGTCACGAGATGGTTGATGAGGGTACCGCCCCGGCTGACGAGATTGGCCATGCCGAGAGTCCGTTCCAGGTCGCGACAGCTCCCCGCATAGTCGCCGTGAGCGGCA
>QKCY01000011.1 GCA_003245525.1 Victivallales bacterium | reverse complement strand
GCAGGGCGGACTCGTCGTTCCCCAGCAGAAACCAGGTGCCCCCCTGGCGGGAATCATCGGCGGCCAACGTCTTCGTCGGCTGGAAGCTCCCGGCCACATCGCCGACCAGCAGGGCCGTTGGAGGCGTGTCTAGAATAGGAAGCGAGAAGGCCCCGGTGCCCTGGGCCGAGGCTACCGCGCAACCGGACTGGAGTTCCACGGCGACCGCTCCCTTTGTGGTCGTCCGAATCAGTTCGTGCCCGGCATAGGCCAGGCGGGTGCCATCGGCCAAGACGGCGGCTCGCGACTTGCCGCTCACCTGACGCACAACGGCAAAGGTGCCGTCCGATTCCGCGCCGGCCAGGCTGATGCCACCAGCGGGATTCCAGAGGACTAGGTCTTCCTGTTCTCCCCGGCGGATACGCACGCCGAGCGTGTTGCCCGTAGCCAGACGCTCGGTTTGGATCTCGTCTTCGCGACCGGGTGATGTGGGGTACAGACTGACCAGGAACCGCTGGTTCGTGGCCGGTTCAGGCCGGGTCAGGGTGCCGTGGTGGTTGGTCAGCCCGGGATAACCGCAGGGCCAATCCTCGGTGGCGAGCCGCAGTCCCTTGGGTTCCAGGAAATCCGTCACCAGCGTTCCCCGTTTGGCTTGGGCCAACAGACGGTCGCCCTGAAGCTCCAGCGTTCCCGCGCTGTTCAGGTTCCACTCGATGTGGCCCGGCTGCTCCAGTTCCACCTCGTCGGCAATCACGACGTGATCGGGGCGCAGGTAGATAACATGCCTCGCTACCCGCTTGGCACCGGGATAGGCCGGGGTGAGGTCGGTGGAGACGATGTCCACGGCCGTACTGGCGAAGAAGCGGGTGACGGAGACGTCGGCGTGTTCGTTGTCCTTGCCGTCGATGGTGATGGTGTTGTGCAGGCGGGAGTCGGACAGCGAGCGGTGGATAGGGTTGGCGTAGGAGATCATGCCGGGGTCCATGGCCAGGTATTCGCCGAAGTCCTCCAGCATGAACGCGCCCCGGTCGTGCTGGTAGTGCCCGGCCACGCGGGGCGTGGCAAGCAGACCGAAGAGGAAATCGCCGTACTCAAAGCCCTCGCGCAGGAAGACGTAGCCCGCACCCCGGAAATGGCGGGAGGGGATCAGGTTCGGGGGCGTGGCGGGGGTATCATGCTGCCACATGAAGGCGGACAGCTCGTCGGGCGGGGCCGGGAAGCGTTCCTGGAACCAGGCCGCCGTGGTGGAGCCGAGGTACTTGGCGAAGAGGGCGGAGACCGCCGCGCCCGGTGCGCTGCCCCGTGAGTCGCAGACGGCTACCGGCTGCCAGCGTTCCTCCCCGTTGCTCTTCATGTGGGCCAGCCAGTCCATGCAGCGCAACACGTTCTCCGGGCAACGCTGGCGGAAGCCCTCGGGGTCGCGAGCAGCGAGGGCCGCGAGCAGTTCCACGGCGGTGTTCCAGGTGTAGTTCCAGTAGCCCACGCCCTCGGTCGAGGCCCCGTCCTGGAGGGAGTAGGCATCAATGCCCTGCCAGATCCAATCGGCCGTCTGCTGCTGCATGGGCCGCAGGGAAGGGTCGAGCGCGGCCAGGACCAGCATGGCGCAACCGATCTCGGAGTCGAACACTACGCCCTGGTTCATCTTCAGCATCCCCGGACTGTGCTTGAGCCGGTCGTAGGTCCACCACACCCCCTTGCGGAGGATGGCCTGCTGGATTTCGGCCCGTTCCGCAGGCGTGAAGGCGGGATAGGCCCAGTCGAAGGCCAGCCCGGCGTCGTAGGTTACGCTGGCTTCGCAAAAGGGGTTGCCGTAGCCACCCCAACCGCGCGGAAAGCGGGCGAAGGGGCCATCGGTCCATTCCTCGATGCGACAAAGGGCAAGCAGGGCGCGCCGGGCGTGGTCGGCGTACTTCTTCTCACCGGAGATGAGATAGGCCAGGGCGCAGACCCGCGCGCTGGACGACAGCCCATAGGTGGTCTTGCCCACCCGGGCCATGACCCAGTTCGAACCGGGATTGTAGCGGCCCACGTGGTCTTCGGGCACGTCGTCCAGCCGGGAGTCCGCGTTCTTCCGGATCTGCTCCCAGAGGGGCTGGGCTGCGCCCTTCAGGAACAGGTCGCGAATCTGCGGCAGGTCCTGCCGCCCGAAATAGATGCCGCCCGGCAGGCCATCGGTGGCCAGATCGCCGGTCAAGGGAAGCGGTGGGATGGGCGGGATGGCAGCGGCGGGCTCGCCTTTGGGCGCGCCCTGCTTGCGCAGCAGGAGCCAGTGCAGATTGCACTTCAGTTCGCGTCCATCGGGACCGCCGATCTGGTCCGGCGGTTCGGAGAAGTCCAGCCGCACCGCGTTGAGCACCCGCGCCCCGGCGGGCAGGGGCAATTCGATCTCCTCGAACTGGCCGGTACCGGGGTGGTAGGCCAGCGGCGTAGACCACGCGCCGTCCACCTGGAGATGGACGCTGAGGAAACCGGCGCTGTCGTTGGCCACCCGCACTTCGAGCGTGCCGTAGCCGTCCAACGCCGAATCGAAACGGCGTTCGTAGACGCAGCCATCGCGCTCCTTGGCCCGCTCCTTCACCACGAAGGTGCCCCAGGACCAGAAGGAATCGAGTCGGCCTTCGCCCGAGACTTTCGTCCAGAGGTGGCGGGTCTTGGCCCCCCAGTACATCCAGTCGATCAGGGTCTCATGGTCGTTGATCGGGATGGTGGCCCAGTCGGTGGTCTGCTCCAGCCCGTCGAGAACCAGCCGGGTGGGGGCGAAGCCCACTTCGGTCTGCTCGAAACGCAAGCCCTTGGCCCGCTGCCAGGCGGCGGCCCGGTCCTCGGCGGCCGACAGGAATCGCCACTCGGGCAGCTCGAACCGCGCCCAGCCCGTCCAATCCACGGCGAAGGTCAACGAGAATTCCTCGCCCACGGTCAGCTCAACCCGCGCGAAGGTCGCGGCATCCGCATGCAGCCAGAAGCGCAGGGTGCGGAAGCGGTTCAGGTCCACCGCTGCCGTCGGCAGCAGCAGGGGGCCCTGCTCGGGCAGCCACGCCAAGGCGTTCGGTCCCACCTTGACCGCAGCGGTCTCGGCCTGCACGCCCGGCCCTTGGGCGACCAGCAGCCCGTCCAGGCTTTCGGTCGCGGCCCGACCGGTCCAGGTGGAAACGACGAGTGCGAGCAGAGGGAAGAGGTGCCTGCGCATCGGACCGTCCTCGTTGGCTAGGCGGCCCCCGACCTTCGCGGGGCCTACTTCACGGGAACGAAGGCGAGGTAGTCGAGATTGAGTCCCTTGCCGTCGGCGTTCTCCAGCCGGATCGTGGTCTTGCCCTTGGGCAGAACAAAGGGTTTGCCGCCTTGGGTGAACCGGGTGTGATCCCATTCGTGGGCGGCAGAGCCGAAACCGCCGGTGGTGGGGAAGGTGATCGCGCCGCAATCCTGGCCGTTCACGGTCAGCTTGCGCTGGACGGCGGCAGGCGTGGAGTAGCGCACGACGAACTGGTAGTTGCCCGCCTCGGGCACGTTCACGGTCCACTCGATGGCGTGGCCCTTGTTGTCCCAGTGGCTGATGGCTTTGCCCTGGACGCCGGGCTTGTCGGTGCGCACCTGCACTTCGCCGCCGCTCTGGCCGGCGATGTCCTCAGCCTGGGCGATGCAGCCGGTCTTGAGGAAACCACTGGCCACCCGCACGGAAACCTGCCCCGTGAGCAGGCCGCCATCCTGGAGGTCGAGACGGGCATCGATCTGGCTGCCGAGGCCGCTCTCGGTCTCGCTGGCGATGGCCACGTTCCGGATGTCGAGCTTGCCTGGAGCCACGTCCACGGTGTACTCCGCAGGATCAAGCGCGATCCCTTTCCCGGCGGTCAGGCGGACGGTGCCGCGCACCGGCTTGTCCAGGGGAGCGGATACCACGACCCGGCAGACGGACGCGCTCTCCTTCCCGGCCTGGAAGGTGAGGTTGAGGCCGGGGGAAACCGCCGCGAGGTTGTAGGAGAGGGTGAGCCGCTGGCTGTAGCCCATGGTGTTCATCCGCATGCACATGCGGTAGACGGAGTCCTGTAGCAGGCAAACCCGGCGGTCGGCCGCAGGGATGGTGGTGGGGTAGATGCGGATCTCCCCGGGCATGGAGGCGATCAGCTCCTCGCGCCAGTCGCCCAGGACGTCGGCAACCACCCGGATGCTACCTTCGATCCGGCCATCCAGAACGCCGCCCTGGTAGTCGCTGACGCGACTGCCGACGAACTCCTGCTGGAGGTCGGCATCCCACCAGCCCGTGGTCTTGCCGAAACCGTACTGGCAACCGTCGGGACCGGATTCGAGGAGGGTGCCATCGGCGGCGAAGAGCCAGCGGCGGTCGGTCTTCTCATGCCCGTCGGCGTCCGCACCATAGCATTCGAGACCCGGTACCGTGGGATCGAGATCGGTGTAGATCCCCTTTCCGTGGACATGCTGGGTCGCATGGTCGAGCTGCCAGTAGAACTTGCCCGTGCGGGCGTTCACCAGGGAGACGCCGCCGCGCTGGTTGCGGGTCTCGATCCCATAGCCGATCTCCAGGCCGGGCTTGGTCGGATCAAAGTCGGCGAGGAGGGCGATATCCGGATGCCCCTTGCCGGTGGTCCAGAGCGGCACGCCGTTGTCGTCGATCACGGCGCTGCCGAGGATCACCTCGTCGCGGCCATCGCCGTCGACGTCATAGCAGAGGGTGAAGTGGGCCCCCTGGCCCCAGTAGCGGCGGCCATAGTCCTTGTTGTCGTAGCTCCACAGCTTCTCCAACTGGCCGTCCTTGAACTGGTAGGCATCCACCAGCATGCGGTTGTAGGTGCCGCGCAGGGCGAGCAGGCAGGGGGTCTTGCCGTCGAGGTAGGCAACGGCGATCTGGTTGCGGGAGGCGTAGTTGTATTCGGGGAACTCATCGCGGCTGGGCCACGGGGCGCGGCAGATCTCCTCGCCGGTCAGGCCGTTCCAGACACTGACCCACTCGGGACCGCTGGTCACCCGGCCGTCCTCGTCGCGGGGATCGCCCTCGCCGGTCTTGGCGGCGATTTCCGCCTTGCCGTCGCCGTCGAGATCGGCGGCAATCCAGGGGGAGTACCAGATGCCGCGCTCGATGGCCCAGCCGAGGTCGTGAGTCCACAGGTAGGTGCCGTCGTGCCGGTAGGCCTCGATCTTGTAGGTCTCGGGGGACTTGTACCAGTACTTGATCCAGGGATCGATGTTGGCGTTCGGGTGCTTGATGACGTAGTCGAGCTGGCCGTCGCCATCGAGGTCCGTGAAGCCGATGGCCATGAAGTTGGTCTTCGGGTCCTTGAGCATGATCGAGACGTAGGGACAGGCGTCGGCGTTGGCCCCGGCCTTGGCCACGATGGTCCGGCCAGCGGGACCGTTGCCGCTCAGGGGGCGCACATGGTAGACCGCGTCCCAGGCGGGGACAGTGCCGGCGTCGAGGAAGTCGGTCGTGCGGGCGATGGGGGCCTGGTTGAGCTTGACGCGCTCGCCGCCGCTTTCCCGGAACACATCGAAGGCCACGTCGGCGGGGTCCTCCTTGAGCAACCGCCAGCTCAGGTAGACGCCCTGGGGCGTGGGCAGCGCCACCAAGGCGCGCTCGAACTGTTCGACCGGCTTGGCCTTCAGGTAGCCCTCCACTTTGGGCTTGTCGCCGTAGACGATCTTCTCGGGTTTCAGGGAGATGTCGTCCACCAGCGCGTCCGCCGGACCGGAACCGACCACGCGGACATACACATTGTCCACGCCCTCGGGGACGTAGACGAAACCACGGATTTCCTGCCAGTCGTGGGTGCCGCTGGTACGGGCTTCACCCAGGGACCAACTGATCGTCTTGCCCTGTTGGCAGCCGACCACGGCCACGCTGAGGCTCTTCGTGTCCTTCGCCTTCACCCAGGCCCGCACCGCGAACTCCTGGTCGGCCTGCACTGGCAGGCGGGTGCCGCAGGAGAGATTCCAGTCCTGCTCGCCATCGTAGACGACACGGACCGAACGCTTGCCGCCGTGGGCGTCGGTGGCGCTGGTGGCGCTGCCCTTCTGGTCGCGCGACCACCAGCTCCAGCCCTGCGGCACGTCGTTGTCGGTCATCTCGAAGCCGGGGTTGGCCACTCCGTCCTCGATGTCCATGACTCGGTTCAGCACGATCCGGTCGAGGTAGGTGGACCCGCGCTGCTCCGGCTTCTCCATGGCGTAGCGGTCGTCGAACCAGAACTCGAAGGTGCCGTTGTCGATCTTGACGTTCGTGGCAATCTGGCCGCCGCCGAAACGGGCCCAGGTCTTGCCGTCGAGGGAGAGGGCCGCCACCCGGCTGGTGCCGACCGCCTCCACATTGTAGGTGCCCTTGGGAATGTCCTTGACTAGGAGATGGAGCGGCGGCGCGCCCGCTTCGGGCGTCTCGCGCTCGGCCATCACGCGGGGGCTTTGGATGACCACCCCGCCGGACCATTTCTTCAGGGCGTCGTTGTCGGTGCTCCAGATGTTCCACGCGGTGTCGGAGAACTTGTCCTTGGTGCAGGCCTCCCGGTTGACGACGCAGTCCTCGGCCTCGAAGGACAATTGGGCCGGGGCGACAAGGGCGAGACCGAGACCAAGAAGGAAGAGAGCAAAACGCATGATTGAGGTTCTCCTAGGACAACACCGACAGGACCCGAACGGGCCTAACCGTAATGGGCATCCGCCATTGTGCCAGCCCGCCAGTTGACTCGATCCGCCATTCGCGTATGGTTTGGCTGGTGTTTCTCACGAGCAAAGGTAGGGGGTACCCCATGCTGTCCCGTCTTCTCCGCTGTGCGCTGTTGGCGACCGTCGTCGGTCTTTCCCGGCTCCCGGCGGCCCCCGAATGGACCACCGAGGGGTTGCAGGCCGATATGAACCGGCTGCACGCCTTCTCCCGCGAGCTGGCGGACATGGAGCGGCAGATGCTGGCCTTGAACCAGCAGGTCAAGATGAAGCAGCGCGGCTTCTTCACGGCCGACGAGAACGACGCCATCGAGTCGCTCCTGTTCCGCTATCTGGTCTGCCGCGACAGCCTGTGGGAGATGGTCGTTTCCTACCGCGACGCTCCGGAGGTGCCGGCCTCGCCGGACTTGCGGGCCCAGGCCTTTGTGCTGGGGATGAACGCCGCCATCAAACTCTCCTACTATTCCTCGAAGATGGTGGCCACCTATCTCGACGAACCCGAGGTGATCACCAAGCTGAACGAGGCGCACCCCGCCTACGACATTCCCCGCGGCACCTTCGACCAGATTGTGCAGAGCCTGACCAGCGAGAAGAACCTGGGCGATCTCGCCGTCTCCTGGCAGCTCTTCCTGGAGGAGGCGGGCAACCCCGCCAGCGCCCTCTACCGGCTCTCCGCCAGCGATCCCCGCTACCGGGAACTGATCGCCGAGAACTACCGCCTGCAGCGGGCGGCCCAGGAACAGGTGGCCGCCATCCTCAAGGCGAAGGCGTTGGTCCTGCCCGAGTTGGCGAACTGGATGCGGCACACGGAACTGGCGGACGCGGCCCGCGGCTCCTGGCGGCTGGTGGACGACAAGTTCTACGCGGCGAAAGGCGTACTCTTCGAGAGCATCGGGCACATCCGCACCCCCCTGGCGGGCGAGGCGGCGCTCAGCAAGGAACAGATTCAGACCGTCCGCGCGAGCCTGCGGCCGGGCGACCTCTTGCTCACCTACAGCTCCGGCTACATGTCGAACATCTTCCTGCCCGGCAAGTTCAAGCACGGCATCGTGTACGTGGGCAGTCCGGAAGAGCGCCACAAGGCAGGCCTGGACATGCCCCTCTTCGCGGAATTGCCCGCCGCCAAGCAGCAGTACATCGAGCAGGAAATGGCTCGTCGCAAACTGCCCGGCGGAGCCCCCGCCGAGTTGATCGAGAGCGTGTCCGAAGGCGTGATCTACAACTCCCTGGACCAGATTCTCGATGGCTATGTCTACCGCATGGTGGTGTTGCGGCCCCGGATCACCGCCGAGGAGCGCGCCCAGGCCCTGGCCAAGATCTATACGTTCCTGGGCGGCGACTACGATTTTGGCTTCGACTTCGACGATGCCACCTATCTGTGCTGCACCGAAGTCATCTACCGCGCCCTGCACGGCAAGAGCGGCATCGCCTTCCCGCTCACCAAGCGGATGGGAATCCCCACCCTCAGCGCCGACGACATCATCGTCTACGCCCGGGGCGATGGCTCGGAACACTTCTCCCCTGTCCTGTTCGTCGGCACGGAGGGGCGGTTCCGCAAGCGCGCCGAAGTCCTCCTTGGCGACCGGGCCCAGCAGCGCCTGACGGCCGTGATGACCGCCCAGGCCGACTAGGACAGCCCCGTCTCTCCCGGAGCGGCATCTGCCCGCCGAGGGGTCTGCCTGCTTCGTGGAAAAGCCGCCTCGGGGATTCGCGGTTTTTTCACATGATTATTTGCATCTGTTTCCAATGGCTTGTAGCGTGCCCCATCGGGGGGATGCGATTGCGTTATCCCACAACCAAAAGGAGCACGGTGCCATGACTCGTCGTTTCACTCTGATTGAGTTGCTCGTGGTGATCGCCATCATTGCCATTCTGGCCTCCATGCTCCTGCCTGCCTTGGCGCAGGCGCGCAGCAAGGCGCGAGGCATCGCCTGTGTCAACCAGACCAAGCAGTTGACCTTGGGCATGCAGATGTATCCGGATGACAATGGCGAGAAGTGGCCTACCCGCAAAGTGGGATTGTACTCCGGCGACCATGCGACCGGCACCGTGGTCACCTGGGCTGGAGCAATCTACAACTACGTCGGCAACGCCGCGGTCTACAAATGCCCCTCCTATGACGCCCGCTACACGACCTATGGCTGGAACGGCACCGTCGGCGACACCTCCAAGCGGGTGACGATCGCCGGCAACATGGGCTACAACTTCTGCGGGGTCGGCGGCGCCGACCACGGCGGCTCGCCGGACACGTATACCCCCAAGTACTCCCTGTCGAGTCTGACCAAGCCTTCCTCAGTCCCCTTGATCGGGGATTCGGTGTGCTGCGGGCTGAAGTCCACCGGCAGCGATCCCCGTAACTGCCTGTACATCGGGGCGGGCACCAACACCACCTCCTATCCCAACCAGGTCCACCCCCGCATGGCGGTCCACAACGAGGGGATCAACATCTCCTTCTGCGATGGACACGTGCAATGGTACCGGGCGCTGAATGTGCCGCGCGGTTCCTTCTGGACGCGCAAGTAGACCCGCCCTCCGTCCCGTAGTCTCCCCTTAACTCCCCGGCACTCGCTGGCCGGGGAGTTGCGAGCGGCTATCTGCCGTAGTCGCCGATGCCTTCCGGCTCCTGTTCCCAGCTTCCCACCCAGTGGAAGAGGAAGTAGATGCCGATGAGCAAGTCGGTGCTCTGCTCGGGCCGGAAGGACTCGGCGCTGGCCGCCTGGCGCAGCACGTTCAGGTAGGAGAGCCCGATTCCGAACTTGTTGTCGGTCCAGACCAGCTTCTCGATCACCGGGGAGTCCGCGTCGGGTTCCTCGGTGAGTTCCCAGCGCAAGGCGGCCATGGCCAGGGCAAGGTCGAAGAGCGCCAGGGCCGCGCCGGCCAGGTTGCCGGTTCCCATGGCTTCCTCGATCCTCTCCGTCAGTCCCCGCAGCCGGTTGGCGTCCTGGCGCAGGGAGTGTCCGGCCGCCCGGCGGGTCGCCACCCGGATGGCGCGCAGCATATCCGAGACTTGGCTGCCGGTCTGGCGGCGTTCGCCCATGAGGATGGGGTAGAACTCGCCGGGCGCGCCGAGCAGGTCGGCCACTGCCACCGCCAGCGAGGTCCGCAGCGCGGGATTCCGCGCCTCCCGCATGCGGGGCAGAATCTGGTGGATCGCCGCCATCTCGCCCAGGCTGGCCAGGGCTTCGCTCGATGCGGTCACCAGCGGCAGATCCTCGCTGCCCCGCACCAGTTCGAGCAGGGTGCCCGCCGCCCGCTGGTCGCCGATGGCGCCCAGAGTCCGGGCGCTCTCCTTGCGGATCTCCGAATCCGGCGAGTCGAGGGTGCGCATGAGGGCGTCCACCGACCGGGGGTCGCGCGCCTCGCGGAGGGCGCGCGCCACCTGGACCGAGAGGTCGGAGTCGGGGTCTTCGAGGAGCTTCAGCAGGGCATCCACCGCCGCCGGGGTCCCGATCCGGCCGAGGGCCTGGACCGCCGCCTCGCGCACGGCGGCGCTGGGGTCGTCGAGCTGCTCGATCAGTTCGCCCACCACGTGGGAGGAGCCCTTGCGGCCGAGGTCGCGCACGGCCTTGGCCCGGGCCTGCCAACTGCTGGCTTCGCCCAAGGTCACCAGACTGTGGATGAGGCCGGCGGCCCGCAGGGGATTGCCGGCCAGCGCCCGCACCGGCAGGTTGCCCCGCCGGGGCCGGGTGCGGGACAACAGGGGGAGGGCGACGAACCAACTCACCGCCATGTGGGCCAGAACCAGCACGTGGTAGCCTTCCAGGGGGAGTCCGGCGAACGTCGTCAGACTGGTCTGCAGCTTGCCCCATTCCATAATCCAGCCACCGATGACCGGGCCGAGGGCGCCGATGGCACCCACCAGGGTCCAGTGGACCGCCATGGCCAGGGTCCGCCCCTCCTTGCGGGTCACCGCGCTGGCCAGCACGATCTGGGACAGCGGAATGCCGGTGTAGAGGGCACCGGAGAGGATGCTGATAATGCAGATCTGCAGGATCGCGGCCGGGATGACCAGGGTTCCCAGCAGCGGCAGGTGCAGGGTTGTCGTTCCCAAGGGCAGAATGAACCACTGCAGGGCGAAGAGCGGGGCCACCAGCAACATGCCGAGGGCGAAGGTCCGCTCGCCCACATGGTCCATCACCTTCCCCCACAGGGGACTGGCCAGGACCGTGCCGAGGGAGCCGCAGACCGTGAAGGCGGCCAGATGGGTGTAGCTCGCATGGAAGGTGCTCCGCAGGTAGAGGAAACCAAAGGAGCCCACCAAGCCGATGCCGAAGTTCCAGGTGCCGAAGGCCAGCGTCAGCCACAGGAAGTCGGAATCCTCGAAGGGACGGCGCAAGCGTTTCCACCAGCTCTCCCCCTGCGGCACGGGATGGGGCTTGGGTTCGGGGATCAGGGTGTGGATGAGGATGTCCGAGGTGCCCAGGATGGCGGCGATGACGAACACCAGCCGGAAGCCGAGCAGGCTGTCGGTTCCCGAAAAACGGTCGAGCAACCAGCCCCCGAGGCCCATCGCCACCAGAAAGGCGGCCTGGGTCAGGCTCTGTCGCCGGGCCCAGAACTGGTTGCGCTGGTTCTCCGGGACGAAGTCGGCCATCCAACTGTACCAGGGCGCGGCGCTGGCATTGGCCAGCAGGGAACTGGTGCCGATGAGCACCAGCATCAGCCAGCCCGCTGCCGTCCCCGAGCATACCAGCGGGATCAGCGGCGGCAGGAACCAGAGCAGCCGGTGCAGCGACGAGGTGGCGCCCCAGTAGCGTTTGCGGTTGGTGAGCCGCTCCGCCATCAGGGCAGAGGGAATCTGCATGGTCATGGCCAGCCACTGGACGGTCACCATCATGCCGATGGCCACCGTCGAGGCCCCCAGCCGCTCCATGAACATGGTCAGCGGCATGCCCAGGGCCAAGGCAAACCACATCATGCCCAAGGCGCCCGCGCCCATGTTGATGCGCAGGCCGGTGCGGATGCTGCCGGGAGTGATGGGACGCCCTTTGGTGTCCTGTTGATTTGCCGCCACGTATGTTCTCCGGGATCTGGGTTTTCGCTGCTCGCCGCAACGCAAGTTACAAAATATACCCCTTGGACCCACCAAGATGCACTCGGAGCCATGCAAAGTGGCAGCAATGGCGAGGGCCGTGAGCGTCCCCGGCAAACCATGCTATCTTGGGAGGGAAATCGCGTTCCCAACCGCGGAAGGACTCCCATGCCCAACGATACCGAACACCAGCAGCGCCTCGCCGTGCTGATCGATGCCGACAACGCCCGTCCGGCGATCACCGAGGTGCTCCTCGCCGAAATCGCCAAGTACGGCGTCGCCAGCGTGAAGCGCATCTACGGCGACTGGACCACACCCAACCTCGGCGGCTGGAAGTCCGTCCTGCTGGAACACTCCATCATGCCCGTCCAGCAGTTCCGCTACACGGTGGGCAAGAACGCCACCGACAGCGCCATGATCATCGATGCCATGGACCTGCTCTACACGGGCCGGTTCGACGGCTTCTGTCTGGTGTCGAGCGACAGCGATTTCACCCGCCTGGCCTCCCGCATTCGCGAGCAGGGGGTGATGGTCTATGGCTTCGGCGAGCAGAAGACCCCGAAACCCTTCGTCTCCGCCTGCCACAAGTTCATCTTCACGGAAGTGCTCGTCGAGGAGTCGCGCAGCGACGACGGCGGGCAGAAGCGGCAGCCGGTGATGGACCTGCGCCGCGACGCCAAGCTGGTCGATCTCTTCCGTACCGCGGTCGAGGCCGCGTCCGACGAGGCCGGCTGGGCCCAGCTCGGCGCGGTGGGCAGCAACATCATGAAGCAGGCTCCCGAGTTCGACCCCCGCAACTACGGCTTCAAGAAGCTCGGCGAGCTGGTCCACGCCGTCAAGCTGTTCGAGGTGGACGAGCGGCTCCAGGACGACGGCAAGGGGCGCACGATCTATATCCGCGACAAGCGCCGACGTTCCTAAGCCGGACCGTTGCATTCGTCCGGTCCGGGTCTATGGTCGCGCGATTCCCTTTTCCCAACAGGAGATTCCCGCATGCGTTCGATTCTCTTCTCGAAGATGCTGAAGGACCGCAGCCCCGAGCAACTGGCCGAGTTGGCCGAGGGCTGGGGCCTGGGCGGCTATGATCTCTGCGTCCGTCCCGGCTACGCCGTGAATCCCGACAACGCCGCCGAGGTCCTGCCCGGCGTGGTGGCCGATTTCCGCGCCCGCGGGCTCGACATCCCCATGGTGACCGGCAACTTCGACCTGCTCGAACCCGAGCATCCCACCGCCCTCCCGCTGCTCCAGGCCATGGACAAGGCCGACGTGCGCCTGCTCAAGCTCGGCTACTTCCCCTTCAAGCCCGGCGAACACCACTACCAGACCGAGGTTCACCGGGTCCGTGCCATCTTCGAGCGCTGGTGCCCCCTGGCCCAGAAGTACGGGGTCAAGATCTGCTACCACACCCACAGCAACAAGTGCATGGGCCTTAACGGCGCGGCCATGTTCCAGCTCCTCGAAGGCTTCGATCCGGCCCTGATCGGCGCCTATATCGACCCCGCCCACCTCGTGGTCGAGGGCGAGGATTTCGCCACCGCCATCGCCATGATCCGGCCCTGGCTGAGCATCGTCGCCGTGAAGGACGTGGACCTCGTCCGCGTCGAGAAGAACGGGCACGGCTCCATGCGCCGCGACTGGGTCGAAGCCGGCAAGGGCTGCGTGGACTGGACCAACGTCTTCGAGGTGCTCAACAAGGTCCGCTACAACGGTCCCGTCTCGATTCACTGCGAATTCGAGATCCCCAAGGAGGAATTCCTGGACGCCGTGACCCGGGAAATCGCCTTCTTCAAGCCATTCCTGGGGTAGGGGAAATGGGACCTATGGGACCTATGGGACGGATGGGAGGACGCTGAGTAGGGAAGCCGCTGCCGTCCTATGGATGGCAGCAACCGAGGAGAGGGCCGATGCCAGGTTTCATCCCTGCCCATGGTAGCTACCAGGATCTGCGCTCGTACCAGAAGGCGGAGGTAGTCTACCGGATAACGTACCGCTTCTGCGAACGCTTTCTCACTCGGAACGACCGTACGGTCGACCAGATGGTGCAGGCTGCACGCTCTGGCAAACAGAACATCGTGGAGGGCAGCAAGGCTTCGGCCACCTCGAAGGAAACGGAGATCAAGTTGACCAACGTGGCGCGGGCCAGCCTGGAGGAGTTGCTGGTGGACTATCTAGACTTCCTGCACACCCGCAACGCACCCGTGTGGGACAAGGACTCGCGCGAAGCCCGCTTCGTCCGGGAATTGGGACGCAGAGCCGGTGCCGACTATGTGACCTTCCAGGAGTTCGTGGAAACCCGTCCCGCCGAAGTGGTGGCTAACATCGCGCTCTGCCTGATCCATCAAACCAACTTTCTCCTCGACCGACAACTAGCCGCTCTCGAACGGGTGTTCATCCAAGAAGGCGGAATCCGTGAGCGCATGTTCCGCGCCCGCAAACAACACCGAGACGGCCATTGACCTCCGTCCAGGTTCCCATAGGTCCCATCCGTCCCATAAGTCCCATAAGTCCCATTGGAGCCCCCCATGACCCACCCCACTTCCACCACCCTCTGGCGGGGCTGTCTCGCCGCTTTGTGCCTGTGCCTTGGCGCGGGGGCCGATACCATCTTCTACGTGGCGCCGGGCGGCAATGATGCCTGGTCGGGCAAGCGTCCCGATCCGGCAGGCCAGGACGGCCCGTTCCAGACCATCGCGCACGCCCGCGACGTGGTCCGCGCGCTGCCCAAGGCCGACTTGCGCGAACCGGTCCGCATCCAGGTCCGGGGGGGCATCTACCCCCTCACCGAGCCCCTCGTCTTCACCCCCGAGGACTCGGGCACCGCTGCCGCGCCGGTGATCTACGAGGCCTATCCCGGCGAACAGCCCATCCTCTGCGGCGGTCGCCGCCTCGAAGGCTGGACGGTCGGTGCCGATGGCGTCTGGCAGCTTGAACTGCCGGAGGTGAAGCGCGGCGAATGGACCTTCGGCCAGCTCTTTGCGGCCCGCCGTGGCAGCAGCGAACTGACCCGTCGCTACCGCCCCACCAAGGGCATGTTGGCGGTGGCCGGGCTGACCTACGCCCCGGCCAAGAAGGCCGCGCCCCATCGCGCCGCCCAGGACGAGTTCGAGTACTTCCCCGGCGACCTCCAGCCCTGGGAGAACCTGGAGGACGTGGAGGTGCTGGCTCTCCACTGCTGGAGTTCCTCCCGCCTGCGCATTCGCGAGCTGGACACCCAGAAGCGGATCGTGAAGTTCACCGGCTTTCCCACTTTCCGCATCGGGCATTGGTGGCCGAACCACCGCAATCCCTACTACGTGGAGAACATCAAGGAAGAGTTCCGCCAGCCCGGGCAGTGGTATCTGGACCGCCCCACCGGCGTGCTCCAATACCGCCCGCTACCCGGCGAGACCCCGCGGAATACCGACCTGCTGGCTCCCGTGCTGGAGCAGGTGATCCAACTCACCGGCGACTTCGCCCAGGAGAGATTCGTCGAGCGCCTGACCTTCTCCGGTCTCGCCTTCTCGGTGACCCAGTGGATTCTCCCCAAGCAGGGCTACGGCGGTTCCCAGGCCCAGCCCGATTTGCCCGCAGCCATCGAGGCGGTTGGCGCGCGCAACTGCGTCTTCCAGCGCTGTACCGTGTCGAGCACCGGGGCCTACGCCATCGGCCTCGGCCAGGGCTGCCAGGCGAACCGGCTCGAAGGCCTGAAACTCTATGACCTCGGCGGCGGCGGCATCAAGATCGGCGACATCCGCATGAACTCCCAGGCCCAGTACCCGACCCTGCCCACCGGCAATGTGGTCGCCAACTGCCTGATCGCGGACGGCGGCATCATCCACTATTCGGCCAACGCCATTTGGGCCGGGATCGTCCGCGACACCGAGATCGTCCACAACGAGATCCGCCGTTTCCCCTACAGCGGCATCGCCGTGGGCTGGAGCTGGAGCGAAAAGCCCACCTCCTGCGGCGGCAACCATGTCGACTACAATCACATCCACAACGTGGTCTCGCTCCTCGGCGACGGCGCCAGCATCTACACCCTCGGCGAGCAGCCCGGCACCACCATCCGGCACAACCTCATCCACGACAACTTCCAGAGCCGCTTCGCCTACCAGCCCTGGCAGTTGGCCATCTACCTGGACGAGGGCTCCGGCCACATCCTGACCGAGAACAATCTCGTCTATGAAGTCGGCACCCACGCCTTCAACATCAACGGCGGCAGCAACAACATCACCCGCAACAACCTCTTCGGGCCCACCCACACGGATGACGCCCCCTTCATCCGCTGCTACCTGCGCAACCACAATGCCCACGGCAACCAGTTGACCGGCAATGTGATGTACTGGAACGGCGATGTCCTGGTGGACAGTGCCTGGGAGACCGGCAAGTGCCAGAGCGACCGCAACGTCATCTGGAACTTCGCGGGCAAACCAATCACCTTCGCGGGCAAGAGCCTGGCCGAGTGGCAGGCGATGGGGCAGGATACCCATTCGGTCATCGCCGATCCCCAGTTCGTGGACCCGGGCAAGGGCGACTACGCCCTGCGTCCCGGCTCCCCGGCCCTGGCCCTGGGCTTCAAGCCCTTCGACCCCAGCGAGGCCGGGCTGGAACCCGCCTACCGCGACCTCGACAACCCGCCTTTCACGGTGGCCCTCCCGCCCGTCTACGCCATGTCGGTCCCGGTCGAGCGCGCACTGCCCTTCGGCTTCGATATCGACTGCGAGGACATCCCCCTCGGCCTCTCGCCCCGCGAGTTCTCGGGGAACGGCTTCAAGGACGGGGCCAACTTCGCGGTCACCGACGAGGATGCCGCCACTGGCAAGCGCTGCCTGAAGGCCACCGACAAGGCCGGGCTGGGCAAGTCCTTCTACCCCTACATCTCCGCCTCCAAGGAGCGCAAGGAGGGCGGTGTCCGCTTCTCCTTCGACCTCAAGCTGCGTTCGGACAGCCCCACCCGCGGTGTGGTGACCGTGCGCGACTACGCCACCGCCAAGACCCTCGGGCGCGAGTTCATCGGGGCGCTCTCCCTGGAGTTCGCTGCCGATGGCCAGCTCAAGGCCAGCGGCCAGTCCCTCGGCAGCATCCCGGTGGGCCAGTGGGCCCATTTCGACCTGCGCATCCAGGCCGGGGCGAACGCCCCCCGCACCTACCAGGTGGACGTCACGCCCGCCGATGGGGAGAAGCGTAGCTACACGCTCCCCATCGACAGTCCCGACTTCCACGTCTTCTCCTGGGTCGGGATTATCGCCGACGACGACCGGGACGGCGGGTTCTACCTGGACAACCTCTCCCTCCGCGCCGATCCCCCGGAACCGGGGAACTAGCCGGACTCGGTACCGTATAATCAGCGTCCCCCCGTGTAATGGGCGGCGGTGAGATGGCGGCGTACTGTGTGGTTGGGACAGGGCAATTGGGCCTTGTCCCGACCTTGGAGGATTCGTCCATGAGATACGTTGCCTTACTGGCTTTCCTGCTGGTCCCGTTCCTGTTCGCCCAAGAACCTGCCAAGCCCGTGGAGTTCGCCTCCGTGCTGGAGTTCCGGTTCGTTGCCCAGGACGATGATCCGAGCCAACCCCGCCTGCCCGTGGTTGGCGGGAAGGAAACCGTCGTCCTGGAACCGAAGGTCCAACTGGATGTGCGCGCCGTTGCCGCCGCCAAAACGGAGATCGACGACTTCGGCAGGCCAAGGATTGCCTTGACCTTCACGCCCACAGGTGCCAAGACCTTCGCCGATATCACCCGGGCGGGGATCAAGCGGCGGCTGGCCATGATCGTGAATGGCGAAGTGCTCTCGGCCCCCGTGATCCAGAGCGAGATTCGCGAAGGCAAGGCGGTCATCACCGGGAGCTTCACCAAGCAGGAAGCCCAGACTGTCGCGGACCGAATCAACGAGGCCGTGAAGGCGAGCCAGAAGTAGACTACCTGCCGCCGAACTCGATGGCCCCGGCGTCGCGCTTGCCGTCGGCAGGAAGCCGACCGACGAAGTCGCGGCGGGCGGGGCCGTCGAATTCCCAGGCGTAGAGTTCGCCGATGGTGGTCTTGGCGTCGGCCAGGGTGCCGCGGGCGATGCGGAGGAAGTCGATGGCCCCCCGGAAACAATCGCCCTTGGCCGTGCCACCCACGGTCAAGTCGCCGTCGTTGAGCAGGGAGACGCTCGCATCGATCCCGGTGCCCTTGGCGTCGGGCTTGCCGTCGAGGTAGAGGGTCAGGGTCTTGCCAGCACGGTCCGCTTCGGCAATGAGGTGGTGCCAGCGGCCATCGGTGACTGCGCCGGTCGAGACCAGTTCGGCCTTGCCGCCAGTTCCGGCCACGGCGAAGACCACACGGCCCTGCCGGTCCAGGCGCAGCTCGTAGCCCGCGCCCGCCTTCTTGCCCACGAGCCGTCCGCCGGGCTGGCCGGGGTCAGCCTTGAACACCAGTTCCACCAGGAAGTTGGAGGTGAGGATTTCGGGGCTCTTGCTGTCGCCCGTCGTCTTTTTGGCGGTTCCTTCTTGGGCATCGCCTGCCGTCTTGACGGTGGTGGTGCCGACTTCCGCATCGGCAGCGGCCAGGGGCACGGGCACGCGGGCAAGCAGGAAGCGGGTGTTCCAGGAGCCGTCCTTCGAGACGTAGACCACCACCAGGAAGCCAGCCAGATTGGGCTTCGTCACTGGTTTCACGGTGAAGGTGTAGGGGCCCTCGCCCTTGACTGTCTGCGGGTTGCCGCCCCAGCAGTTCATCCCGCCTGCGCCGGTGGTGGGGGTCCAGTGCAGGTCCATGTGGACCTTGCTGCCATCGGGCACGCCCTGGAGCCGAAGCTGGATTTGGTAGGACTTGTCCGCCGCCATGCCGGTGGGAACCGTGGCCGCCAGCCATTCGCCCGCCTGTTCCTCGCCGCCATGTCCCAGAGGCTCGGCCAGCGAGGCACTGCTGGCCATGGCGTACTGGTCGCGGCCGTTGAAAGTCAGCGCCCCCGCTGTCCAGTCCTCCAGAATGCCGTCCGTGTAGGAACTGACATCCAGATTGACCCCGGTGAGAGGATAGGTGGGAATCTGGTAGTAGTCGTCGCGCTTCACGTAGTAGGGCGTCAGGTACCAGTGTTCGTCGAGCACCTGCGCCTTGGCATCGCGGTAGAAGTGGTACTCGGCCACCGGCGCATAGAGCGCCCAGGGCACGAAGACCTTCACGCCCTGGTTGATGGCCGGCGAGTTCGCCGTGGGCCGGAAGTCGTGCTGGTCGGCATGGGCGAGGATGGGCGACTCGACCATGGCCCCCACCGACGGGGCCAGGGCATCGGCGTCCTTCAGCACGGCTTGGTAGTCGGTCAGCCCCTGGAGCCAGCGCCCGCTGGGCTCCAGCACGCCAAAGCGCCCGGTCACGCCCGCGAACAGGTTGCGGGCGTAGGCATCCGTGTCCAGAGCGTACTGGTCGCGCTTCTTGCCCGCGTCGGCGGCATTGCCGTCGGCCTCGGTCCTGGCGGGATCGGCATGGCGGAAGACCCACTCGCCGAGATTCTGCCAGATGTTGCCCAGGAACTTGTCCCGCCCCGCCTGGGGCGCTTGGCGCCGGGAGCCGATGACGAAGTTGTAGATGGTGTTGTTGAAGAAGGTGTTCTGGTAGCTGTGGATTTCCTGGAAGGCGGAGGTGTTGCCCAGGCGGCTGAAGGGATCGCTCGACTTGCCCCAGGCGATGTTGTTGAAGTGGTAGTTCTTGAAGGCCCCGTCCAGGTAGTAGGCGTGGCCGAAGCGGGCGGCGTTCGGCTTGGTGGGATTCAGTTTGAAGCTGTAGTTCCAGTAGCCGCCGGGGTTGCCGGAGATATTGTCGTAGACATAGGCCGGACCGCCCTGCCAGGTCTCGATGCCGCCCCAGTCGTTGGTGTTGAGCATGGGATCGGTCACCTTGTTGTGGTGGACCAGCATCCGGGAGAGAGGCCGGTCGGCCAGCGAACCGCTATTCTTGGCCCCGTAGAGGAAGATGCCCGAGCCGTAGCAGCGGTCGAGGATATTCCCGGCCACTTCCAGGGTCTCCGCGTTCTGCACGATCAGGGCGTGCCCCTGGCCGAACCGATTCGGGCGCATGCCGATCTGGTAGAAGTGGTTCCGCAGCACCTGCACGGCGAAGAGGCGGCCGATGACCGGATCGTTCTTGCCGTAGACCCAGCCGTCCTCGATGGCGATGCCGCCGTGGTCGGTGTACTGGAACTCGTTGTCGCTGATTACGACCTGGTCGATGGCGTCGCGGTCCCCGGTCGCTTTGAGGCGGATGGGCAGGTTCACCTGCTCGAACCGGCAGTTGGTCACCTGGATGTCACTGCCGCTGCCCAGCAACCGGATACAGGCCGGGTCCACGTCCTTGCCCACCCAGGGTCCGGCGGTGAGGTCCCACCAGACGTTGGTGAAACGGAAGACGAGCCCACTGATGTGCACGTGGCTCATCCCCTCGCTGTCGATCAGGGTGCTTCGTCGGGCCGCTTCGATGTGGGCGGTGTTGGGGTCCTGGTCGTCGGGCAGACGCAGGTGGAGCCGTCCGCCCTTGTCCTTCTTCTCGAACCAGAACTCGCCGGGAGAATCCAGGTACTGGGGCTTGTCCTCCAGGAAGTAGCGGTTGTAGCGGACGATCTTCTGGCCGCCCACACCGCCCCACTGGCCGCCGAAACCGAGCGCTTTCTGATCGGTGTCCACCGTCTCGATCCAAGTGGGGTAGGGGGTACCCATGACCCAGCCATACTCGGTCCACACGATACCTCCCTGATAGTAGTTCGCAGGTTCGGTAAGGTGCTTGGTATCGACCCCGAGGTTGAGCTTCTTGCCCTTGTCGGTGGTGGTGAAGTTGTCGAAGGGCTTGCCGGGGTTTTCCCATTCCCACCACTCGCTCTTGACGTCGTCGGGATCGCTTACCGTCCAATTCGGCGTACGGGCCAGAGGAATACGGACGATGCTGCCATCGTCCTTGACCAACCAGACGCAGCGGGGGGCGAAGTCGAGCTCCTTGGTCCAGATCTTGTTTCGTTCCACCAGATCGGGACGCTGGGCATCCTGTTTCCAACCAGACACTTGCTCCGAACCATAGAGCGCCGCGTCGCCGGTCCCCCAGGCGGGGTCGCTCGTGAGCTGGATGGGAGCCCTGGCAGTGCCCGATTCCTTGGCGACCAGCGCGCCCCGGTAGGCAACGCCGCGCTTGAAGACGTAGGTGTGGCTGCCCTGGCAGACGGCGGCGTTGCCGGTGGCCTGGGCGTCCCAGGGATGGTGCTGCCAGGCAGTGGCCGGGGTGAGTCCGTCCCGGTCGTCTTGACCGCCAGCAAAGTCGATGTAGCGGACCGAAGCCCCCGGTGCATAGGCGAAGGGCTTGGGGGTCCAGCGGAGGTCGCCCGAGGCGATCACCTCAGCCTGGGGCTCCTGCCAGGAGTATTCGGCACCATAGGCACCGACGGCGAGGACGAGGACGGCGAGGATGCGGTGCAGCATGGGGGTCGCTCCTGGTTTGGCTGGCTATTCGGAATACTCGGCCCAGGCGGTGCTGGTTTCCCAGACCCGCACGCGGACCAGCCGCACGCCCGGTTGCACGCGGTAGGTGGCATCGGGTCGGTCGCGGTAGGCGGCAAGCTGGTCGCGGCAGGCTTCGTAGAGGCTCTCGGCGATCACCTCGCTGGTGGGGTCCTGGCCGGAGAAGGCAATGACCCGCTCGCCGTAGGCCTCCTTCATGACCGCGAACATGGGATCGTCCGTGTTCATGCAGATACTGTGGTCGTACTGCTGGAGGCAGTCCTGGAGCGCCTCCCCCAACGCCTTGAAGTCGACGATCATCCCATTCTCGTCGAGGGTGTCGGACTCTAGCACCAGTTCCACCCGCCGGGTGTGGCCGTGGGGATAGCGGCAGCGCCCCGGATGGCGGGAGAGGATATGCCCGCTCTCCACTTCGAAGGTCTTGCAGATGCGATAGGGCATGTCAGGTCCCCCGTTTGCTGCCAAAAAGGTCGAGTTGCAGCCGCCGACCGTAGCGGAAACCGGTCTGGCGGCAGAGGGTCACCAAGAGATCGGTGCGGGCGGCAATCTGCGCGGGTTCGCGTCCTTCGGGCATCAGGAACACCTGCTCGGGCGGAACGTCCCGCTGCAACTGCCCAAGAAACGCCTGTACATCGGCGATATTCTCCGCCGCCACGATCACGAACTTGAACTGGCAGGGGAAGCGGTCGCACCACACGCGCGCTGCCTCCGGGCAACCGGGCGGAACCGCCCCGCTGTTGGCCAGCTTCGGACTCAGCGAGGCCAGATTGCAGACCACATCGCCCGGTGGCAGGGTGCCGTTGGTCTCGATGGTGATGGTCAATCCCTGGGCCTTTAGTCGCCGCGTCAGTTCCGGCAGCAGCGGCTGGAGCAACGGCTCGCCCCCAGTCAGCACCACATGCCGAGTTCTGGGATCGGCCGTGGCGTAGGCCACGAGCTCCGCCAGAGGCACGTCCCGGAACTCCAGCGGTGCCCGCGAAGCATAGGGCGTGTCGCACCACGGACAGGCCAGATTGCAGCCCGCGAAGCGGATGAAAACCGACGGCACGCCCAGCCAGATTCCCTCCCCCTGGAGGGAGACGAACTGCTCGCATACCGGCATGGTCATGGGCTTACGCATGGAATGATGGAATGATGGAATGGTGGAATATTGGAAGGCTGGAAGACTGGAAGGCTGGATGCGGGAACAGGGATGGCTGGCGGTTTTGTATTCCCCCACTATTCCGCTCCCCCAATGATGGCCGACGGTTCTGTATTCCCCATCATTCCAACATTCCAGTATTCCATTATTCCGTTTCCCCCCTCCTCGGCAATGGGCCGTGGTCGAGATACTCCGTGGGATCGGGCAGCCCGGCGAGCAGGAAGGCCTCGCGGCGTTCGACGCAGGTGCCGCAGGTGCCGCAGTGGATGTCGCCGCCCTTGTAGCAGGACCACGTCTGGGCGTAGTCCACGCCGAGCCGCGCACCGCAGGCGGCA
>QKCY01000450.1 GCA_003245525.1 Victivallales bacterium | reverse complement strand
CGGGATCGTTGGCCAGGTCGAAGAGCTGGGTGCGACCGATCATGGGATAGACAATGAGCTTCCATTGCTCGGTCCGGACCATCCGCTGGAAATGGCGGTAACTGCCGAAAACCGCGTCGTGCAGCACCGCGTCTCCGCCCTGCAGCAGAGGCAGGAGGCTGGGGAACTCCACCGTATCCGGTACCGTCACCCCTGCCAGGCCACAGGTGGTGGCAAACATGCTCTGCAGGTACACCAGCCGGTCCACCCGGCGCGGCTGCAGACCGGGACCCGCAATCAGCAACGGCATGCGGATGCTGTGGTCGTACTGGTTCTGCTTCCCCATCAAACCATGCTGGCCGACAGCCAGGCCATGGTCCGCCGATAGAATGATATACGTGTTGTCAGCCTGCCCGCTCGCCTCCAGCGCAGCGAGAATCCGCCCGATCTGGGCATCGAAATGGCTGATGATGGCATAGTACTCGGCCCGGTGGACCTGCACCGCCCCCTCGGTGCGGGGAAACGGGGCCAGCTTCTCGTCCCGAATCCGATGGTCGCCCTGGTCGAAGGGATGCTCCGGCAGGAAGTTCGGCGGCACCCGTATCTTCGCTGGGTCATACAGGTCGAGGAACTCCCGCGGCGATTGGCGCGGGTCATGGGGCGCGTTGAAGGCGACATACATGAAAAACGGGTCCGAACTCTGCGGAACCACGTCCCGCAGGTACTCGATGGCATGGTCCGCATAGAGTTCGCTGGTGTGCTTGTCCACCCGGTACGGTTTCCCCGCGACTCGCTGGCCATCCGCCCCCTCCACGAAATCCCAGACCCGGGGATGCCAATGCCCCCCCTTGTCCACGTCCGAGGCCCAGTCCCCGTACGCCTCCCCCTCGGCTGGCCGGTCGTAGGAATCCTTGGCCTCGTACATGCCCGCGCCCACACTCTTGCCCACCTGGAAACTCCGCAACGCCGTGGCATTGCCGTTGTGCCACTTGCCAGTCAGGAAGGTCCGGTACCCGGCCCTCCCCAAGGTCTCGCCCCACAGGGGGGCGGTTTCGATGTTCTGCTGGGCGTGGTAGAGGAACTGCCCCGTATTCACCATCGCCCGGCTGCAGATGCACACCGCCCCGCTCCACGACCCCTGGTTGAAGCAGTGCGTGAACACCACACCGCGCGCCGCCAGCCGATCCAGGTTCGGCGTCACGATCTCCGGATTGTTCAGTGCATGGATGCTGGCAAAGGTCTGGTCATCCGTGAACAGAAACAGGAAGTTCGGGCGTTTGCCTTCCGCCGCCAACCCCCGTGGTCCCAGCCCAGCCATCGCCATCGCGCCAAGCGCACGCAGAAACTCACGGCGGGAAGTACGGGGCATCGGCTGTCTCCTGATAGGTGCAACGGTACCCAATAGCATGACAGCATCCTATCGGCAAGGATGAGGAACCCCGGAAATGGGATATGGTACCCGCCATACCCAACCCGATCTGGTGAGGCCCCCCATGCTTGATACCTTCGAAACCGTGGTTCCGGGAATCTTCGTCGATCGGGCTTCCTGCTTGGCGGGAATCATCGTGGCGGGGGACCGGGCGTTGGTGGTGAATCCCGGCGACCCTGGGCTTGGGAGCCGGCTATGGGAGGCCGGTGTCCGCCAAGTGGAGCAGGTGCTCTTCACCCACCACCGGCGGGAACTGGCGGATGGACTCGACGAGTTGCGCGAGCTCGGGGCGGCCGAGGTCGTGGTGCCTGCGGCGGAACGGGAACTGTTCGAGCATCCGGCCGCCTACTGGGACAACGCGAACACCCGGTGGCGGCTGTTGTGCGGGCACGTGCCCTACCACGTGACGCACGTGGACCCCATTCCCGTGGCCCGCGCCGTGGCCGAAGGCGACACGTGGGAATGGTGCGGGTGGAAGATCACGGTTCTTGCCACGCCGGGCTACACGGACGGTGCCGTGAGCTACTTGGTCGAAGAAAACGGCCAATCGGTGGTGTTCTGCGGCGACCTGATCTATGCGCCGGGTATGGTCCGGGACTTCTACTGTCTCCAGCATGGGAACGAGCAGAACGGGCACCGGGTGGGCGACTATCACGGGTTCCTCGGCAGCATGGAGACGATACTGGCCAGCCTCCGCCGCCTGCCGCTGCAAGCCGTTCTGGTTCCGGCCCACGGCGAGGTGATTGCCGAACCGCAGGCGGCCATCGACCTGCTGGACGAACGGTTCCGGGCAGTATACCGGAACTACGGTTCGATCTCGGCCCTGCGGTGGTACTTCCCGGCCTACTTCGCGCACGTGCAGGGACACGGTGAGTTCCTGCCGGAACAGGAGACCTTCCCCCTGCCCCCGAATGTGATTCATGTCTCCTGCACCACCTGGGCGTTGGTCGCGGAGAACCGGCGGGCTTTGCTGGTGGATGTCTTTGGGCCCAAGGACCTCGCCGCTGCCACAAAACTCGTCGAAACCGGTCAGATCGCGGGCTACGACGGCATCTGGATCACCCACTATCACTACGACCACATGGACACGGTGGCCGAGGCCGCGCGGGTGCTGGACTGCCCGGTGCTGACCGACCAGGTCATGGCCCCGGTCCTGGAGTGCCCCACGGACTGGTTCCTCACCTGCCTGTCGCCCAATGCGGTGCAGGTGGACCATCCGACCGCCGACGGCGAGACCTGGCGCTGGGAGAACTACACCCTCACCGCCTTCCACTTTCCCGGCCAGACCCTCTACCACTCGGGCCTGTTCGCCGTGCCGGATGAAGGGCCGTCGCTCTTCTTCGCCGGCGATGCCGTCACCCCGACCGGAATCGACGACTACTGCACCTGGAACCGGAACTGGCTCGGCGAAGACGTGGGCTTGGCCTACTGCCTCAAGCTCCTCCGCGAGCTAGATCCCGATATGATCTTCAACCAGCATGTGGAAGTCGGATTCCGCTTCTCGCCGGAAGCCTATGAGATCATGCTGGACACCTTGGCGGAACGGGAGGAACTCTTCGCCGCCATGTTGCCCTGGGAGCATTCGAACTTCGGCACCGACGAGTATTGGGTCCACACCTGGCCCTATGAGCAGCAAGCCGTGGCGGGCGACGAGATCCGGCTGGAGGTGCGTTTCTTCAACCATGCGCCCGAAATGCGCGATGCCTGGGTGGCGCCGCTCCTGCCCGAAGGGTGCGAGAGCGAACCGGAAGTCCTGCGCCTGCCCTGCCGGGCCAGGGCCGAAAGCATGGCCGTGTTCACCATCCGGATTGCCCCCGACCAGCCGCCAGGACGGTTGGTCATTCCCTTCCATATCGAGTTTGGCGGCCAGGATTTGGGCAGCTTCCGCGAGGCGGTTGTCGCGGTCTCGTAGAAGCGGCGCTACAGTGGGGCCTTCGGTCACGACTCCGAGAGGTACCCCATGAAGTCCGCCCTGTCCTTGCTGCTCGCCGCCTGTGCCCTGTCCGCCGCCGATCTGCACGTCTCGCCAACGGGACGCGATACGAATCCCGGCACCGCCGCCGCCCCGTTCCAGACCCTGGATCGCGCCCGCGATGCGGCGCGGGTGGAGAAGGCCAAGGGCGCAGTGACAGTCTGGCTGCACGGCGGGACCTATTGGCAGCCAACCCCCTTCGTGCTGGGTTCCGAGGACTCCGGCACAGCCGATGCACCGGTGGTCTACCGGGCCCTGGCGGGCGAGGAGGTCTGGCTGAATGGCGGAGTCTCCCTGCCCCTGGCCGGTTTCGCTCCGGTTCCGCCGGACGAAAAGCGCATCGATGCGGCGGCCGTCGCCCATGTCCGCTGTCTGCGGCTTGCCCCCGAGTTGCTGGCCAAGCTCTCCCCGGTCTGGCCGGACACTTGGTGGACAAGCCGGGAACTGGCCGCCAACAACGAGTTGTTCGCGGATGGCCAGCGCCTCCCTCTGGCCCGTTGGCCCAACGATGACTACACGACCTTCGGCAAGATCGTGAATGCGGCCGAGCAAAAGGGGGAGACCCCCGAGTTCGAGTACCAGGGCGACCGCCCTGCCCGCTGGAACGTGGCCGAGAACCCCTTCCTGTTCGGTTACTGGCGGCGGGGCTACCGGGCGGAGTTCATCCGCATCAGGGCCATCGATGCCGCCCAGAAGACGATCCAACTCGCCGCCCGCAACAGCCTCGGGGCCCTGGAGGACGGCGGGGCAAGCCGCTATTGCGCGGTGAATCTGATCGAGGAACTCGATGCGCCGGGCGAATGGTTCCTGGACCGGGGCCAGGGCGTGCTCTACCTCTGGCCGCCGGACCGAGCCAAGCAGGTGGTGCTGTCGCTGAATCAGGAGGCCGTCATCAAGGGCAGCAAGGTCCAGTACGTGGAGTTCCGGGGCCTGGGCATCGAGTGCTCGGCCCGCGACGGTATCTCCTTTGCCGAGAGCAACCATTGCGCCGTCGTCGCCTGCGAGGTCCGCAACGTGGCTTTCGATGGCATCACGCTCAAGGGCGACCACAACCGCATCGTCGGTTGCGATGTCCACGACACCGGCGATGTCGGCGTCACCATTGACACCGGCGACCGCTACACCCTGGCGGCAGGCGGATCGGTGGTGGACAACTGCCATATCCACCACACCAACCGCATCTCCCGCGCTGGCTCCCGCGCTGTGCAGATTCTCGGGGTCGGCGGCGTCCTGTCCCACAACCTGATCCACGACACGGGCTATATCGCCGTCCGCTTCCATGGCAACGACCATGTGCTGGAGTACAACCATCTCTTCCGCACCAACGTGGAGTCCACCGAGGGCGGTGTCTTCTACATCGGCCGCGACTGGACGGCGCGCGGCTCGACGATCCGTTACAACTTCATCCATCACGTGGAGGACAGCCGCGAAGGTTGCGGCAGCGCCACCCGCTTCGTCCATCTGGACGACTCCGCGCCGGAAATCCACATCTACGGCAATGTCTGCTACCGTATGGGCGGCGGGGTGTCGATCTGCGGCGGGGCGGACAACGACGTCCACGACAACCTGTTTGTCGAGTGCAACTGGGGCGTGGACATCGGCCCGCGCGGGGAGCACATGTTCACCAGCGATGGGAAGGGCGGGTACCAGAAGTTCACCGACACCAAGAACTGGCCCACCCTCGTCCGCTACCTGGAACGCTACAAGTGGAACCAGCCCCCCTACAGCACCCGCTACCCGAAACTGATCGAGATCTTCACCAAGGACCCCATTGCCGCGCCCTGGTTCAACGTGGTCACCCACAACGCCATGGTGGACTGCGGCCAGGGCATCCGCGAACAGAACATGGAACCCGGCTGGTCCACGGTCGCGGACAACTGGGTGCTGGACGATCCCGGCCTCGTGCAGCCGGACCGGACGAAGCTCGATTTCCGCCTCAAGCCCGACGGTCCGCTGATGCAGAAAGGGTTCCAGCCTATCCCGTGGGAGAAGATCGGGCTCTACGCCTCCGCCGACCGGCGCAGTTGGCCGGTCAGCTACGAGCCGGTGCCCGCCGACTGGACACCCCGCTGGATGCATCTGCGCGACGAGGCCAAGAAGGCCACGGACGGGCTGCCCATCTTCAAGGTCATGGAAGTCACGGGCAGAATCGTCGTGGATGGCAAGGTTGATCCCATGGAATGGACGCCCGGCGATGCTACCGGCCGGGCTCCGGAGATCCACGCTACCGCCGAGCTCGACCGCACCGCCCAGCGTGGCGAGGCCAAGCGTCCCAGCCAAGCCATGCTCCAGACCGATGCGACCCATCTCTACGTGAACTTCCGCAACCCCATCGATCCTGCGGCCGGGGTCACCGGCGGGCATCATTGGGGCAAGGACGACGCGATCGAGATCGCCATCGCCCAACTGGATGGCGACACGCTCGGTCCGATCATCGTGTTGCGTGGCTATGCGGATGGCCACTGGGAGAGCTCTCCCGAAGCCGGGGCTCCGCCCGAAGTGGTGACCCGCTCGGCCCAGGGCGTGCAGTACGCCGCCTTTGTGAAGGACAAGACCCTCTGGAGTGCCGAATGGTCGATTCCCTTCACGGCGCTGGGCATCGATCCAGCCACGGCCAACCCGCGTCTGGCCTTCAATCTCAGCGTGCGCAAGCCGGCAGGAGACGAGTGGGTCACCTGGAGCCGGGCGGGCGGTTCCACCTGGGATGTCCGCGCAGCCGGCTTGCTCTGGCTCGCGCAGTTCGGTGAGATGGCCGCCGGCAAGAGCCGCTTCCCGGCGGTGGGCCGGATCGATCTGGATTCCCGCCAGAAGCCCGTGCTGATGGACGCCGGACCGGGGTGTACCGTGGCGACCTGGGCCAAGCCCGTGGGCTGCTACCTCACCGCCAGTACCAGCGGGCTCACCACCCCGGGTTGGCAGGAGATGAGGTTCGAGTTCACCCCCCGGGAGGATG
>QKCY01000079.1 GCA_003245525.1 Victivallales bacterium | reverse complement strand
CCATGATCGTGTTGCCGACCTTCAGATCCGCATTGCTCTTGACATCGGGATTGGCCTGGAGAATGGCCTGCACGGTGGTGCCGTACATCTCGGCGATGTTCTCCAGGGTGTCGTCCTTGCAGACGTCATGGGGCAGCTTGCGCAAATCGGTTGCAGCGGGGGCGGGCGGAACCGGCTCGACCACCGGGGGAACCGGAGCGGGGGCTACGGCACCGGCGGGGGGAACCGTGGCAGCACCATCAGTCGCAGGGATGTCCGCGGCAGGCTCGGTCGTGCCAGCGGCGGCTGCGTCGATCTTGGGCAGCTTGCTGTCTTCCGCGTTGTCCTTCGGGGGCGCGGGCTTCTTGGTGGCAGTAGCCGGAGCGGCGGACGCGGCGGAACCCTTGGCCTCGCCGCTCACCTGCAGCTTCTGGCCGACCATGATCCGGTCGCCGGTCAGGTTGTTGAGCGAGCGCAGCTCGGCGGTGGTCATGCCGTGCCGGGCCGCGATCTTACGGTGTAGGTGCCGGTAGCGGTGAGCGAAGCCCCAGCCTTCTTGTCGGTCGTGGCTTTCTTGCCGGTCCCCTTGCTAGTGGTGGGGGCGCGGCCTTCGGACGCGGCACCGGGGCGGCCACCCGGGGGAATGGTCAGCACTTTGCCGACCTTCAGGACCGCATTGGGATCCAGGCTGTTGGCGCTAGCCAGCTCCTGGTAGGTGACGCCGTACTTCGAGGCAATCAGCCACAGGCTCTCGCCCTTGCCTACGGTGTGAGTGAGGGGAGCGATGGCCGGAACAGTCGGTAGCACGATGTCGCTGGTGACCTCGGACTTCTTCACCGGCTCCTCGACAATCTCGCCGGGTTCCTCGACCACGAAGCCAGCTCCCGGCAGAACGGTCGGGAACTGCGGCTCCGCCGACGGGACGAGCGGCATGGTTGCCGTGGCGGCAGACGCGGGTGCCTCGTAGGGCGGCGGCACAAGGCCGCCCCGGTCGCTCAGCAGTCCGGGTTTCGGACGGAACATCGAGCAGCCGCCGAGCAGCAAGCCAAGCGCAACCACCAGCAGGGCCGACAGCATCGAAGCATATCCAGTACGACGGGCAGTGTGAGTCATTCCCCGGCTCTCCTTTCAACTAGGGCACGGAATTGATCGCCCCGGTGGGCATAGTTCTGGAACATATCTTGGCTGGCACAGCCAGGAGAAAGCAACACCACATCCCCCGGCCTGGCAGCGGCGGTAGCGGCGGCAACAGCATCGTCGAGGGTCAGGAACTCACGGCAAGATACCACGCCGTGCCACTCCTTGGCCAGTCGGCCCTTGCAGGTTCCGATAAGAAATACCTCTCTTACCTGCTTTTCAAGCCACGACAGGGCAGACGCGAAATCAATATCCTTGTCCACCCCTCCCGCGATCAGGAGTGTCCGCCGACCCGGCGCGGTGGGGGCCAGTGTCTCCAGCGCCCGGCAGAGGGCGTCCACATTGGTCGCCTTGGAGTCGTTGATGAACCGGACCCCGTCCCGCTCGGCCACCAGTTCGAGCCGGTGGCGGCTGGGGCGGAACGAGGCAAGCCCCCGGGCCGCCTGTTCCGGGCAGTAGCCAGCCGCACGGACCACGGCCAGGGCCGCCAGGGCGTTCTCCACGTTGTGGGGACCAACCAAGGTCCATTCGTCCAGTCCGGCCAGCCGCACGGTCTGCCCGTCGCGGCGCTCGTAGAGAGCGGTCGCATCGGCGAAGAACGCGCAGTCGTCCGCCGGGGTGGCGGAGAAGAGCAGCGGCTGTCCCGACCGGGACGCCAGGAGTTCGCGCACTTCGGGAAGCTGCGCCAGGTCGCGGCGCAGGATGATCGTGCCGGCATCGGGCAGATGGCGGAACAGGGCGAGTTTGGCGGCCAGATAGGGGGCCGGTCCACCATGGCGGTCGTAGTGGTCGGGCGTCACGTTCAGTAGGGCGGCAACGGTGGGACGGAACCGGTCGACCGCCTCCAACTGGAAGGAACTGACCTCCACCACCAGGGCATCCAGCTCCGCCGACTCCTGGGCGCAGGCCGCCAAGGGCAGGCCGATGTTGCCCGCGGCCTGGACCCGGAGGCCCATGGCGGCGAGCAGATGGGTGGTCAACTCGACGGTCGTGGTCTTGCCGTTGGTGCCGGTGATGGCCAGCATCGGGCAGGCACAGTAGCGGGAGCCGAACTCCAACTCGGAGACGACTGGCACCCCCGCCTGCACCGCCTGCTGGCCCAGCGGACTGCGCGGCGGGATGCCGGGGCTGATGACAATCAGGTCCGCGGGCGGCAACGGAGTGGCGGCGGACCAGCCCAGGGTCACCTCGGCCCCGGCCGCCGTCAGCTCGGCAGCGGTGGCGACGAGCCCGCCGCCCTGGCCACCGTCCAGCGCCCGGCAAGCCGCCCCGCCAGACAATGCCAGACGCACGGCCGCCGCCCCGCTGGCACCAAGGCCGAGCACCAGCACCCGCGTCCCCGCCAAATCGGCCGGGGAACAGGGACAAACTGGAATCTTTGAGGGGGAAACGGTGTCTAGCATGTTTGTATGGATTCCGCAGGTACTGCCCTAGTGGGTCGGACTTGCCCTGCTATACTAGAACGAAGCAAAGGGTGCCGATAGTTGTGGCATTCCTCCGTCGGAGTCAAGAAATGCACCGCGTGAATGTCAAGGATGTCAGATTCTCGAAGATTGGCTTCGTGATGTTGCTCGAAAGCCAGCTCGACCACCGGGTACTGCCCGTCTTCATCGCTCCCGGCGAGGCCCAGGCCATCCTGGTCCGCCTCAAGGGCGTGGAATCGAAGCGCCCCCTCACCCACGACCTCATGCGCCACTTCCTGGAGGATCTCGGGGCCGAGGTGAGGCGGGTGGTGATCCACGCCCTGGACGAATCCACCGACATCTTCTACGCCACCATTCTCTATGCGGTGAACGGCACCATCCGGGATATCGACGCCCGGCCCAGCGACGCCGTCGCCCTCGCCCTGCGCTGCGACGCGCCGATCTGGGTCGAAGGCTCCGTGATGGACAAGGCCGGGGTGGACCCCGACCGCATCCAGGTGGTGGAGTCCACCGGCGAGGAGGAGACCGCCGAGTTTCCCGCGCCGCCGCGGTCGGTCACCAACGAGGATGTGATCGTCTCGCTGGAGGACCGCCTGCACCAGGCGATCCACGACGAGCGGTACGAGGATGCCGCCCGCCTGCGCGACCAGATCGAAGAGATGCGCCACACGACCGGCAAGTAGCCGCAGCCCCTATTCCGGAGTCCCCCCATGGCCCTGACCGTGACCCCGTGCAACCCCTATGATGCCCGCATCGGGCGCCACGAGCTGGTGCGGATGCCCGACGGCGTCTCCGCCTTCAAAGTCTACTTCGTCAGCATCGTGGGACGCAGCCAGCCGCAACGGTACGAATGGGACCAGTGCGAATTGGCCCCCGATGCCTTCATCGAGCAGTTCCGGCAGATGGACTGGGGCGGGGTCGGTTTCGTCACTGCCTTCCCCCATATCACCAAGGTGTTCCGTTTCTCGCCCCAGGCCGAGATCCTGATGCTGGTGGCCGCCTACGACACCCGCACGGGCAAACCGATCGACCTGGCCCGCGGCGAGGGCTACGTGGAGTTCGCCTGCTACGCCGAGGCCCTCCTGGCCGCCGACGAGTACCGGTTCTGGGCCGAAGCCGCCACGGTGCCCGACTACCTGGAGCCGTTCAGCGACGCGGGCAAGGCCACGGTCGAGAGCAACACCAAACTCGCGGCCTACGTGGCTGCCGCCAACCGGGGCTAGGCGCGTGCGGTTCAGACCTTGCATCGACCTTCATGGCGGACACGTGAAGCAGATTGTCGGCGGCTCGCTCCGGGACCAGGGCGAGGGACCGGTGACGAACTTCGTCGCCAGCCAGCCCCCGGAGTATTTCGCCGACCTCTACTGGCGGGATGGCCTCCAGGGGGGCCACGTCATCATGCTGGGACCGGGCAACGAAGCGGCGGCCCGCGCCGCCCTGGGTCGCCATCCCGGCTCCCTGCAGGTGGGTGGCGGCATCACGGCCGCCAACGCCGCCGACTGGCTTGACGCCGGAGCGGACAAGGTGATCGTCACTTCCTACGTGTTCGTGGCAGGCCAGCTCATGCCGGAGCGCGTCCGCGAACTGGTGGGCGAGGTCGGGCGCGACCGGCTGGTGCTGGATCTCAGTTGCCGCCGCCAGGGCGACGACTACTACGTCGTCTGCGACCGCTGGCAGACCTTCACCTCTTTGCGCGTGGAGCGCGACACTCTGGAGGCCCTGGCCGATTGGTGCGCCGAGTTCCTCGTCCATGGCGTGGATGTGGAAGGGAAGCAGGCAGGCATCGAGGAGCCGCTGGTGGAACTCCTGGGAGAGCACGCCACCATCCCGGTCACCTATGCCGGCGGCATCACCACCCCCGCGGACGTCGAACGCATGGCCATGCTGGGGAAGAACCGGCTCGACATCACCGTCGGCAGCGCCCTCGACCTCTTCGGCGGCCGTGGTCTGCGCTACCGGGATCTGGTCGAGTTGGACCAGCGGAACCGGGATTCGTAGCCAACAGCGTGCGAAATGTTCCGCCGCCGCTTGCGGAAACGAAGCGGGAAAGCACATTGCCTGCATTTTCTCCCGGCTTGCCTGCCACTCAGGCACCCGCACCGAGGGGAAAAATGCAGATTCCGGCTAGGCAGCGGGAACCTACTCCCTACGTGAAAGTGTCCATCTGCCTACTTGCGGGAGAAAAACCCGCCCCCACGGGCTTGCAAGCGCCGTCGGGAACACTAAAAGTTACGCAAACGGTTAGGTCCATGCCGAAGATCGGTCCCCGATCGGGCGGTTGGGGGGAAGCCCGGCCCAGCGGTAGTGGCACTAGCGATTTGGAGACACCGAGGAAATGCTTGAACACCCCAAGCACCTGTCGTACACCGTCCGACATCTCTGGGCGGAAATCGATGAAAAGAGCCGAGTCGCCACGATCGGGATCACCGAAGACCTGATCGAGATGCTGGCCGACATTGTCACCCTTGACATGCCGCTGGTCGGCGACGAGTTGGACATGGACACGTTCTGCATCCATATCCACCTGCCCACCCGCATCCAGCATCTCCGGTCGCCGCTCTCGGGCCGCGTCCTCGAGATCAACCGGGACGTGCTCGACAATGCCGGGCTCCTGGCCCTGGCACCCTACAAGAACTGGCTGTACCGGATGGAGTACGACGACCCCAGCGAGCTCGACCTGCTGATGAACTCCGTGCAGTACGGCAAACATCTCGACCGGCTCTAGGGTTTCCCGCATGCCCGTTCCGCAAGCCTCGCCCTGCCATCCCCTGTCGGCCTTGGACGCGATTGCGGCTGGTATCCTGCTCACTTGCGGCCTGGTGTTCCTACCCGGCGCGGGGCAGACGGCACTCTGGGATCTCAGCGGAATCGTCGTGATTCCCGTCTGGGTGACCTGCGTCGGCATCCTTACGCTGCGGGGCTACGCGCGCCCTCTGTTCCGGGTGAAGCTGGCAGCCCTGACGGTGGCGGGCCTCGCCCCCTTCGGGCCCTGGTGGTTGCGCTTTGGCGGCAACCTCTTTCTGGTCATCAACGGCACCCTGGCCAACTTCGCCGCCGTCTGGCTGGCCTTCGAGTTGGTCGAGTTGGTGATGGGCGAAGCGGAACGGCTGCACAATCCGGGCCTGCACCGGGCCGGGCGGAACGGCCTGATCCTGCTGATCTATTTCCTCCTCATCCCGATCACCGCGCTGCACGTCGCCTTTGCCTGCTCGCTGATCGGCGGAGGCAACACCATTCTCGAAGACCTGCGCGAGAGCTGGCAACTGGCCCCCTCCCCCATGCGGTGGCTGCCTCTGTTGCCCGTCGCCAACGTGGCGCGCTTGCTCTGGCTGCTGCGCGGCGCCCTCTGGGCCCACGCCTCCCTCGAACCGGAAAAGGAAGAAGTGTGAGCACCCAACTCATCGTCGCCCTCGATGTGGAAACCGCCGCCGAAGGTCTCGCCCTGGTTGATCGGATCGGCGACGCCTGTCAGTGGTACAAGGTCGGCAAGCAGCTCTTCACCCGCTTCGGGCCGGAGATTGTCCGCGAACTGAAGAGCCGGGGCAAGAAGGTCTTCCTGGACCTCAAATTCCACGACATCCCGAACACCGTCCGCGAAGCGGTCCGTTCCGCCGCCGCCATCGGGGCCGACATGACCAACGTCCACGCCTCGGGCGGGGCCGCCATGCTCGCCGCCGCTGCCGAGGGCGCGCGGGAAAGCGATGTCCTGCTCATCGCCGTCACCGTCCTGACCAGCATGGACGAAAACGAACTGGCGGGCATCGGCATCGCCGCCACGCCCCGCGACCAAGTGGTCCGTCTCGCCCGCCTGACCCAGGCCAGTGGCGTGCCCGGCGTGGTCTGTAGCGCCCTGGAGATCGAGCCCCTCCGCGCCACCTGCGGCCCGGACTTCGTGCTGGTGGTGCCCGGCATCCGCCCCGCCGGTGCCAGCACCGACGACCAGAAGCGGATCATGACCCCGGCCCAGGCCGCCCAGCTCGGCGCGAACTACATCGTCGTGGGCCGCCCCATCCTCCGCGCCGCCGATCCCGCCGCCGCCGCCCGCGCCGTCGTCGCCGAACTGGCGTAACACCAGCGGTCCGACCGCCGCCGCGCTGTGGGGCACGCCTGGCTGAAGCTCTTCGAAGCAGCCACGAAACGCACGAAAACCCTAGAGCAGCCGTTGGCCACAACCAAAGACAGGTGGGCATCCCCGTCGGAGTCCCGCGTTCACGCGGAAGCAGTCTCCGGTGCTTCAGCGCCGGAGGGAGACGGTCGCCACCTTCGCCGCGCGTCCGATGTGCCCCGCGCTCGCTGAAGCTGCGCGCTGG
>QKCY01000066.1 GCA_003245525.1 Victivallales bacterium | reverse complement strand
GAGTTGGTCCGCCGTGACAATGGACTGGGTCCGGGCCACCCGGTAGCGGAGTCCGAGGGGGTACTCCCAGGGGAGCCGGTCGGCCAGCGGCTGGTGCTCGGGGATGATCCAGGGAGAGGTGCTGTCGCCCACATCGCGGGTGTCGCCGGCCATCCCGGCGAGAGTCACCGACCCCGCATAGGCGGGCAGAGGTGTTCCCGCCGCATTGCGGGCGGTCAGGGCGACGGAGAAGGGCTTGCCCTGTTCCGCCACATCGGGGACACCCGACCAGGCGAAGTCATGCAGCTCATTGTCGATGGTGAAGGGATCGCTCTCGTCGTCGGTTCCCCGGCGCAAAGAACCGGTGATCCGGACCGTGTAGTCGGTCCCGGTCGGGAGATTGGCCGGGACCGTCCAGTCGTGGGAGCCATCGTTCGCTGTGGCGACCACGATGTCCTGCACCCAGATGCCGCCGCGATACAACGACAGGTTCGCCGTGCCGCTGCCATCGGTCTTTTCCCACGTGATGGGATGGGTCGTGCCGCCATAGTAGACCACCCCGTTGGCAGGTACTCGAACCATCCGGTGGGCCGGCACGAGGGCGGTGTCCACGTAGAAGTTGAGCTTTGCTGCATCGAACGCGTAGGGCGCGTTCAGGGAGGCGATGGTCCGGCCGCTGTCGGCGGTGTCTACGATGAGGAAGCTATCGAGGCGAGTTTTCACGAAGGGAACCGTGTCTTCCAGTTCCAGGACGAAGCGGGTCTCGTCGTCGTCCGCCGGACGGAGATCCGTCAGGTCGATGGCGAAGGTGCCCACGAACGGGATGTCGCCCTGGCGGTAGTGGAACAGATCCACGCAGTCGATCAACTGGGTCGCGCGCAAATTGAGGTCGGGCATGGTCGTGGCGGTGGTGCCGACGCGCACACCCAGCTGGCTACGAACCGACTGCCCCAGCGTGACCTCCGCAACCAATGAGGGGCTGTAGCTGGCCCGGGCCGTGGTCCAATAGAGGCCGTCGTTGGCGTTGAACAGGGAGTAGGGGATCCACATGAACCCATGGTTACCCCAGGTATCGCCCCAGGAGTTGGCCACCTTGTAGGCTCCGAGTTCCCCCGTGTCGATGGTGTCGTTGCCGTTGAGGTCGATCCAGACCGCGTCGTTGTAGCCGACCACTGCCAGGGCGTGCTGCTTACCGTAGTCCGGGTTGGTGGGATCGGGCGTGCTATCCTTGACATAGACGCCCAGCTCGTCCACCACCCCGTCGTCGGCCGTGCTGTCCGGGTTGTCCTTGATGAAGGCATAGCGGAAGTGGAAGATGTAGTCTTGGTTGGTGACCAGGTAGCCGTTGTTGAGCAACCCCTTGACCTGCTCGGGAGTTGCCTCCCCCACCTCGGCCATACGGTACTGCGCGGCGTCGCGCCAGACCTCGGCCGTGAGAGGCCACTCCCGGTTCTCCGTCGGGTCGCCCGAGTATGGCCAGACCGTCCACGTCGGGCAGCCTCGTTTCAGTTGCGTCTGGAGGACATCCTGGATGAAGGCCCCGTCGTTGGAGCCGCCCTGGTTGTTGAGGTTGTAGGTGAATTTGGGCGAGAACTTGCTGGAGTCCTCGGTGCCGCTCACGTCCCAGTCGCGCGCCAGGGCGGTCATGTAGGTCATCACGTAGTAGGTGACGGAGAAGGCGGCGCAAGAACCCACCAGGCCTTGGCTGCGGATCGGCGGGAAGTACTTGAGGGTGCTGTTGTCCACTGCTTCGGGCAGGTCGCGGGCAAGGGGCTCTTCGCCGCGCGTTGCAGTGGCTAGGCGGGCCTCGATGTCCAGCCAAGTCAGTGGGGCTTCGCGTTCCGTGGCGCGGACCTGGTTGATCCGGTCCAGTCCCCGCTGGTTGGGGCGGACCACCTCGAGTTGGGTGAAGATGCGCCGGTAGTAGGCGCGCTCCTCCGGCGTGGCCCGACGGCAACCGGTCGGGTGGTGACCCTCCGCCGGGGCCACTTGCGCCATGGTTGCAGAGGAAGATCCAAACAAGCACGCGAGAACCACGACGCGCATAGTACTTGGCATGGAGGAGCTCCGTGACCCGAGGTAAGGACGCTCAACGCAACTGGCAATGCTGACGTTCAGCGGTCGCGCACGAAGGCGGTTCGCACCCCCATTATGTCCAAAGCGGGCTTCGGCGCACCACACCCCATCTGGCGACTGCCACGCACTGCTATAATGTATACTATCTTGGCGACGTTTGGCAATGCTGCCAGCACAAATGCCTGCCCCACGCCAGTTTCTTGCCCAAGCCAATCCACTCTTTCGAAAAACCAGTTTGCGGCGGTATAGTTCGGAGGCGAAAGACACCCAGGCAACCCGGCGGTAGGCGATCATGGTGAATACGGAACTAGTCGAACGGATTCAGGCACTGAAGGCCCAGCGGAATGCGGTCATCCTGGCCCACAACTACCAGTTGGGCGAGGTGCAGGAAATCGCTGATTTCACGGGCGACTCGCTGGAACTGAGCCGCAAGGCCACGGAGATCGATGCCGAAGTGATCGTCTTCTGCGGCGTGCATTTCATGGCGGAGACGGCCGCGATTCTCAATCCTACCCGCACGGTCCTCATTCCCGATCCCACGGCGGGTTGCCCAATGGCGGACATGATTACCGGGGAGCAACTCCGCGAGCTCAAGTCGCGCCATCCCGAGGCGAAGGTCATCTGCTACGTGAACAGCACCGCCGAGGTGAAGGCCGAGAGCGATTGCTGCTGCACGAGCGCCAACGCCCCCGCCATCGTGCGGGCCTATGCCGACGCCAAGGAGATCATCTTCGTGCCCGACAAGTATCTGGGCCAGTTCACCATGGAACAGACCGGGCGCGACCTGATCCTCTGGGAAGGTTTCTGCCCGACCCACGCGCGGATTCTGGACACCGAGATCGCGACGGCCCGGCAGCAGCATCCGGGGGCGTTGGTGATGAGCCACCCCGAGTGTCCCAAGCCGATCCGCGACGCCTCCGACGCGGTGCTCTCCACCGGCCAGATGTGCCGCTACGTCCGCGAGAACCCGGCCCGCGAGTTCATCGTCGCCACCGAGATCGACATGATCCACCGCCTCCAGAAGGAAGCGCCGGACAAGCTGTTCCACCCGGTGAGCGAGCGTTGCGTCTGCCCGAACATGCGCAAGAACCGCCTGGAGAAGGTGCTCTGGTCGCTCCAGGACATGCAGCACAAGGTGGAGGTGCCGGAGCCCATGCGGACCCGTGCCGCCGCCGCCATCCAGAACATGCTGGCGGTAGTCGCCTAGCCGACGGTCAGGTCGGCGAGGAACTCCGGACGGACGTCCTTGCCCAGCAGGAGGAACTTGCGGTCGGGATACCGGAGGGTATTCCAGCCGCCCTGGGGCGTGAAGCTGGCGTAGAGGTCGGTGCCGGTGGGTTCCGTGCCGGGCTCCAGGCACACGGATTCAGTCCGCGGGACGGAGTAGGTCGCTGGGCAGGATCTGGTACTCTTTCACGAAGCACTGGGTGAAATAGGCGGGGGAGAGGAAGCCGGAGGAGAAGGCCGCTTCCTTGACCGACCGCACTTCTCCCTGGCTTAACAGATGGTAGGCCCGCCGGAGACGGGCTTCGCGGAGGAGCTCCTGGAAACAGGTTCCCTGCTGCTCCCGGAAGATCCGGGAGAGGTGGCGCACACTGAGACCGAACTGGCGGGCCACGGCCTCGATCTGGAGGGGATGCTCCAGATTGGCTTCGATGAACTCGACGGCCCGCTGGGCTAGTAGGTCGCGCTGGCGGCTTCCTTCCCGTGACGTCAAACGGCTGCCGTCGTGCCAGTCGTCGAGCGGCAGGGCTTGGGCAAGGGCGTCCGCGAGCCAGAGCCGGAACACGGTCTGGAGGCGCTCGTCGCGCCAGACTTGGGTAGCGTCCGCCAGCAGTTCGCCCAGTCGGTCGCCGAGATGGGACGAATCCCGCAGCCCGATGCGCGGCAGGGACTCGCCGATCTGCCGGGACAGGGCCTGCTGGAAAGCGGTTGTCTGTTCTCCTTCCACGCGGACCAACACCCCCAGCACGACCACCGGGGTGAACGTCTGCCAGGAGTGGCGAACCAGCGGTCCGATGAGTACCCCTTCGCCCTGATGGCAGATCTGGTGATCGCTGGCCGTGTCGAATCCCATCTGGCCGTGCAGGACGAACTCGAGCTGAATCTCCCCGTGCCGGTGGGACACCGAACTGGTCCCGGCCGGGAGCAAGCCGGGAGCGATGTGGGCATGGTGACAGACAAGGGCGGCGTCCGCCAGCCGCAGAGGGGGCATGGCCTGGCTTGCCGCCAGCAACCCCTCGTTCGCGTCCCGAATCACCGTGGGGGCGGCGAATCGGCGGGGGTCGGACTCGCCTGCCCGTGATGTCGTCATGGCTGCGCCCTCCTCATCTCTCCGGTCACTTGGCGGGAGCCGGGGGCCGGTCGCCGGTAGCGGCTCCGATCCGGCGGTTCAGGAACAGGGAGAGCCAGGCGGGATACGTGTCGCCGGTGGCCGTCCCGGCACCCGCCATATGGGCGCCGAAGGTGATGCTGTCGCCGAAACACACCACCTTCTCGCCTGGCTTCACGGCATCGCCCAGCGTCTCGGCGATCCGTTCGGCCATGGTCTGGTAGCCGGCTGCGGTGGGATGGACCCCGTCGGCCGTCTTGCTGTTGGCCACGTTGCGGATCAGACTGCTCTCGCTCTCCAGATCGGGTGCCACGGCCAGGAACCGGGCGTGCAAGTCAATCAGAGGCAGGTGGTTCTGGGTAGCCAACTCGCGGATGACGGTATCGTACTGGCCGAGCCAAGCGGCTAGGTCCTCGGCGGGATGCTTCGGGTGACGTTGCTTGACATAGCTGGCCACGATGGGGTTGGGCGCGACGAGGACGATGGTTTTCACCTTCAGGGCCCGCGCCCGGTCGATCATCTGCTGGAGGTTAGTCCGGAACTCCGCCACAGGAACCAACTTGGCGGAGTTCAGCGCGTCGTTCATCCCGAAATAGAGGACGAGGTGGTCGGGGGCCTCCTGCTCCACGTCGCGGGCATAGCGGGAGAGCCCGTCGCGGGTCGAGTTTCCCCCGATTCCCCGGTTGAGCACCTGGATGGGGGCGACATCGGCGGCCGTGAGGGCAAGCGAAGTTGCGAGGAGAAGCATAAGGGCACGAACCGTGGGGGGGGACTGCATGTGGACTCCTGCGGCAAGGAATGCATTGCCCAACGGTAGCCACCAGGAGAGCCGCGTCAAGTGCCTTCGACCTCGTCCCGACAGTATCTGGGTCTGGAAACGGCGAGGCCCCCTGCCCGCAGGTCCCCCTCGATCACCGACTCCAAGGCGTGCTGGATGGCGACCAAAAAACAACTCCCCCCTCCGACGGATCGGAGAGGGGAGGGGAAAAACAGATAGCTATGGAAACTTAGGCTTCCGCCTGGACGGCTGCCCGTTTCCGCTTGTGCCGCATGACTCCCGCGGCCCCGAGGGCGAGAAGGGCCAGACCGGCCGTCGCGGGTTCCGGCGTGCCGGCAGTGAGCGGATTGGAGTGGTCGTACTGGCCAGCTCCGATAACCGTGTTGGCGAGGATCCTAACGCCATAGCTGTCGATCGTAAGGGAAGCCCCTTCCACGATACTGCTAATGTATGCCCACGCATAGTAGGTATCTCCGCCATCTACCTGGATGCTGAAACCGAGATAGCCTGGTCCATCCCACTCCGAGGCGAGCACAAAACCGGTGCCGGTGCCGCTGAAGAGGCCGTTGGTAACCCACGCGGCCTGAGCTGCACTGATCGGGCTCATGTAGGCCAGGGATTTCACAAAGATATTGCCCAACCCACCACCCAAGACTTGCCCATTCACCCCCTGTAGGGCCAAGCCATCCACGGCAGCCGCTGTACTGAAGAAGAAATACACCCCTGCCGCATCTCCGCCATTCACACTAAACGCGGCGGTATGCGTAGTGTTGACAAAGGCATTCAGGGCAGTCTGGTTCGCAAAGCTCTTGGCGACCAGATTGCCTTGCGTGGTCAATGCCAACATGACCAGATGGCCTGCGCTCGCAACGGTACTCACGTCGGAGTAGTTGACCCGGTGGTTGGACTCGGCGTAGGCAGCCCCCGCTGCCAGAAAAGCAGCACTAGCACTGCTGACGACCGCCAGCGTTTTGCCCTGCCGAGAAGAGGGAATCTGATTCTTCTTCATACCACAATCCCCGATATAAGGAGCCCACATCTGCGGGATGCGACACCCAACGACTGCTGGAACTGACTGGGAGAATCTCTCGGAACGGAGGTAAGAGTACGACTAAGGAAACACATCCTATCATCCGCATGCTAGTATGGATACCCTGCGGGCGGGAGAATGTCAAATCTCTCTTAGCACAAATGGCG
>QKCY01000210.1 GCA_003245525.1 Victivallales bacterium | reverse complement strand
CTCGTCCTCGAAACGGGCGAGGACATAGGCGATGATCATCTTGTGCGCCTGCTTGTCCAGCTCGCTGAAGTCCATCGGCCGGACCTGGTCGTTCCAGCGGCGGATGCTCGCGCTGTCGTAGAGATGCTCGATCAGACCCCGGTTCAGGGAGGAGGCGGGAACGCTGCTCATGGCACTACCCAAGTGGATGGAAGGTAGCTAGGAACGTACCCCGAGCACGGGCCGATTCAATGCCTTGCTAGGGCAGGAGTTGTTCCAGGACTGCCGGAAAGGTCTGGCCGGAGCGGAGCCGACCGCCTTCGGTTAGCATGGCCAAAGGGCTTTCCGCCAGCACGGCAACCAGCCGTTGGCGCCAGGCGTCGGCGCGGGGGTCGTCGACGAGATTCCTCGTCTCCCCTGGATCGGTCTGGAGATCGAAGAACCATTCCCGGCCGCTTTGGCAGTCCCATATGAACTTTTCCTTGCCATCGGTCACAGCTTGCACATGGGGCGCGTGCAGGATGTGCACGAATCCGCGCCAGTTCGCGCCGGGCGTCTCGATGGCCTGTTGGAGAGGCAGGCCGCTGACCTTCTCCGGGACCGGCACTCCCGCTTCGCACAGCACGGTAGGCAACAAGTCGGCCAAGGTGGCCGGAGCCGGACAGACCGTGCCACGCAGCAGGGACGAACCCCGCGCCGGACGCAGGATCAGGGGAATGTGGGCGCTGCCCTCGAAAGCGTTGTTCTTCCGGGTCAGGTGATGATCGCCCAACATCTCCCCGTGGTCGGAGGAGAACAGGATGGTGGTGTCCTCGAACAGCCCCAGGCGGCGCAGGCGGTACAGCAGCTTGCCGATCTGGAAATCCAGATGGGAGAGTTGGGCGAAATAGGCCCGGCGCGAACGGTCCAGTTCGTTCGGGGGGATCACCCCGCAAGGGCCAGTGGTATCCGTCATGGGGCCAGGAGTTCCAACCCAATCCCCGATCACCGGCGGCGGCAGATCCTTGTCGCCGTAACGCTCGAAGTACTCCGCAGGCGGATCAAAGGGTGGATGGGGCCGGTGGAAGCCCACTTGGAGGAAAAAGGGCCGAGTGGGATCGCGCGCTTCCAGCAGTTCGATGGCCTGGTCCACCGTCCAGCAGTTGGGGTGCAGCCGTTCCGCGTGGGGCCAGAGGCGGACCGTCCAACTGTTGGTAGACATCTCCATGGTCGTGTCGACCGCCCGATCCCCCGTTTCCCGGCGCAGCCACCGGGTATAGTCACTCTCGAAACCGGCATCGACAACCTGCGTGTCGTAGAGCCGCATCTCCTCGAACCCAAGCCGCAGCCGCTGGGGGTGGAAGTGGGTTTTGCCCGTCAGCATGGTCTGGTAGCCACCGTCGCGCAATACCTGGGCCATGGTATCGGGGTAGGTCCACGCCACCCCGTCCCGATACCCCGTGCGCCCCGTCTCCATGGGCCCCATCCCCGTCGCCAGATTGGCCCGCGCCGCAATGCAGCTCGGACACGCGCTGTACGCCGCGCTAAACCGAGTCCCCTCGGCGGCCAACTGGTCCAGATAGGGCGTCTCCAAACCGGGAAACCCGGCACAGCCCAGACAGTCCCCGCGCCACTGGTCGGGGAAGATCAACAGGATATTCCGCTGCAGAGCCATGGCACCTCCAAGAGTGACAAGCACACGAACAACCTAGCACGCCAGCCAATCCCATGCCTGTCCGATGGGAATGCCGTTCGGTCTCATCCCGAACGCCTGGTAGCGCCGAGCACCAGCTCGGCGTCTTTCCTCCCTCGGCGTTCCCAGGGGCAGGCTAGTCGTTCTGTTTCTGCGGCACGATCTGTCCGTCGATGGCCCAGAGGCCGCCGGTGCCACGGATGGTGGCGGAGGAGACGAGCGTGATCCGGTCGGGGCCTTTGGCGAAGACGCTGTTCCAGATGCTCTGGGGGTTGCCTTCGGCGGCAAAGGGATAGGCGGGTTCGCCGAACTGTCTGGCCTCGGGATCTCCCACGCAGACGGCGGCGCGGGTGGTGGACCAACCGCCTTTCGGCGCGGGGTGCTCGCGGTACTGGAAGGAAAGGATAGTATGTCCGGCGGTGGTTTGGCAGAGGTAGGGAGCACCGGCATAGACCTGGCGCGGGAGGGGATTGGCCAAGGGGTTCCAGCGGTCGGGACTGGTGCCACCGATAGGGGCATTGGCCCACGGGGCAGCGAGCGTGGTGCGGCAGAGGACGGGTTTCATATCGCCGTTAAGGCCGTTGTCCTCGATGGCAACCACCAGCGTCTTGCCATCGCGCAGGGCCAAAGGCACCGGCATGCCATCGCGGTGGCGGGCCCGGAAGATGATCCGGCGGGGAGCGGTCCATGAAGCCCCGGCGTCGGGGGACGTGACCAGCGCGATCTCCTGTTCGGAGGTGGCCGGAAAGGGGGCCTCGTTGGCGAAATAGAGCTGCACGGTACCATCGGGCAGTTCCAGCAAGGCGGGCTCCCAGCAACCGGTCTGGAAGGTGGTTCCGGCCTCGTAGACCGTCTGTGCCGGCGACCAGGTGCCCCCTTCGTCGCTGCTTCGCAGACATTGGATCGTGAAGGGATGGACCTTGTCGTCCGGACGCCCGTTTGCCGCGAGCAGGATGGTTCCGTCCCGGAGTTGCAGGACTTCGGCGTTGGTCGCCACGCCGAAGGGGTAGCGGGTCGCCTGGACTTCGGGCTCCCACGTCCGCCCCTCGTCCCGGCTGGTGCGGCACCAGACCTGTCGGCCATGGCTGTAGACGCAGAGCAGGCGGGAGTCCTGGAGCCGGACCATGCGACCGTAGCCCCCTCCCCGCTGGATCAGGACCAGGCTCTCCGGCAACCAGCGCACGGTCCAGCCCGGATCATCGGCATGGGCATTCAGACATCCGGCCAGGAGCATGGCGACACCTATGGCACCCGCTGTTCTCATGGGGCAAGAATAACGCCTTGCCGCCAGCTTGAAAGCCAAGAGACTCCAAGCATTCGCGGGGACAGCGAACAAAGGGGCGTGGCATCTTGTCTTCCGGATGGAATGGGCGATGGTAATGGGTTCGCTTTGTGGTATTCATTCAACCTCATGGGGTAGCATGCCCGATCATCTCATCGCAACGGCGGCGTTTGGCCTGGAAGCTGTGGTCGCCAGGGAACTCAAGGACCTCGGCTATCCGGATTCGCGCTCGGAGGCGGGACGGGTACGGTTCGTCGCCGACCGGTCGGCGATCTGCCGGACCAATGTCTGGCTGCGTTCCGCAGACCGGGTGCTGGTGGAGATGGGGAGCTTTCCGGCCACGGACTTCGGCCAGCTCTTCGACGGCACGGCCGCCCTGCCCTGGGAGCAATGGCTCCCGGCGGACGCGAAGTTCCCCGTGCGCGGCAAGTCGGTGCGGTCCCAGTTGAGCAGCGTGCCCGCCTGCCAGAAACTGGTGAAGAAGGCCATCGTGGACCGCTTGATGAAGGCCCATCGGGTGCAGGTGCTGCCCGAGACCGGCGCGGAGTTCCAGGTCGAGGTGAGCCTGCTGGGCGATCAGGTCAGCCTGACCATCGACACCAGCGGGCTGGGCTTGCACAAACGCGGTTACCGTCCGCATTCGGGTCTGGCTCCCATCAAGGAGACTCTGGCAGCAGCCATGATCCAGCTCAGCTACTGGCGACCGGAGCGCCCCCTGCTCGATCCCTTCTGCGGGTCGGGGACCATCCCCATCGAGGCGGCGCTGATCGGGCTGAACCAGGCTCCGGGCATGAACCGTCCCTTCGCCGCCGAAGCCTGGCCCGCGATCCCGGCCCAGGCGTGGCGCGAGGCCCGGACCGAGGCGCGCGACCTGTTGTGCCGGGACCGCAGCCTGCACATCGTGGGCAGCGACGTCGATCCCGGCGCCCTGCGCCTGGCCCAGCAGCACGCGAAGTTGGCTGGTGTCGAGAGCCAGATCGAGTGGCGGCACCAGGACGTGCGCGACATCCGCTGCGAGCAGGACTACGGCTGCATCATCACCAATCCCCCCTACGGCGAACGGCTGGGCGACCAGCGCGAGGTGGAGGAGCTCTACCAACAATTGCCCGCCATCCTGGGCGGTTTCCCCACCTGGTCCCACTACGTCATCACCTCCCATCCGACTTTCGAGACCATCGTGGGACGGCCCGCCGACCGGCGACGGAAGCTCTACAACGGCCGGATCGAGTGTACCTACTACCAGTTCCACGGGCCCCGGCCGCCGAAGAGCGGCGAGGAAGCCCCGGTCCAGACTCCCGCCCCCGCATTCGGCGGTCTGCCCGAGAAGGCCGAGGAACAGGCGGAAACCTTCCGGCGGCGGCTGGAGAAACGCGCCCACCACCTGCGTCGCTGGCCCACGAAGCAGGGCATCACCTGCTACCGGCTCTACGACCGCGACGTGCCGGGCGTGCCCCTGGTGGTGGACTGCTACGAGGATTGCCTGCACATCAGCGAGTATGTCCGCGAGGACACCCATGTGGCGGGGCAGCACGACGCCTGGCTCCAGCTCATGGCCGATGCGGCGGCGGAAGTGCTGGAGGTCGCACCCGCCAACGTCTATGTGAAGGCGCGCGAGCGCCAGGCGGGCAGCACCCAGCACCAGCGGGTGGCCGACCAGCGGAATGTGCTCATCGCCCACGAGGGCGGTCTCCAGTTCGAGGTGAACCTCACCGACTACATCGATACCGGGCTCTTCCTCGACCACCGCCAGACCCGCGACATGGTGCGCCGGATGGCGGAAGGCAAGGATGTGCTGAATCTCTTCTGCTACACCGGCTCCTTCTCGGTGTACGCGGCGGCCGGCGGAGCGCGCAGTACGTGCTCGGTGGACCTCTCCGCCACCTATCTGACCTGGGCGCGGCGGAATCTCCAGCTCAACGGCTTCCAGGACGAGCGCCAGCACCGGCTGGTGCGGGCCGACGTGCTGGCCTTCCTGCGCGAACTGCCCGAAGCCAGCTACGACCTCCTCGTGGTCGATCCCCCCACCTTCTCCAACAGCAAGTCCACCGACACGGTCTTCGACGTGCAGCGGGACCAGCGGGACCTGCTGGAACTGTGCCTGCGCGGTCTACGCCCCGGCGGCCTCTGCCTCTTCTCCACCAACCGGCGGAAGTTCAAGTTCGAATGCGCCGACCTGGAACTGCTGGCCGAGTGCCGCGAGATCACCAACCAGACCCTGCCGCCCGACTTCCTCCAGCAGGGCGCGCACCGGTGCTGGCGGCTGGTGAGGAAGTAGGGGAGTTCAGAGTTCAGAGTTCAGAGTTCAGAGTTCAGAGTTCAGAGTTCAGAGTTTGGGGTTCAGATTGAGGATTGAGGGAAGAAGGCCATCTTCGGGCTCTCTTGGTCCTACTCCAATCTGAAATCCGAGATCGCCAGATCTGAAATGCTAGACCAGAAACGCGGCAGCGAGGGCGGAGAGATCCTGTAGGCGGGTGCCGAGGCGGCTACCCTCGATCCGGCAGTCCGCCGCGACCGAGGGTAGAACTCCGCGCTCGAACTCGGCGCGAACCAGGGCCAGCCAGGGCTCGCCAAGATAGCGGGCGAGGCTGCCGAGGGTGATGTGGTCGGGATGGAGCAGATCGCCGAGGAAGGCGCAGCAGCGCCCCACCATGGTGGCGTTGCACTCGATCACGGCGGTGGCGTCGGGGTCGCCCGCGCGCCAGAGATCCTCGACCTCCTTGGGCTTGGGCTCGACCGGCCAGCGACTGGGGAACCGCCAGGAGGCGATGCGGCCCAGGGAACGGGCGGAGCAGAAGGCCTCCGCCGAACCGGTCACCCCGAAGGCGGTGGGGCCCTCCTCGGCCAGCCGCATATGGCCAATCTCCGGCGAACAGCCGTTCACGCCGTAGTAGGGGCGCCCGTCGAAGACCATGCCCGCGCCGAATCCGGTGGCGCAGGTAAGATAGACCAGCCGTCGGGGAGCATGCCCGAGCCCCCAGAGATACTCGGCCAGGGCGCAGGCGGCGGCATCGTGCTCCACGTTCACCGGCACGTCGAACTCGGCTTCCAGGATGGCCCGGAGCGGCGTGCCCCGCCAACCGGGCAGGTTCGGAGGCTCGTGGACGATGCCCTGGTCCGCATCGACCGGCCCGCCGATGGAGACCCCGGCGGCGGCCACGTTCCGGCCATCAACCAGTTCGCGCGCCGCCTGGACCAGCTCCCGGATCATGGGGTCGGGGCCGCGGTCCGCGTGGGACAACCATTCGCGGCGGGCCAGGATCTCGCCGGCCGCCGTCCCCACGCAGACGGCGCATTTGCTCCCCCCCACATCGAAACCAAGTCGTGCATTCGTGTCGCTGGACCATGATTCAGATGACATCGACGTGGGACCCCGGGTGATGGCATGCTATAGTATGGGCTCGCGGGAATGGGTTGCGGCAAGGTAGGCGGCCAACAACGGTTTGCCAGGGGTGGAGCCTCATTTTTCCACCCCGTTCTCGCAGCTTTCTAACTCCGGCGTCGCGGATTGGTTGCGCCGGGGCTCCATAGTCTCCGCAGTGTTCTGGCATGGTTAGTGCTTGCCGTCTGCGATCTTCTTCCTCTCGCCGGTGTCCATTGGAACAACGGGGGGACGGGAGGCGACAAACCCCCATGCCACCAGGAGTCTTCCCCCGTGTCCGAACGTCCCTCCCCAACCTCGCTTGAGCAGACACCCGCACCGGGGACCCACTGGGTCCGCCACCAAGGGGAAGTGCTGACGATCGAGCTGCGCGGCGTGACCCAGGAGTCAGCCCGCGCCTATGTCCGCACGACGCTGGGACAGGCGGGCATCCGGTGGGGCGAGGTACTGGCCTACGCGGAGCACGGACGGGCAATTCTCCACCGCGAGTGGTCGGACGTGGCCATGCGCCCGGTGGGTCCTGGCCGCTTCCGGGCGGACCTGCCCCTGGTCGAAACCGGAGTCTTCGAGGCCAAGGCCTTTGTGCTGACCAATGGCGACGAGACGGTGCATTGGGTGGCTGGCGACAATGTGCGGATCAAGGTCGAATCGGCCGAGGCCTTCTGCTCCAACACCATCTACACCGTGTTCCCCCGCCAGTTCGGCCAACAGCCCGCTCTCGGGGAAGGGCTGCAAAACGCCGTCCACGAACTCGATGGCGTGGGCTACCACGTGATCCCCCCGTCGGGGACCTTCCGCGACGTGATCGCCAAGCTGGACGACATCGCCGCCCTGCGCGTGCGCATTCTCCAGTTGCTGCCCGTGCATCCGGTCCCCACCACTTTTGCGCGCATGGGCCGTTTCGGCAGCCCCTTTGCAGCGGGCGACTACTGCACCGTGGACCCGGCTCTGGCCGAGTTCGACACCGCCGCCCCGCCCATGACCCAGTTCCGGGAACTGGCGGATGCGGCGCACGCCCGGGGCATGCGCGTGTTCCTGGATATGCCCGCCAACCATACCGGCTGGGCCTCCGCCCTCCAGAACCATCACCCCGAGTGGTTCCAGCGCACGTCCTCCGGAGCATTCGTGCAGCCAGGCGCGTGGGGTGTGGTGTGGGAGGATCTGGTGGCGCTCGACTATACGCATCACAGCCTCTGGCGCTACATGGGCGAGGTCTTCCTGCACTGGTGCCAGCTCGGCGTGGATGGCTTCCGCTGCGATGCGGGCTACATGATCCCTGCCGGAGCTTGGCAATACATCCTGGCCAAGGTGCGCAGCGAGTATCCCGACACGACCTTCCTCCTGGAGGGCCTGGGCGGTCCCCAGGCAACCACGGAGAACCTGCTCGGGAGCATCGGCCTCGACTGGGCCTACTCGGAGCTGTTCCAGAACCAGGACGCCGCCGCCGTCGTGCACTATCTGGATGGTGCCTGGCGAACCTCCCACCGGCTGGGGACCCTGGTCCACTTCGCAGAGACGCACGACAACAACCGGCTGGCGGCCGTGTCGCCCAACTACGCCCGGATGCGCACCGCGCTCTGCGCCCTCTGCGCGGACCAGGGTGCCTTCGGCATCACCAACGGCGTCGAGTGGTTCGCCACCGAGAAGGTGGATGTGCATGGTGCGACGGACCTCAACTGGGGCCGGGAACCGAACCAGTGCGACCACCTTCGGCGGCTGCACGCGATCCTGGAGACCCAGCCCCCCTTCCATCCGGGTGCCAGCCTCGACTTCATCCAGACCGTGCATGGCAGCGCTCTGGCCCTGCGCCGCCGGGATGCAGCCGGCGAAATGGTGC
>QKCY01000504.1 GCA_003245525.1 Victivallales bacterium | reverse complement strand
GCCGGGCCGCGTAGGCCTGCCCGCCCACCTTGGCCCCGTAGAACGGCATGGTGCACTGCGAGAAGAGAGTGAAGGGAATCCGGTGCTCCGCCGGTTCCTTGTCCCGGAAACGGCACAGTCCCCCCGCCTGCTGGGGAACGACCAGGTATCCCGCCTCGCCCTCGCGCCCCGCCCCGAAGCCAGGCAATAGGCGCAAGGATTTGAGGCGCAGTCCGACCGGCTCCCGGAAACCCATCTGCGGAACCGTCACCGTCATCCGGTCGCCCGCCACCTTCGCCACCAGGGCGAAGGCCAGGCCATTGGGATGGGTAACCGTCCAGAGCGTCGTGTCGCTGGGTTCATGGAACTCGGACGCCTGCGTCCAACCATTGGCCGCCGTAGTCTCGGCCGTCTGGATCTCCCCGGCACTGTCCCACCAACTGAGCACGGCAGCCGCGCGGGCTACCGCCAGCCGGTTCGGACAATTGCGGGCTGGGACAAAGGCGTTCTGGGATTCTTCCTCTCCGGTCGCCATGGGACTGCCTCCGTCCTAGTCGATCAGATCGTTGGGAGTGGACGCCTTCTTGCCCGCCGTGCCGAAATTGTCCACCTTGTTGTAGGTGATATAGGCCTGGGCATCCTCGATGCGTCCGGTCTTCTCGTAGTTCTCCACGATGTCGGGCGTCAGCGGCTGGGGCTGGGAATGGTCGAGATTGGCCCAGTTCTTCCGTTCGCGGAACGGCGTCTTGAACTGGTTCTTGAGCACGCCCTTCTTCTCCAGGTGCTCCATGCAGGCGCGAATACAGCCACAGGCACCCTCCACAGCGCGACCGTAGCCATAGCGCCGGGGGTATTCCTGGAGGAAGGGGTTCCGCTCACCGTTGAAGCCGCCCTGGATGCCCTTCTCGCAGGCGAGAGGATTCAGCTTGCCCCATTCCAGTTCGTGCCCGGCCACGGTCACCTTGACGGTCTCGGTCGTGCTGATGGCCTGGGTAGTGCAATGCTTGGCGCAGAGCATGCAGCGGTCGCAGATCTTGCCTTCGAAGATGGGATCGGGCTCCAGTTCCGCCTCGGTCAGAGCCAGGGCAAAACGCTGGCGCGGGCCGAACTCGGGGGACAGGAAGACCTTGCTGTAGCCGATCTCGCCCAGGCCGGCCAGGTAGGCGGCGAGGCGGAAGTGGACGAGCACATCGGGATAGGGCCGGTCCTCGGTCACCGCCATGCTCCAGTTCTTGCGGAAGTTGCCGGTAACCGGGTTGATGGCCTCGCCGCCGTTGGCATTGAGCATCGCCACCGTCTCGTAGCCATGATCCTCAATGAAGTGGCTCAACTGCCAGAGCACCATCGGCCCGAGGATCTGGTTCAGCGCCGCGTAGCCCATGGAGGAATAGGTCGTGTAGAGAGTGCCCTCCTCGATCCCGCGCAGATCGCCCCGCGAAATGCGGAAGCCGAGCACGATCATGGACTTGGCGCGGGGCATGATGTACCGGGGGTCCATCTGCTTGGGCGCGCCCTCCCAACGGCTCATGGGAGCGATGCCAACCAGGTCGGCACCCTTCTCGCGGGCAAAACGCTTGACGATCTCGGAGGTAAGCATGGCACTATTCCTTGGGAAGGTTTTCCTCGAAACGGCAAGACAGTCGTTGGGCACAGTCGTGGAGCAAGCGGACGCGCGCCTCCACATCCACCTTGCCCTGGTCGACAAAGAAAGTGGGAAAGGACTGGGACAGCCCGGCGACCAGTTCGCCGGAAGGACGCCGCACGGCAACGCCGATGGCATAGATATCCTCCATGCCCTCGTTGATGCAGCGGACATGCCCGTCGCGCCGGATGCGGTCGATCTCGCGCTGCAACTCCGCATCGGTCGTCAAGGTCCGGGGCGTACGTTTCACCAGCGGCTCGCCCCGGGTTACCTGCCGCAGCCAAGCCAGCCCCCGTTCCGCCAGGACCACCTTGCCGGCCGCGCAACAGTGGAATTGGTTCTGCCACCGTTGCGTCTCGGAAACCCGGATCACATTGGTGCCTTCGGTGTGGGCCACCATGTACAGCCGCCCATCCACGTCCAGACCAAGGAACGCATTGTCGCCGGTCGCCCGCGAGAGTTCGAGCATGTCCGGCAATGCCAGTTGGCGCAGGCTGCCCAGCACTCCCGTCCCCTGGCTCAGGAAGAAGCACTGGGGGCCGAGGGAGTAGCAGCCCGACTCGTCCTGAGTCAGAAAACCCCGGCGAAACAGCGTGCGCAGCATGTTGTTCGCCGTGTTCGGCTTCAGGTCCAGCGCCCGCGCGATGTCCCCCGACTTCAAAGCCGGACCATGCGCCAACAACTCGAAGAGATCGAGCGCATTCTCCAGCGATTGGTTGAGGGGTTTCGGGGCGGGCATCCTACATCCTACCATCAATAGTGTATGCGAAACATCTAGAATGTATGCGCATACTACCCGCTGTCAACGCCTGGATCGCCAGTTTCCGCGGAAAGATGGCAGGAAAACAGGCCACCTGCCTCCGACCGAAACCGGATGCAACCCGCTCCATCGCCGCGCGGAGGCGGCTCCCACTCTCCCACCGGCATGGCGATGCCGGACAAGGCGCAACCGGATACCCCAGCCCATTCCGGGTTGGCCTAGCCAACCCATCGGCCCCGCCCAAAGGACGCCTATGCCCCCCTCCAGCCCGGCATCAGTCCCCGCGTAGACCAAGGCTGCGGCCACCGTCGATCACGTAGTTCTGGCCGGTAATGAAGCTGGCCTCTTCCGACACGAGGAAACCGACCAGATGGGCCACTTCCTCGGGTCCGCAGAGACGGCCCAGGACGTTGGTCTTGGCCACCCCTCCCTCGCGCTCCGGATTGCGGGGAACGAGCCCCGGCGAGACGCAGTTCACGTTGATCCCCTGGGGACCCACCTCCATGGCCAGGGACTTGGTCATGGCGATGACCCCGCCCTTGGCAGTGGCATAGTCCACATGCCCCGCTTTGCCCTGCATGGCCACAATGGACCCAATGGCAACGATCTTCCCTCGCCCCGCCTGGATCATGGGGTTGATGACGGCCCGCACACAATACAGGACCCCGAGGAGATTCACTCCGAGAACCCAGTCCAGGGTGTCCGCCTGGGAATCGCAGAAACGACTGCTCCGTTCGCGGGCGCTGCCGCCAGCACTGGTCACCAGGATGTCGATGCGGCCAAAACGTTCCAGCACCTGTTCCGCCATGGCGTTGACCGCCACGCGGTCGCTCACATCGAGGGCCACGGGCAGGGCTTCGACCCCCATGGCCTGCACTTCGTCGGCGACGACCCGAGCGCGTTCCTCGTTCACGTCCGTGACGACGATCCGGGCGCCCTGAGCGGCGAGTTCGAGGGCCACGGCGCGGCCGATGGAACCGGCGCCGCCCGTCACGATGGCTACATTGTCTGCAAGTTTCATAAGAGACTCCTAAGAGGAAGCGGAATAGTGGAATGCTGGAATGCTGGATTGGTGGAAGCGGCGGCCCGCCGCTTGGGCTCTGGGGAAGACGCGGGATAGCAGGGAGTCCGTGTCCCCTGCCTTCCCACCATTCCACTATTCCATCATTCCATTCTTCTCCAGTGGGTGTTGTCGGTTCTTCAGTGGCAAAGGGATAGCCCGGCGTTCTAGGTGGGAGGCGTAGACGCCGTGGATCATCTCCAGGGACCAACGCGCGTCGCGACCGTTGGCCAAGGGTTCGCGGTCCTCGGTGATGGCAGCCATGAGGTCGAGCGCGGCCTGACGATTGTTCTGGGCGAAGTACCCGCCCATGCCTTTGGTGGTGTAGAGCGGCTGGGCACCCGGCGGAGCGGGTTGCGGCGGGGTCGGAATGACCTCGTACTCCCCACCGTCTTCGCCGGGGCGATTGCTCCGGCGGATGCGCAGGACCCGGTCGTTGTCGTAACGGACCGAGATCGTCGCTTCGGAACCGACCACGGTGATGCCCATGCGCACCTCGCCACCGTCGAAGAGGTCGTGCCGACTCTCGAACTGCCCGCGCACGCCATCGGCAAAGCCGTACATGGCATTGATGCTGTCGCCGCCTACCGGCCCGACGGGCTCCGTGGGTTCGCGGGTGTCGGCTAGGGTGAAATCGTGTCCAGCAGTCGCCACATGGGCAAAGACCCACTCGGGATCGCCAAAGAAGAAGCGAGCGATATCCAGCAGATGGGAACCAAGCACCAGCATGTCCTCGCCACCGCCCCGCTCGTCCTCCTTGCCCCGGCAAAAGACCGACAGGGGTTGGCCAATACCCCCACTCTTGATGAGTTCGCGCGCCTTCTGGAACACCGCCGCGTAGCGAGCCAGATGACCGACGGCCAGCTTCACACCCGCTGCATCCGCCGCCGCGATCATGCGGTCGGCATCGGCCAGACTGACCGATAGCGGCTTCTCGCAGTAGATATGGCAGCCAGCCTGGGCAAGCCCTTCCACCGCCTCCAGGTGCTGCGTGGGCAGGCGGGAGCAGACGCAAACGATGTCCGGCTTCTCCTGTTCCGCCAATTCGCCCCACTCTGCGTAGACTCGCGGCGCACCCGTCTCGCGCTGGATTGTCAGACGGCTCTCCTCGTCGGGATCAGCCACCGCCACGATCTCGGCGTTCGGTAGACCCGAGAACGCCAGATGGGTACCGTGGTGCCCCTTGGCAAGCCGCCGGTTATGATCGACAATAGCGATTCGCCACATCTTGCTCATTGGGCTTCCCCCTTGCGCCGGAGGGGCGGCAGTTTGTGGAGGGCCTGCGTCTTGGGTCCGAGGGCTCTGCCGCCATCGATGATGATGTTCTGGCCAGTGATGTAGTCGGATTCGTCGGAGGCTAGGAAGAGGGCCAAGCTCGCGACGTCGTCCGGCCGCCCATAGCGTCCGAGGTAGTTGTCGTTCTCGTTCTCCGCAGGTGGCGGGACAATGGCGCCAGGCGAAATGCAGTTCACGTTGATTCCGTGGTGCCCCACCTCCATGGCCAGGGCTGCCGTGAAGGCGATGATGCCTCCCTTGGCTGCGGAATAGTCCACCCGCTCGATGATGCCGACGGTCCCCGCAATCGACCCCATGTTCACGATCTTGCCGCCGCCGCGCTCGACCATCGGGGCAAGAACGGCGCGGCAGCAGACCATGGTGCCCTTGAGATTCAGGTTCACCACCCAGTCGCAGACCTCCTCGTCGGCGTGCTCGAAGAGGGTCAACTTCTTGAGCAGGCCCGCACTGCCACCCGCGTTGTTGACCAGGATGTCGAGGCCGCCAAACGCCTCGATGGTCCCCGCGACCATCTTGCGGACCTCGTCGCTCTTGCTGACGTCCGCAGGCCAGGCAAGGGCTCGGCCCCCGGCTTGCCGGATCTCCTCGGCCACGGCCTCCGCGCGTTCCGCGTTGATGTCGTTGACCGTGACCGCCGCACCTTCCGCCGCCAGCCGCCGGGAGATGGCCTGGCCGATCCGGCCGGCCCCTGCCGTGACAATCGCGACTTTTCCGGGAATACGCATCGTTAGGCTCCCAGGCTGCGACCACCGTCGATGATGTAGTTCTGGCCGGTGATGAACGACGCTTCGTCGGACACGAGGAAGAGCGCCAGACTAGCCACCTCTTCCGGACGACCATTGCGGCCCAGATGGGTGGTCTTGCGGAAGTTCTCCTTCGCCGCCTCAGTGGGCATCACCCCTTCGGTCTCGATCGCTCCCGGCGAGATGCAATTGACCCGGATGCCATGGGGCCCGAGCCCCTTGGCCAGGGTCCGCGTCATGGCAATGATACCGCCCTTGGACGCTACATACTCCACCCCGTTGAACCCGGACGTGTACGGGGAGATGGAGCCCATGTTGACGATGACCCCGGTCTTCCGCTTCATCATCTCCTTCATGACGGTGTGCGTGCAGATCATCGTGCCCTTCAGGTTCACGCCGAGCACCCAGTCCCAGACCTCCTCGGTGGTCTGGTCGAAGGGGCCACCCCGTTTGCGGGCGGCTCCACCGGCGTTGTTGACCAGGACATCGATGGGCCCGAGCGCTGCCGTTGCGTCAGCGAGCATCCGTTCCACTTCCTCCGTCTTTCTGACGTCGGCCACCGCGCCGAAGGCTTTCCCTCCGGCCGCCTCGATCCCGGCGACAACGGTCTCCACCTTGGCGGCATCGATGTCGTTGATCACGACGCTCGCCCCCTCGGCGGCAAACCGTTGGGCAATGGCTCGACCGATACCATTGGCGGACCCGGTCACGATGGCGACTTTGCCTTGCAGTTTCATCGGTTGTACTCCTCTGGCGCAATCCCGCTCGCGGCAAGCGTGGCTTCCTGGACAATCAGTTCGTGAGTGGATGGATACGGGTTGGGCTTGTTACCTCGAATCATGTCGGCGAAGTCGATGAGCTGCGAGTCGTAACGACCCTTGGGAGTCTCCATCTCGAACTCATGGCAACCGGCCTCGT
>QKCY01000539.1 GCA_003245525.1 Victivallales bacterium | reverse complement strand
GTGCTCGGGGCGCTTCGCCCACGGGAAGGCGACGCTGAACCCGGTCATGAGGGCCAAACGGCTCTGCTGGGTGGAGACCCCGCCCAGAGCCGTGCATCCCGTGCTTAGGACTTCCTCGGGCACCACCAGTTCGACCCGATGTTTGGCCGGGGCAAGATCGCCGCGCTGGAAGAGGCAGGCCGACAGGAACTCGCTGGCCCGCACGACCGGCGAGGGACCGCAGGAGAAACTGCCCACCTTGGGGCTGGGCTCCCCCAGAGTGACTGGGCCGGAGTGGATCTCGAGCGCGCTGAACCCCTGCAGGGCGGAATACGCCCCGAAGACGAGTCCGCCCTCGTGCTGGTAGGGGTTCCAGAAACAGTGGTTGAACTCGCTAATGATGAAGGGACGGCCCGAAAGCCGGGTCGCATTGGCCCCCCGCCAGTAACCGGCGGCATCGTCCAGGGAGCTGTCCTGCTCGACACTCGTACCCACTCCTCCCCAGCCACCGGCGGGGTGCCGGTAGTAGGCGTGCATGTCGGCCACCTGCGAAACCTGCCAGCGCACCGCGGTCCCCCCCAGCTTCTTGGTGGCGTTGTACTGGGTGGTGAGCCCCGCGTAACCGGTGCCGCGCACGACGCCCTCGCACCAGTTGGCGCAGTTCTCGGCGATGGCCATCCGGAATAGGGCGAACTGGTTGGCCAACTCGCTCGTGCGGTCGGAGAGCGAGGGTAGAGGCGCTGCGCCCAGCCCCGTTCCCTTGAGTTCGGCCTGCAAGGTCGCTGGCACCTTCTGGCCATGGCGCGCCACGAGCCACTGCCGCCATTCCCGTTCCAGGAACGCCTTGGTCTCGGGATGATCGCGCAGGGTCTGAGCCATGCGGTCCAGCCCCAGTGCCTGCTCGTTGTAGAACTCCACGAAAGCGATTTCCGGATCGTCCTTCCAGGCCAGGCCCGTGTAGGGGTTCACGTGGTTCAGCAGGGTCTCGGCCCCATAGCGGAACCGCTGCCGCTCCCACTCGCCGCCCAGGTAGAACTGGAGCTTGTGCATATCCCGCTCCTCGAAGCTCTTGGCCCGGTTCGCCTCGCGCTCGTAGAGCCCGAAGGAGAAGATGACCAGATGGCAGTAGATCCCTTCGCGCTTCAGTTCCGAGAGCAGGTAGTCCCAGCGGTCGAGCTGCTTGGGCTGGATCGCCATGTCCTCGGTCGACCCAAGGCAGAGCCAGCGATCCATGGAGCCGTGGACCCGGTACAGACAGTAGCCCTGGCGGCGGGCGGCCTGTGCGAAGATCCGGACTTGCGACCGGAACGCCGCGTCGTCCGCCAGCATCCAGATCTGGTTCGGAAACCCGTTGAACCCGTGCATGCGGAGCGGCCTGTCCGGCGCCTCCGCGAACACGAGAGACCCAGCCGGCCCGATGGTCAGTCGTCCCTGCGCTCCGGCAGGAACAGGGACTTGCCTGGAAAGGTCGAGGGCGCTCCCCGCGAGAATCTGGGTCTGCGCCATGTCGACGGCCTTCCACTCGTCGTTGGCGGTGTAGGTGATCGGCGGGTCCGGCGGGCCGCAGACGAAACGCCAGCCCTTCGAGCCGCTCAGAACCTGCACGGCCAGCACGTTCTTCCCCTCCTCAACCGCGAATTCGACGACATGGTCGTTATGGGTGAAACCCTGCGACCGGTTGCCGCCATTCAAGGTGTCGTATACTGGCTTCCCGTTCAGGAATACCTGCATCCACCAATCCGCCGAAAGCCCCACCTGCATGATGCCGGGTTTCGCGCTCTGGAACTCGTTGTAAAGCACAGCGCAGGCTCGGGCGCGGAACTGCCCGTTGTTCAAGCCGACAAGGTCGATGGTCTCGTTCGCGAGTTGCACGACCTGCGGCGACACGGCCTTGCCGTCAGTACCAGGCAAGCTGGTCGGAACCGTACCGAATGTGGTTGGCGGCGTGACGTCCGGGAACACCTGCCAGGACGGGTTCAGAGCGGCGGTCGACAGGTGCACCGCCTCCACCAGGCGAACGTTGCTCACCGCCATCTTGCCGGTCAACTGGCTGAAATTGAGCGTTAGGTGGGCAGCGGGGACAGAATCCGCCCGTCGGCAGGTGAACACCGCAACGACCTCGTTCCTGCCTGGCACGACCGGCACATTCTCCACCAGCCCCAACGCGCTCCACGGCCGCTGCGATAGTTGGTAGAGGTGGCGCATCGTCCCGGCCCTCTCCAGTTCCAGCGTGTAGCTGAGACGATAGGTCGTGTTGTCCGCCAGGCTGACGCTGTGGGTAAGGAGAACGGCAGCCTGCTCCCGCGGCTGGATGTCGGGGATCGTGGCCGTCCACCGGCCCTGCTCGATCGCCGACGTGAACCCGGCCTCGCGCATCGGCTTCGTGGCCGACGCACTCCACCCCTCAAGCCCTGCTAGAAAGTCCCCGTTCACCAGCAGATTCCCTTCCGCGAACAAACTCAGCGCCCCGAGTGCCAGTGCTGCCAACAGCCATTTCCACATGGTTCCGCCCTTCGCCTTCGCCTGGGTACGCTCCAGATTGGCCGACACCACGGATGCTGCCGGGCCCAACAGATGCATCGCCCGTACGGTAGCACCAAGCCGGTCTGCTGGAAAACAGAAACGCCTCCCGACCGGTCGGTCGGGAGGCGTTGCGGGTTCGGGCTCGGGCTACTTCGCGCGGATGATGACGCGCTTGCGGCCGTCGCTCTCCTCGGGCAGGCTTTCGGTCTCGATGCCTTCCTCGTTGCGCAGGGTCATGTGAATCACCCGGCGCTCGGCGGCGTTGAAGGGACCGATCCGCTTCTCCTCGCCCCAGCGCTTCGCCTCCTTGGCGGCGTCGCGGGCGGCGGCCTCCAGCCGCTCGGTGTCGACGTTGGCACCACCGCCCCGGCGCTCGCCGCGCGGGCGCTGACGCTTCTGGTAGCCATCGATCTCCAGCGAGATCCAGTCGCACTTCTCGTAGCTCTTCCGGAGAATCCGGTTGAGGAGCAACTCGAAGCTGTCGATGTAGACCCCCTTGCGCCCGATCAGACGGCCCGGCTTCTCGCACTTGAGGGAGAGGATAACTTTGCCCTCCTCCTCGCGCGGTTCCACCTCGGCCGGGAAGCCGAGGCTCCCCAGCATCTCCGTCATGACCGAGACGCCCCGGTCCTGCTGTTCCTTGCTCACTGCCATATCTGCTGCTCCCTGAATTGCCCCAGGCACCAACGAACCCGCAACCCGGTTCCGAAGCAGGCGCCTGGCAGGCGATGGTAGGTCACGCACGGCCCGCGGAAGGCCCACCGGCAGAACCCTCGGCGGCTTTGTGCCGCGCTTCGAGGCGGTGGGTAATCAGCGTCTGTGCAATTGTCAGAACTTGGTTCACCGTCCAGTAAAGGGTGAGCCCGGAGGGCATCCCGTAGAAAATCCAGAGGAAGAAGAGCGACATGAACATCATCATGCGCTGCTGGCTGGGGTCCGCCGACGGGGTCAGCTTCTGCTGTAGAAGCATAGTGGCGGACATAATCAGCGCCAGCGGGCGGATCGGGATGCCGTCGGGCGAGAAGGACAGGGTGTCGGGCAGCGAGAGATCGGCCACCCACAGGAAGCTGGCCTGGCGCAGCTCGATGGCACACCGGAAGGTGTTGTAGAGGCCGAAGAAGACCGGGATCTGGACCAGCATGGGCAGACACCCGCCGAGCTGGGAGACGTTGTTCTCCTTGAACAGCTCCTGCTGCTTGCGGTACATCTTCTGGGGATCGTCCTTGTAGCGCTCGCGCAGTTCCTTGAGCTGGGGCTGGAGGGCCTGCATCTTGCGCATGGACTGGGTGCCCTTGTGGCTCAGCGGGAAGAACAGAACCTTCACCGCCACCGTGATCACGATGATCGCCCAGCCATAGCCCCAGGGGCCGGAGAACACGGCCTTCAGCCCCACCAGGCAGCCCAACAGCAGCTTGGTGAGCCAGCCCATCCAGGCGGCGGTCATGCCCATGAAGGTGTCGATCCCCATCACCTTGTCCACCCGACCGGGCAACTGGGAGAGAATCTGGAGCTTCTTCGGGCCCGCATAGCAGCGGAAGGTCAGCTCGCTGGTCGTGCCCTGCGCCGCCGAGAGGCTGGGCAGGAAGAGCCGCCCCCGGTACCAGGGCATCTTCTCCATCTTCTTTCCGACGCGGATCACGGCATCGCCGTCCAAGGTCTCGACCGTCGGCAGGGCACCGGCAAAGGCCATGCCGTTGGGAGCCGCGACCTCGAACAGGAAATACTGGCTATGCACCCCCAGCCATTCGGTCGGGGCCTTTTCCAGCTCCGCCAGTTCCTCGGGATCAAGCTTGCCAATCTTCTTCTGGTCCAGCCCCAAGGGGCGCTTGGCTCCGACCATGGCAACCATCACGCCCGTGGTGGCGGAGGCCCGGAACCGAGCCCGCTCGGCCGAGGTGGTGGGCGGCAGACCGCCAGCCTCAAGGGAGACACCTGCCAGGCTCGCGGTTCCCACGCCAGTACCCTCCAGCCGAACCGTATAGTCGAACTGGTAGGGAGACTCGGGGCCCACGATGGTCCATTCCTCGACCAGGCGGGCCGTCTGCCCGCCGGGGCCGGTGATCGCCCGCTGAATGCTCAGCCGGGTGGCGTCCTGGGCCAGGACTTCGCCGGGACCAGCCGCCCAGCCGCCCTGGGCCAGATTCAGCGCGCAGAGGGGCAGTTCGGGACGGCCCAGCAACTCGGGCTGGTCGGAAGACCCGCCTGCTTTGCTGTCCTGGAAATACTCCTTCAGCACCACCCCGGTCACGCCGCCGCCAGTGGGATCCACGCGGAGCTGGAAGGTCCCGTCCGGCGCGTCCAGGGAGACCGGCACGGCGCTGGAAGCGACCCAAGGCTTCTGCGCCATAGCCGCCAAGTCCTCGGCCACTGGGGCTGCTGGCGCGGCAGGAGCAGGAGCGGCGGCGGCGGACGACGGCTCCGGCTGGGGTGCCGGCACAGGCGCGGAATCCGTCGTCGCTACGGGCGTCCCGGAGTCTTCCGGTGCAGGGGTCTGCTCGACCGCGGCGGGGCGGGGACGAGTATCGTACCCCATCCAGCGGAGAATGTGGCTCCAGCCGAATAGGAGCAATACGCAAAGGGCGACGCCGATGATCGTCGTCTTGTCATGCTTCATGGGGATTCCTCGGAACCAGGCGCGAAGCCGGGGCGGGGTGAGGGTCCGGTACCGGATCGTAGTGCGGACCACGGTGGAAGGGATGACAGCGCAGCAGCCGACGGGCAGTCAGCCAACCGCCCCGCCAGAAGCCATGCTGCTGCAAGGCTTCGCGGGCATACGCGGAACAGGTGGGGTGAAAACGGCAACAGGGCCGTTTGAGCGGCGAGAGAAGATTCTGGTAGAGCGTGATCAACAGCAACGCAACGTACCGCAGCACGGCCTCGAATGGGTTGGTCCTCATGGCTCCGTCTCCCCGCCGCCGGTGTCCACTGGAGACCAATACCCCAGGGCCTGCAAGTGTCCCTGCAACTCCCGGAGCACGTCCTGCATCTTGGCGTGCTGCAAGTGATGGCGGGGCAGGAAGAGAAGCCAACCGTCCCGCAACCCCGGCAGCAAGCGCCGATAGGCTTCCCGGAAGAGACGCCGTGCCCGGTTGCGGACCACCGCCTTGAGGCTGTAGCGCCGGGAGATCACGAAGGCGACCCGGCGGTTGCCATCCGCGGAAGGAGCCGCGATCGCGACACAAAAGCGCCCGGCGCGGCTCTGCCCGGTGGCACGAACCACGTTCATATGCGCCTGGGTGCGCAGGCGGAACTCGGGGGCGAAGATCTTCCCGTGCCGAGTTCCGCAACCATCCGTACCGACGGCCAAGTTACCCTCCGCGAGCTGCACGCGGGCCGCGGACATCACTTAGGCGCAGAGCCGCAGACGCCCCTTCTGGCGGCGACGCTTGAGAACGGCGCGTCCACCACGAGTGGCCATGCGGGCGCGGAAACCGAGCTTGCGCTTCCGCTTGAGTTGATGCGGCTGGAATGTGCGTTTCATGATATCCGTGTCCTTCGTCTATATGGAAACCATTGCGGAACTTACAGAACCGTACCGCGTGGTCGGTCTCTGCCCCAGCCCTTGCCGGACCGTGGGCAGGCTATGCGAATGCAAAAGTCTGATAATCTACCGCTCCCCTCCCATCATGCAACCCCGACGCCACGTCGGATCCCAACTCGACCTGCGGCGGCGCTTTCATTGGTCTCTTCCAAGCCGTATACTATACCCTCAATCCGGAGAGACGATCCCCCTTTCTCACGATTTGGATCCGGCCATGCCCAGCACCGACAGCGCCCGTCCCAACGTTGTGGTCGTTCTTACCGACGACCAGGGCTGCTGGACCCTCGGCTGCGCGGGGAATCCGGAGTGCCGGACCCCGAATCTGGACCGGCTGGCCGCCTCCGGCCTCCGCTGCGAGAACTTCTTCTGCGCCTCGCCGGTCTGCTCGCCCGCACGGGCATCCCTCCTGACCGGGCGCATTCCCAGCCAGCATGGCATCCACGACTGGCTGCGGGCGGGCGACACTATCGCTCCCTACGAGCCCGACCGCAACGGCGAACTCATCGAGTACCTGGCCGGGCAGACCGGCTATACGGACCTGCTGGCGGCCGCCGGCTACACCTGCGGCCTGAGCGGCAAATGGCACATGGGCAACTCCCACCTCCCCCAGAAGGGATTCTCCTACTGGAATGTCCACGCCAAGGGCGGCGGCCCCTACTACCGAGCCCCCATGGTCGCTGGCGACCAGGTCTACGAGGAGGAGCGCTACGTCACCGACGCCATCACCGACCACGCGCTCGAATTCCTTGACCAGCAGGCCGATGCCGGGGGAGGCACCCCCTTCTACCTCGGGGTCCACTACACCGCCCCCCACTCCCCCTGGGGAAGGGAACAGCACCCCGCCGACCTGTGGGACGACTACCACGACCATTGTCCCCTGACTTCCGCTCCCGACGGTATCGCCCCGCCCCCGTGGGCTGCGTCCCTGAGCATTCCCGTGGAGACTCCGGAGAAGCGGCGGAACTTCCTCAGCGGCTACTACGCCGCCATCACCGCCATGGACCGCAACGTGGGGCGCCTGCTCGACTGGCTCGAAAAACACGGACTGCGCGAGAACACTCTGGTCTTCTTCACCAGCGACAACGGCATGAACATGGGACACCACGGGGTCTACGGCAAGGGCAACGCCACCTTCCCCCAGAACATGTTCGAGGAGTCCGTCAAGGTTCCCGCCATCTTCTCGCGTCCCGGCCATGTGCCCGCCGGGGCGGTCTGCCGTGACCTGCTCAGCCACTACGATTTCCTGCCGACCCTGGTGGAATACCTGGAACTCGGCCAGCCCGTCCCGGACTCGCTGCCCGGCCGCAGCTTCGCCCCCCTGCTCCGCGGCGACCGCCTCCCCGACCGCGAAGCCATCGTCATCTGCGACGAATATGGCCCCGTACGGATGATCCGCACCCAATCCTGGAAGTACGTCCACCGTTATCCCTACGGTCCGCATGAGCTCTACGACCTGGTCGGTGATCCCGGAGAGACCCGCAACCTGGCCGGGGAAGCCGACCATGCCAATACGGAGGCCCGCTTGCGCCAGGCCTTGGGCACGTGGTTCCTCCGCCATGTGGACCCCCGACGCGACGGCACCAAGGAGCCGGTCAGCGGGCGCGGCCAGCTTGGCCTGTGCGGCGCGGCCGGCGACGGACGTCAGCAGTACGCCCCCTGATTCGGGGGGATCGGCGAGAATTCCAACACGAATCCGGAAGCGAGTGTATCCTTCATGAGCAAGACAGTGCTGGTCACCGGCGGTGGTGGTTTCCTGGGTTCCTGGCTCTGCGAGAAGTTGCTGGAGCAGGACAATGACGTGCTTTGCCTCGACAACTTCTTCACGGGGGACAAGCGCAACATCTACCACCTGCTCGGGAATCCGCGGTTCGAGCTGATCCGCCACGATGTCACCTTCCCGGTCTACCTGGAAGTGGACCAGATCTACAATCTGGCCTGCCCCGCCTCCCCCATCCACTACCAGTACGATCCCGTGCAGACCCTCAAGACCAGCGTCCACGGGGCCATCAACATGCTCGGCCTGGCCAAGCGGACCGGGGCCAAGATCCTCCAGGCGTCCACCTCGGAGATCTATGGCGACCCCGACATCCACCCCCAGGTGGAGGAGTACTGGGGCAACGTGAACACCCTCGGCCCCCGCGCCTGCTACGACGAAGGCAAGCGCGCCGCCGAGACCCTCTTCATGGACTACCACCGCCAGCATGGCGTCGAGGTGAAGATCATCCGCATCTTCAACACCTACGGTCCCCGCATGCATCCCCGCGACGGCCGGGTGGTCAGCAACTTCATCCTGCAAGCCCTGCGCGGCGAGGACATCACCATCTATGGCGATGGCGCCCAGACCCGGTCCTTCTGCTACCGCGACGACCTGATCGACGGCATGATGCGGCTCATGGCCACTCCTCCCGAGGTCACCGGACCCATCAACGTCGGCAACCCTGGCGAGTTCACCATCCGCGAGCTGGCCGAGCTGACGATCGAACTGACCCACTCCTCCTCCAAGCTGGTCTCCCGGCCGCTGCCGCAGGACGATCCCCGGCGGCGCAAGCCGGACATCACCAAAGCCAAGGCCATCCTGGGCTGGCAGCCGACCACGCCCCTCCGCGAAGGGCTCCAGCGGACCATCGACTACTTCGCCGACCTCCTCGCCAAAGGACTGATCGACGGCTAGGGAAACGGGCACCATGCAGGAGCTTCTCCGTCGCTTCCTCCAGCACGAGTTCCTCGAACGGGGGCTGGCGGAGAACTCCATCGCCGCCTACCGCAACGATCTGGTGGACGCCCTCGACTACTTTGCCGAACGCGGCCTCGACCAGCCCGGCAGCGTCGAGCGCAGCCATATTCTCGACTACCTCGAAGAGTGCCAGGCCGCCGGGCTCGAGACCGCCTCCCTGGCCCGGCGGCTGGTTTCCATCCGCATGTTCTTCCGCTACCTCGCGCGGGAGAATCTGGTCGCGCACGATATCACCGACGTGATGCAGGCACCCCGCGTCTGGCGGCTACTGCCCGAGCTTCTCGACCACGGCGAAGTGGACCGCCTCCTCCGGGTGTTCCGCGGCAAATCCCCGCTCGAGCGACGCAACCGGGCCATGATCGAGGTCCTCTACGCCTGCGGCATCCGAGCCAGCGAGCTGACCTCCCTCCGGCTGGAGGGCCTCCATCTCGACGAACACTATCTCCGCGTCATCGGCAAGGGCGACAAGGAGCGCATCGTCCCCATCGGCCGCCCCGCGCGCCGGGCCCTGCTGGCCTACCTGGAAGCCCGTCCCCTGCTTGACCGCAGCGGTCGGGCCGAAACCGTCTTCCTCTCCCGCACCGGCCTTCCCCTGACCCGGGCCCGCATCTGGCAACTGGTGGTCGAAGCCGGCGAACGGGCGGGGATCCGCAAGCATATCCACCCCCACCTTCTGCGCCACTCCTTCGCCAGCCACCTGCTCGATGGCAACGCCGACCTCCGGGTGATCCAGGAGATGCTCGGACACGCCGATATCGCCACGACCCAGATCTACACCCATGTGGACCGCACCAGACTCCGGGACATCCACCGGCGTTTCCATCCCCGCGCCTGACGGAATCCGTTCCGGGCTCTACTTGAGCCGCGCGCATCGCGCGGTATAGTACGCCTTCCTGTTTCGACTCTGCATCGCCAGCCAACGGAGAGGTGCCGGAGTGGTCGAACGGGGTGGTCTCGAAAACCACTGTACACGCAAGTGTACCCAGGGTTCGAATCCCTGCCTCTCCGCCAGTCTTTGAGCCCGGCATCGGCCACCCGATCGATGCCGGGCGTTTTCTTGTCCGCCGCGGGCTTCCTCGCCGCCGCCGGCCCCTACATATGCTTGATGGCGTACCACCAGATCAACAACACGATCTTGTTCACCACCAGCAGTGCCACCACATCGAACACCGTAATCCGGTTCCAGTCGCGGCGGATGCCTGGCGGCACCTTCGGCACGTCCGTGACCAGCGCCATGTAGCCATTCCGTCTGGAGAACCGCCCCTGGCCGGGGACGCAGTACAGGGGCGAAGGAGACGGCGGCTCGCACGCGCCAATCAGGCTGTCCAAGCCACTCTTCTGCTCCTCGATCTCCGTCTCGTCCCTTCCCTTGCGCAGCAGCAACCGGTGAAAGGCCGTCACAATGCCCGCCTGAAAGAAGAAATGAGCCCGGTACGCGAAGGTCACCATCCAGCCGGACATGCAGAAGGCCAGGAAGGCTCCCATGAGCGCTCGTCGGATACGCTCCTCCTGGATGCTTCCGCACCTTGCCAAACACAACGTTTTCATCGAGAAGTAGAGGATCGACAAGTAGATCAGGAGCCCTGTGGCCCCCAGTTCCGCCCCGATCTCGACATAGACGCTGTGGGCGGCCTTTCCCCAACCGAGGGCCCGCTCGATCGAAGTCTCGAAACGCCCCTGGCCAATTCCCTTGGCATTCCGGTGGTACACGTCCCAGCCATACTGGAACGCGAACACGCGACCCGCGATTCCCCCCTCTCTGGAACTTGCCCGATTGGCCCTCAACACATCCATCCGCGGCAAGGCGTATAGCAGTTGCCCGCCGACACTCACCGCTACCGCAATGAGCAGAATCTGCACGATGCGTGGACGACCGAACATCACGCCTCCCCCCAGTGCGAAAGCCGAAGAGATGTACGCCCCCTTCGATTCGGTCAAGTAGACACAGAAGGCGGGCAAGGGCAGCAAGCCCAAGGCAACCACCCGCATGGAGAAGGGGCGACGCCAGATCATCAGGTAGTACAGCATCGGTGCCAACGGCGCAATGGCATGCCCCAAGGCATTGGGGTTGTTGAAGATGGACATGCCAAGAACCAGCCGCCCCTTCATCATGAAGTCCATGCGGTCCCGGGCATGGGTGGGATCGAATCCATACTCGACCCCAACGCCGAACAGGCATACCACCAGGATCATCGCCACCCACCACCACAGGAAGGACTCGATCCGGTTGCGGTCGGTCAGAATGTTGGCCGCCGCAAGATAGAAGACCAGCAGGCTCTTGTTCTCATTGAACGTGTCCCACATGGGAGGGGTGACATAGGCTATCCAGATGAAAAGTCCCCACATGGCGTAGTCCGTGGGGGAGCGGAACAAGTCGCGCAACCGAGCGGGGCGCGGGAAGCCTCGCGCGAACATCGCCACCAGCGCCCACATCATGACCAGCCGCACCGGGCGCAGAGTCTCGAATCCGCTCACCCATTCCTGCGGTCGGATATAGACCAGCATAAGGAACGTTACAATGGCGGCAAAGTCACCCATCTTGGCCTTTTCTTCTGCCTTCTACCTGCGGCTGTTCGCGACTGCGTCTTCCGTCCGTGACGCCGGGGGCCTTCCGCCTGCCATGCAAGCGCAGACACCCGGCAACAGCCAACCTTCCCCGCACTGCATGGCCGGATAGCGCGATCACGGCCTCAGCCACGCTTCGCCTCGGTGTCCAGACTAGGTTCGGGCAACTCGCCCTCGGGAAGCCGGTGGTAGCTGTGGTAGTAGTAGTCGGAGTAGTAGTAGTAGTAGTAGTAGTTCGTCGCCACCCCGAGATCGAGCCGGTTGACGATGCAGCCAAAGATCTGTGCACCCGTGGAGGCCAGCATGCGCAACGCGATCTGCAACTGGGAAACGGGGGTACGGGAACTCCACAGCACGAACACCACACCGTCGGCATGGGGAGCCAACACGCAGGTCTCCGCCAGACCCAGCACGGGCGGACTGTCGATAATGATCCGGTCGTACCGCGACCGGAGTTCCTGTAGCATCTCCCCCAGAGCGGCGCGCGAGAGAAGCTCCGACACGCTGCGTCCTTTGCGGTCCTTGGCCATTACATCCAGATTGGGGACCGAGGAATGCTGGCACGCTGCCTCGCAAGTGACCTCGCCTTCAAGCACTCCCCCCAAGCCAGGGGCGGAGGCGACCCCAAACGCGCGGTGCTGGCGGCCCTGATGGAAGTCGGCGTCAATCAGCAGGACCCGTTGTCCCAACTGGGCAAAGGAGATGGCCAGATTCCCGGCCGTCAACGACTTGCCCTCCTTGGGCATGGCACTCGTGACCAGAATGACTCTCCGTTCTTCGGGCAGCGACTGATCCAGCAACAGATTCGTCCGGATCACCCGGAACACTTCCCGCTGCGAATGATCGCCATCCGTAAGCAAGGCAGGTCTGCCCTTCCGTCCCCCCATGAGCTCCGGGATCACGCCGAGACCGGGGATGCCCAAATGCTCCTCCGCCTGCTCAAGCACCGAGATCGTGTGAGTCAGATACTCCATGCCGAAGGCCGCGCCCACGGCGCAGACCAAGCCGGCGATGAGCGACATCACCGCCAGCTTCATTCGATTCGGCGAATTCGGGCGCTCGGGCCGACTGAGCAGAGTATGCCCGGCGAACTCGACCTGCATGGTCTCGTACTTGCCGCCGAAATCCAAAGTCTCCAGGCGATTGGCCATCTTCGCGTAGGACTTCGTCAGATTCAGCCTTCCCGCCGTGAAGCGTTCGTAGTCCCGTTCCAGACGGCTGACCGTGTTCAGTCTTTCCTGGTACACGGGGAGGAGCTTCTCCAAGGACGCCTTCTCCGAGGAAAGATGCTCGATCTGGAAGAGCAGGCGGTTCTCGAACGCCGCATAGGCGCCATCGAGGGCCTGCGTTGCCCGGTCCAGGGCCTCCTGGGCCTTCCGGTACGCCGGATGCGCGGGCAGATACTTCTCCTTGGCGGTGGCGAACTCGGCCTCGGCAGCCTCGCGATCCTTCAACAGTTGAGACCAGTCATCATCGCTCTTGACCGCATCGGCAGTGATCACGGCTTCACGTATGACCGGCACGGTGCCTGGAGCAACCGGCGCACTCGCCCGCGTGGTGCCAATCAGGCTGTTGGCGTCCACCATGGCTAGGTGCTTGCCCAGGAAGGTGAGCCGCTCGGTCACCGTCCACTGGGGATTGCGCTTCAGTTCGTCCCGAACCCGCTCCGACTCTTGGAGATCGGTGCTCACCACCCGCAGCCGCGCGGGCACGTAGCGCAGTTCCTCCAACTCCAGCTTTGCGGAACTCAACTGCGACTCCCGCATGAAGGCGTCGGTCTCCTCCACATACTGCTCCATCTTCTCGCGGGCGCGCGCCATATCCTCCGTGTAGGCCTCGATCTCGTAGTCGGTGCGTTTGCGGCGTTGCTCTTCCCGCATGGCCCGGAACTCCTCGACGCTCGCCTCGGCCCAGCCCGCGCAGGTCGGATAGCTGTATGTCCACACCTCCATCTCAATGGTATTCCCCTCCCCGATCTTGCTCCGGATCTTCACCAGGCAGTCCTGGGCGAGGCGCTCGTAGGTGGTCTTTACGCCGAGACGATGAGCCACCCGAACCAACATGTCCGGGGAAGTGATCACCGACGCCAGATACTTGATGTCGGCATCGCCATACACTTCCTCCGTGCCCAGCAGTCGGGGAGTAAACTCGGCCGCGATCAACGAACGGGCCAGGAACACGGGACGGGCGTACACCGCATAGAACAAGCCGGCCGCCAGGAACAGGCACATGAACAGCAGCATCAGCCGCAAGTGCTTCAGGCCAATGGCGAGAATGAAACCCAGCTCTTCCAGAGTGAAGTGGCGCTTTTTGATTCCTGCAGACATCGCGTTCCTCGGTGTCGTTATAGAGGAAGAGCCCAGACGGAACCGCGTTCCAGTTCTCTTTGGGCACTATACACTCTCAGTCGTGCCAAACCATTCCAGTCCACAGCGGCATGGCTGGAACACAAAACTCCCAGGGAAGTTGGCGAACCCAAATCTGTCCCTGGGAGAATTGGCTCTTGGCGCAGGGCTTGTCCCCGTTCTCTCGCAGCGCATCTCGGAGGCACATCGTGTACCCAAGAAAATGCTTTCCCCGGACGCCAAGGCAATCCGGGGAAAGCCATCGGGCCTTGCCCTGCGGAAACGCAGGTCGAGGCCATTAGAAGCTGAAGAACTTCTCCGGGATGACGACGATGTCGCCGCTCTGCAGAACCAGGTCGGGGGCAATGCCCTTCTCGACCGCCTTGAGGTCCACGTCCATCCGGACCTTGACCCCATCGCCCTCGTCACGGAGCACGTACGCCTTCCGCAGATTCGCGAAGCGCTCGAAGCCACCAGCACGGAGAACCGCACTGTAGACGGTGATCTCCTCTTCCTTGCGGAGAGGCAGAACACCGGAATTCAGAACGCGGCCCGTCACATACACTTCGTCAGTCTTACCGACGCGGGTGGGGATGATGACGATGTCGTCGTCCTTCAGAGTCAGGTCGGAGGCAAGCTCGTCGCCCGCCAGAATGGCATCCACGTTGACGGTTTCCATCAGGGGCTTGCCATCAACCAGGCGGAGAACCCGGACATGCTCCATGTCGGCGTAGGGGCTGCTCCCGCCGCCACGCAGAATCGTGGACACGAGGCTGGCCCCACCGACGCCGCTCAGTTCGGCCACACCAGGACGACGGGTGACGAACTCGCCGTCATAGAGGATGCCTTCCTGCACGGGGCTGGCGGCCAGGGACTGGGTGCGGCGCTCCACCAGAACGGTGGCCTGCCGGAGATACAGCGTCTCCAACGCGCCCTTCACCGCCGCTTCGGCGGCCGCCAGCGGGTAGCCGGCGACCTGGATGCGGCCAAGCTGCGGAATGACGATGTAGCCGCCGCGACGGACCTGGTAGGCACCGTTGAAGCTGGCATCTTCGGTCACGTACACTTCCAGGACATCTCCGGGAACGACCAAGTCGATCGGCCCCATGGTAGCACCACTGGCCTTGACCAGTTCCGCTTCCTGCTTGTCCAGCTTCGCCAGGGCGTCACGGGCAGTCGCGAGATTCTTCTCCAGCCCGGCCAGCTCTGCGGCCTTCGGACCACCCGCCTCGATCTCCTTGGCGTAGCGCGCACGCAGGCACTGGATCTGGCTGTCAAGATAGGCCACATCCACCGCTGCGCGCTCCTTGCGGTCGCGCATATCCTGCAGCTCGTAGGAGTTGGGGGATTGTACCAGCTGGTCAACCGTGTTGTAGGCCTTCTTCAAGGCCAGGTCATCCTGACGGGACAAAGCCTCGGCTCCCTGCAGTGCAACACACCCGAGGGCGGCTCCTAGCATCACACTCCATACACGGCGATTCATGGTTCGGTCTCCTGTATTGACCCGCTTATCTTTTGGAGAGAATCTCATTCGTCGAAGCTCGAAACGGTGAGAGAGGGGGGGGGAAGAATCGGTGGGAAACTCCACATTCCACTAGTACTTGACTATATGACACGATGGGCCGAAGTCAAATCTGCCGTCCAACTAGAACGGGCTCCCTGCCTGGCTACCAACGCTTGGTCAGGCGCATCCTGACCAGATTCTCATAGTAGCTGTCGCCGGGCGTCTCGTCGTCCCGGATGGTGTACTCATAGCTCAGCCACAGCGAGAGAGTATCGGTGATGTCGTACTCGCTCGCCAGCTGGACGCTATACTCTTCGTAGTCGTTATCGGAATCCTCCTCCTGAACGGCGGAAAGTCTGCCGATCAGGGTGAGAGTCAGGCGGCTGGACGCATCCCAGGCCAATCGGGTCCCGGCCTCGTACCGTGTCTGGTCCCCTTTGGCCCCATCCGCGTCGTCATCCTCCCGCCGTTCCGTCCAATCAAAGAAAAGACTGCTGGACAGATGGGGGCCGAGAATGCGGCGGAGACTATAGGAAAGGGTGGTGTTTGTCTCACTGCTGTCCGGGCGCACAGAGCGGGCGTAGGTGAGACGCTGGGTCGTCAACTCGTTGAGTTCATTGTGAAGACTGACATACCACAGAATGCCGCCGTTGTCGTCGCCGGAATCCGCGGAGCTTGTCTTCGTGCGCCAGCGGTACCCCACATTGCCGTTGAATTCGGTATAGTCGCTCAGCGGGCCGACTACCCCGAGCCGGGCAACATGATCCCAGTAATCCTCGTAGCTACCCCGGCTGGCCGTGTAGGTGAAATAGGGCTTGAACCTGGTGTTGTAGTGCTGGTTGATCAGCGAGAGGTTGATTCCTTCGCGCCATCTGGACGAATGGTCCTCCCGATCCATCCCCCAGCGGTCATAGCGGAACGCCGTCAGCGCCACCAAGGTATCCGTGGGAACCATCCGCGAAACGCCGACCGCAACGCGGTTGAAGTAGCCGTCGGACTCGAACTCCCAACGGTCTTTCCTCCGCTGGTCGTTGCTGCTGTCTCCGGAGCCGCCGTTGCTCCCCAGATGATAGCGGCCAAGCGTGTCGGCTTCGTCAAAATCGTTGTTGCCCAGATAGTACAACCGGGCGTCCGCATACCGACGGCTGTAGAGCCCGCCGGATTCGGCGTACTCCAGCCCGATACGTTCGCTGGCGAACAGATCCCATTCCCCAATCGTGGTGTCGTACTGCGCCTCCATGAACAGGCTGTTCGCCACGTCCACTCCGGCCCATCCTCTGAAATCATCGTTGCCGACAAAGCCGGCCTTGCCTTCGAACGGCAGATAGATGAAGCGGCCCCGGGTCCTAATCTGAAGACTGTCGGTCAACTGGAGGAGAAGGTTGAAATCCGTGGAGAACATCCCGATGACTCCGCTCTCGCGGTCATCCTTCTCCCGGTCCGCGTTGTCCGAGGCGATAAACTCCAGGCTGCTCCGCGGAAAATTCAGATACAGGGGACCAAGGTGGAACATGGCATCCCGGGGAGCGGAGCCAACCTTTACCGGCAGGTTGAGGGTGGTGTTGAGGGAGAGCCGGGTGGCCCGCAGGTCGGCATCGCCCACCTTGAGATAGGGGTCGATCGACCAGAGCTGGCCCCGGAGGGGATTCTGCCCGACCTGGGCGGTTTCACTGAAGACGGCCGAATAGGGAATTCCGTCTTCGCCGCCGCTCTGGGCCGCCACGGGCACTGCGCCGGCCAGCCCCAAGAGGGCGACCACCGACCATACCACCAACGGAAGTCCTCGCCCGCTGCCACCCGAACGCTCGGATACCAGCCGTTCATCTGTGTTGTAGGTGTGAACCGCGCGCATGAGCAATTCCTGGAGAAGTTGATGCGCCTCGCGACGCGTGCGTCACGACACACGCCGTCGGCGGTGGACGCCTGTTAATTGCGACGACCAAAGCGAACGAAGGACTGAAGGGCATCATTGTCCATCGAGAAAGGGAGATAGAGGACGAGCCCCACCACGGGCAAGGCTACGAGCACCGCGATCCAGAACAGCCGGGCTGGCCAGTTGCCGATCCGGGTGCACACGCTCCAGATGGCGCAGGCGATGACAACCAGCCAGATCACGGCCACGAAGAACACGATCTCCCCCGTGATCTGGGGATTTCCGAAGTCAAAACGATGGAGGAAGTTCGATAGCATGGCGGTGGGAGGGGGAGGCTTTTGTTGCCGCCGGCGCTCTGCTAGTACCAGCGCGTGATACAGATCCACCGGTGTGGTCCAGATGCACGGTACAAGAGAGGCATCGGGCAGAGATTCGGATGAGGATGGGCAGGAACCCCTAGACTCTACGGATACGATCATTCCCGCTTAGAACTAAGATACCCTATTGCTCCCGAATGACAAGCATCAGCATACAGAAATGAGGCTCGACGGAGGCTTGGTCGGGAAAAACCGGGTGGCGGTGCGTCTCCCTCTTGGTTGACACCGAGGAATGACCCGGCCACGGAGCGACGGTTCCCTCAGGCAGCGGCGATTGTCTGTTTCCGGCTTCCCGGCAGGCGATGCGGCCGCCCGCGTCCTATCCACTTGCGGGCAAAGCGATAGCTGGGAAGTGCCGGGAAATCCTCGCGGAAGGCTATTGGCATCGCCCGGACCTTGGCATAGGTTGGAGCTGCGCCGCATGTATCCATCCGCCAGCCACAACGGGACCTGCCATGCCTACCGATTTCGTTCATCTGCACGTACATAGCGACTACAGCATGCTGGATGGCGCCTGTCGGGTGGACCGTCTCTGCGAGAAGGTCGGGGAACTCGGCCAACGGGCCGTAGCCATCACCGACCATGGCAATATGTTTTCCGCCATCGAACTGCACTGGGCCGCCCAGAAAGCCAAGGTGGCATTGCGCGACGACGAGGCGCTGGGGGAAGAGGCGGAAGACGGCGAACGGCCGTCGGAAATGAAGCGGGAAGGTCCGCCGGTCAAGCCGCTCTTCGGCTGCGAGTTCTACATGACTCCCACCGCCATCGCGGACCGGTCGAACAACGCCCGCCACCACCTTCTGCTTCTGGCCAAGACCTACCGGGGCTACCAGGAGCTCTGCCGCCTGAACCGCATCGCCTGGTCCGACGACGGCTACTACTACAAACCCCGCATCGACCGCGACGCCCTCCGGAAACACCACGCGGACATCATCTGCCTTACCGCCTGCGTGGCCGGGGAACTGCCGGAGCACATCCTCGCCGACAACGACGCCAAGGCCCGGGAGACGATCGAGTTCCTGCTCGGCCTGTTCGGGAAGGACGACCTCTACTTCGAACTCCAGTACCACGCCCCGCCAGGCGTGGCCATCGCGGACATCGAGAACGAGGAGCAGCGCGAACTGCTGCGCATGGAGGAGAAGGTCAATCAGCAACTCCTCCTCTATAGTAAGGAATACGGAGTGGGGCTGGTTGCCACCAACGACGCCCACTACCTGAACGCCGAGGACTGGGAGGCCCACGACGCCCTCCTCTGCGTCGGCACCCAGAGCAGCATCGAGGACGAGAAGCGGTTGCGTTTCTCCGGCGACCAGTTCTATGTCAAGAGCGGGGACGAGATGGCTGCGCTGTTCCGGGACTACCCCGGCGCCATCGAGAACACGGTGCGCATCGCCGAGAAGTGCAACGTCGAGTTGCCCGAGGGCAAGAAGATGGAGAACCACTATCCCGTCTTCCGCCTGCCCGACGGCACCGACGATCCCAACAACCCGAACTGCACCGTCCGACGCGCCTACCTGCGCGACATCTGCGTGCGCAACCTGGTGTCCCGCTACAATCTCCGCGAGGCCGACAACCCGGACTACCATCCCGGCGAGGGCGAGCCGGATGCCGCCCGGCGGAAGGAGATTCTCGACCGCATGGAGTACGAGCTCGGCATCATCGACCGCATGGGGTACGTGAGCTACTTCCTGGTGGTCTGGAACTTCATCAACTGGGCGCGCGAGCAGAGCATCCCGGTGGGACCGGGCCGCGGTTCGGGCGCCGGCAGCATCGTCGCCTACCTCACGGGCATCACCGACCTCGATCCCCTTCACTATCAGCTCCTGTTCGAGCGTTTCCTCAACCCGGACCGCGTCTCGCCGCCCGACTTCGATATCGACTTCTGCGAGCGCCGCCGAAGCGAGGTGATCGACTATGTGCGCGGCCGCTACGGCGCGGAGAGCGTCGCCCAGATCGGGACCTTCGGCACCCTCAAGGCCAAGCAGGTGCTCAAGGACGTGGCGCGGGTGATGGGGGTCGGTTTCGGCGATGCCAACCGGCTGGTGGGCTATATCCCCACCGACCCCAAGATGACCCTCAAGAAGGCCCTCGACATTCCCGAAGTCAAGGCCATGTACGAGAACGAGACCGAGACCCCGTGGGTGAGGAAGGTCTTCGATATGGGCACCGTGCTCGAAGGGCTGAACCGCAACCAGAGCATCCATGCCTGCGGCGTCATCATCGGCGACCAGCCCCTGGAGAACGTGGTGCCCCTCGCGCGCGGAGCCGGCAAGGAGTGGATCACGCAGTTTCCGGCGCATCCCTGCGAGGAACTGGGCCTGCTCAAGATGGACTTCCTGGGTCTGAAGACCCTGACCATCATCCAGGACACCCTCGACATGGTCAACGCCCGCACCGGCGGCAGCATGACCGCCGACGACATTCCGCTGGACGACCAGCCCACCTACGACCTCCTGAACCGGGGCAACACGGTCGCCGTGTTCCAGTTGGAGTCCGGCGGCATGCAGGAGCTGTGCCGCGGCTTCGGCATCTCCAAGATCGAGGAGATCATCGCCCTCGTAGCCCTCTACCGTCCCGGCCCGATGGAGTTCATCCCCACCTTCATCAACTGCAAGTTCGGCCGGGAGGAGCCCGACTACGAGACGCCGGAGATGCGGGAGATTCTCTCCGAGACCTACGGCATCATGGTCTACCAGGAGCAGATCATGCAGGTCTGCCAGGCCGTGGCCGGCTTCTCCCTGGCGCAAGCCGACCTCATGCGGCGCGCCATCGGCAAGAAGAAGGAGAAGGAGATGATCGCCTACGGGGAGAAGTTCAAGGAGGGCGTCATCAACAGCGGCGGCTACAGCAAGGAGATCGCCGAGAGCATTTGGGCCAAGATCCTCAAGTTCGCCAGTTACGGCTTCAACAAATCCCACTCCGCCTGCTACGGGCTCATGTCCTACCGCACGGCCTACCTCAAGGCCAACTTCCCCGCCGAGTTCATGGCCGCCGTGCTCAACGGCGAACTGGGCAATGCGGACAAGCTGGCCTTCTACATCACCGAAACCCGGCGCATGGGCCGCCGCATCCTGCCGCCGGACGTGAACGGTTCCGATCTCCGCTTCGGCGTGAGCGACGGGGTCATCCGCTTCGGGCTGGGAGCGGTGAAGGGAGTGGGCAGCGGAGCGGCGGACGCGATCATCGCCGCCCGCAAGGCGGAAGGTCCCTTCAAGAACCTGCAGGACTTCTGCGAACGCTGCGGCGAGCAGGTGAAGCGCCCCGCCCTGGAGAACCTGTGCAAGGCGGGAGCCTTCGATTCCTTCGGGCTCCAGCGCTCGCAGATCTTCGAGATGCTCACCCCGGTGCTCGCGGCCGCCCAGCAGACGGTGCGCGACCGCGCCGTGGGACAGGGCTCGCTGTTCGATCTGCTCGCCGATTCCGGCGACCGCGCCGGCTTCACCGTCAAGCCCCCCCGCATTCCCGAGTGGCCCAGCCGCGAGCTCCTCGGCTACGAGAAGGAACTCCTCGGCTTCTACGTGACCGGCCACCCGATTGCCGAGTACATGGATATCCTCCAGACCTACCAGATCGACGACATTGCCGAACTCCAAGGCCTGGCCAACGACGCCGGCACCCGGATCGGCGGCCTGATCGCCGGCCTGGAGCAGAAACGGTCCAAGAAGGACAACCGCCCCTGGGCGGTGGTCCGCCTTGAAGGCATGAGCGGCGAGATCGAGTGCCTGGCCTTTGCCGACACCTATGCCCAGTACGGGGACGCCCTGGCCCCGGAGACGGTCGTCTTTATCGAAGGCGTCTACTCCAAGGGCGAGGAGGAAGAGGGTGCGGGCAAAATCATTGTCAGCCGCATCATTCCCGCCGACCAGGCCGCCGAGCAACTTGCCGTGGAGGTCCACATCCGTCTGCGCGAAGGCGAGGCAACGCCCGAGAACCTGCCCAAGGTACTCGAAGTCTGCCAGGCCAGTCCCGGCCAGACCGGCGTGCTGCTCTGCCTGATCCTCCAGAATGGCGACGTCGCGTTCATCCAGCCCGACGGTATCCGGGTCCGCAACACGCCCGAGTTCCGGGCCGGTCTCGCCCAGGTTCTCGGCGGCAAGGCCCTGCTCCAGAAAGGCGACCGCAAGCGGCCCGAGGGCCGGAAGCGGCGTTTCGTCCGCCGCGAGAACGGTGACGGCGACGCCCCTCCCGCTGGCTGACACCAGCCTCTCGCTGGTCGGAATCCTACCCAGTCACCGCTCTGAGACCGGTGGTGGGATGCAGGCCGTCATTGGCCCCGGCTGCGAGCAAAAAAGGAAGCGGCGACCGAGGATGGGGACTCGACCGCCGCTTCTGTGGTGGCTGCGCCAGCATCGGGGGGGACCGGCGCAGCCCGGGAAACCAGTTTTGCTCGCGTTCCATCCCCTTGGGGAGGGGGAGGCGGCGACCGAGGATGGGGACTCGGCCGCCGCTTCCGGTGGTGGCCGCGTCGGCATCGGGGGGGAAGACGGCGCGGTCCGGGAAAACGATTCTATTCGCGTTCTGTTCTTCTGGGAGGGGGAGACGGCGACCGAGGATGGGGACTCGGCCGCCGTCTCCGGTGGTGGCCGCGTCGGCATCGGGGGGGAAGCCGGCGCGGTCCGGGAAAACGGTTCTATTCGCGTTCTGTTCTTCTGGGAGGGAGGAGACGGCGACCGAGGATGGGGACTCGGGCGCCGTCTCCGGTGGTGGCCGCGCCGGCATCGGGGGGGAAGCCGACGCGGTCCGGGAAACCTATTCTGTTCGCATTCTGTTCTCTTGGGAGGGGAGGCGGCGACCGAGGATGGGGACTCGGCCGCCGCTTCTGGATAGGGAAGCGCGCCAATCGGGGGGTCAGCGCGTCCCTGACTTCGCTTCGGTTTGACTAGCAGCGGGCTTGCCAACAAGACGGAACCCCGTCAGTTTGCTGCCCATGACAATGAACTGCTGAAGAAGAAGATCGTGACGCTTGCCAGCCTCCACATAGGCGGCCTGGCGCTCGCCGAATGGGATCTCGGTACGGTTCTGCTTGATGTTGTCGCGGATCACGGCACACTCCTGCATCTGCTGGAGGAGCATAGCCATGCCTTGGTAGTGGGCCACCAGGCGCTGCCGCAACTGCTGGGCTTCGGCGGTCGCCGCCGGCACCCGGGACTGGCGCAACGCGTAGTCCTGGAAGATGGCCGCGTAGGATTGGTAGATCTGCCAGGGCGTCTTGTGGTTGGCCAGGACTACGCACACCTGGGAGGCGACCTCGCCCGGCGTCTTCACTTCAGTCTTCTTCGGTTTCGCCGTGGCAGCGGGGGTCTTGGGTGTGCCGGAGGTGGCGGGATCGGCCGCCGACGTCTGGGCCAGCACCAGGCCAAAGATCGCCAGCGCGAGGAACCATCGTCCGGCCCGCTGTCCTGTTTCGTGCGTCTTCATCCGTACCGCCTCTTCCCGTCTGCTATTCGTTCAGCAGTTCCACATGATCCACGCGCAACTCGCCGCTGAAGGCGTCGCGGTAGAC
>QKCY01000268.1 GCA_003245525.1 Victivallales bacterium | reverse complement strand
TCGCCACCGAGAAGGCGGATGTGCATGGGGCGACGGACCTCAACTGGGGCCGGGAACCGAACCAGTGCGACCACCTCCGGCGGCTGCACGCGCTCCTGGAGACCCAGCCCACCTTCCATCCGGGAGCCAGCCTCGACTTCATCCAGACCGTGCATGGCAGCGCCCTGGCCCTGCGCCGCCGGGATGCAGTCGGCGAAATGGTGCTGGTCCTGGCCAACCTCGACTGCAACCACGCGGCCGAAGTACATTGGATGGGCACGACCGAGGTCCGGGTCTGGTACGATCTCCTGGCTGGCAGCCGCTGGGAACCTCGCCAGCACGGCCCCACCAGCGGGCTGCGCCTGGAACCGGGACAAGTGCTCTGCCTGACCCCCCGTTCGAGTGCCCTGGCGGAGGTGGACGCCGTGGTGATCCTGCCTCCCCACGAACCCGCCGCCCTCGTCCACCAGCGCCTGCGACACCAAGTCCTGGCCGCCTGGGTGGGCACCCGCGGATACGGCGATCTCGGGGACATGGATCTGGAACGCAGCGCCCGGTTGCTCGCCAGCGATCCGCCTGCCTTCCTCCGGCAGCTGCACAGCGATTCCCACTATGCGCCCGTCGTGGAATGGCTGCTCGGGCGCGACGAGCGACGCCATGTCCTGGTCCCCCCGGACCACCGACCGGTGCTGCGGGGAGACACTCCCTTTGCGGCCTGGCTGCGCCACCATGGCCGGGTCGTGGGGACTTGCCGGGCATTCCCGACCGGCAATGGCGAATGGGCCGCGCTGCTGCCCACGCCCCGCGCCTTGCGGGGAGACGCCGAACTGACCGTGGAAGCGTACCGCAGCGGCCGCACCTACCGGGTACAGGGCCCCCTGCGTTTCCTGCCTCCGCTGGACGCGGAGAAGGTCTCCTTCCTGCTGGGTGCCAAGGAACTGACGGGACCGACCTTCCCCCACACGGTACTGGCCAACCGCCTGGGGGGCATGGCCCAGGTCCGCGCCGCCTGGAGCACCATCGCCAGCAAGTACGACGCCTTCCTGGCTGCCAACCTCAACCCCGCCCATCCCGTGGACCGCGTGGTGGCGGTGACCCGGTTCCGGGGCTGGGTCGTGCATCGGGACTATTCGAGCGAACTCGGCCCTGCCTGCCAGACCAGTTTCGGCCTGGACGACGCGGGCCCGGCAGTCTGGACCTTCGAAGTGCCCACGGGCATGGGCAGGCAAATCCGGCTCCTGGTCCGGTTGGAGATGGTACCGGAAGCAAACGAGATCCGGCTCCGCCTGCAACGCACCGGCGACCTGAGCGATGCCCTGCCGTCGGAGCTGCCGGTGCGGATCATCCTGCGTCCCGATCTCGAATGGCGGACCAACCACGAAGCGACCAAGGCGTATCTCGGTCCCGAGACCACCTTCCCGGCGGCGGTGGAGAGCCGTCCGGACGGGGTGCGTTTCGCCCCCGATCCCGCCCATCCGCTCTGGCTCCGGGCCTCGCGCGGGCAGTTCGCCGCCGCCCCCGAATGGCAGTACGCCGTCGATCTGCCGGTGGACGAGGAACGGGGCATGGCTGGCTCGACGGACCTCTTCAGTCCCGGCTACTTCACCATCCCGCTGGCGGGAGAGGAGGAGGCGGTGATTGTCTGCCGCACCGGGGACGAGCCGGTACCGCCCGACGAGACCCCGCTGCCCCCCGCCCGCCCCGCCACGCTGGACCGGGTACTGCGGCACTCCCTGGAACAGTTCATCGTGCGCCGCGACGACTCCTACACCGTCATCGCGGGCTATCCCTGGTTCCTGGACTGGGGCCGGGACACGCTGATCTGCCTGCGCGGCATTATCGCCGCGGGGGAATTGCCGGTGGCGACGGAGATTCTCCGCCAGTTCGCCCGCTTCGAGGACCGTGGCACTCTGCCGAACATGATCCGGGGCAACGACCAGTCCAACCGCGACACCAGCGACGCCCCGCTCTGGTTCCTGGTCGCCACCCGCGACCTGCTGGCCGCCGCCGCCGACCCCGCCGCCCTACTCGCCCTGCCCTGCGGCGAGCGTTCCCTGCGCGAGGTCCTGCTCTCCATCGGTCGCCATTACCTGGACGGTACGCCGAACGGCATCCACGTCGATCACGAGTCGGGCCTGGTCTTCAGCCCCTCCCATTTCACCTGGATGGACACCAACCACCCGGCGGGCAGCCCCCGCGAGGGCTACCCCATCGAGATCCAGGCCCTGTGGCATGCGGGACTGCGCTTTCTCGCCACCATCGAGCCCGAAGGCGAGTGGGCGGACTGGGCCACCAGAGTGAGCGAATCGGTCGTGGTCCGCTATGTCCGCAAGGACATGCCCGGGCTTAGCGACTGCCTGCACGCCAGGGCCGGCGTAGCCGCCGCCCACGCCGCCGCGGACGATGCCGTGCGCCCGAACCAGCTCTTCGCCGTGACCCTGGGACCTCTCCTGCCGCCCCGGCTGGCCCGGGCAGTCGTCCAGGCCTGCGCGGAACTGGTCACGCCCTGCGGCATCCGGAGCCTGGCGGACCGGGCCGTCCACCACCGCCTGCCAGTCATGCGGGACGGACATCTGCTGAACGATCCCAGCCACCCCTATGCCGCCATCTACAGCGGCGACGAGGACACCCGACGGAAACCGGCCTACCACAACGGTACCGTCTGGAGCTGGGTCTTCCCGAGCTACTGCGAGGCCCTCGTTCTGGCCTACGGTCCCGCCGCCCTCCCTGCCGCCCAGGCGCTGCTGGGCTCCTGCCAGCGCGAACTGGCCCGCGGCTGCCTTGGCCATATCGCCGAAATCTACGATGGCGACCAGCCGCACCTGCCCAAGGGTTGCGGTGCCCAGGCATGGGGAACCTCGGAAATGCTCCGAATCAAGGTTTTTTTACAGGATGCCCGAGTTGGCCCCGAAACTGCGAAGTCTGCGCAGGGTCCAACAGAGGACGCACCACTGAGCAAGAGGCGAACATAACCGTCGCATCCACCGGACAAAAATGTCATTCCTGCATTCCGCCGGTGGAACCACATGGAAAGGCAAGGATATGTCTAAGAGCACCACAACTGGACGGAGAAGGGTAACCTTCACGCTGCGGGCAGAGTCCGGCAGCGAGGTCTACCTCGGCGGATCGTTCAACGATTGGGAGTATCCCAAGAAGCCCATGAAGGAGACGACCGAGAAGGGCGTGTTCTCCGGGATGTGCATGCTGCCCCCCGGCTCCTACGAGTACAAGTTCTTCGTCAACGGCACATGGTGCGTGGATCCGGAGAATCCCAACTTCTGCCGGAACCAGTACGGCTCGCTGAACAGCGTGGTCGAAGTCATCTAGCCGCCGCCACCGTGCAGCCAGTCCCGGCGAGTTGTGCCGCTGTCTTCCTGGCTGTATAGGTAGGCACACATTTTCCTCACGCAGCCGCTCGCCGTCGGTCCATTCCCTTGGGTCGCAGCCGAGGAGAGACCTCCGCTCTTGAACGCCGCCCTCCCCAAACCGAGTCCCCGCATCCTCATCGTCACGCCCGAAATCACCTATCTTCCCCAGGGCATGGGGAACATGGCGAACCAAATGAAGGCGAAAGCGGGGGGATTGGCCGACGTGTCCGCGTCGTTGGTCTCCGCCCTGTTCCATCTCGGGGCCGACGTACATGTGGCCCTGCCCCACTACCGGCGCATGTTCCATGTGGACGTGAACCGGCTGATCAGCGACGAACTGCGCATCTACCTCAGCCACCTCTCCGACAACCGCATCCATCTGGCCGAGGACCGGGTGTTCTACTACCGGGACCGGGTCTACAGCTCCTATCTGGACGACTCCTTCAAGGTCAGCCTGGCCTTCCAGCGGGAGGTGCTGAACAACATCATCCCGCGGGTGAACCCGGACCTGATCCACTGCAACGACTGGATGACCGGGCTGATCCCGCCCATGGCACGCCGCATCGGCATCCCCTGCCTCTTCACCCTGCACAACATCCACACCCAGAAAATGACCCTCGAGAAGATCGAGGACGCGGGGATCGACGCGGCGGAGTTCTGGCGGTACCTCTACTACGAACGGGTGCCGGACAGCTACGAGGAGACGCGCTGGAGCAATCCCGTGGACTTGCTGAACAGCGGCATCTTCGCCAGCCACTACATCAACACCGTCAGCCCCACCTTCCTCAAGGAAGTCGTGGACGGCAAGCATAGCTTCATCCCGGACCATATCCGGCGGGAAGTGGCGGCCAAGCAGGCGGCGGGCTGCGCCGTGGGAATCCTCAATGCGCCGGACGAGGAACTCAACCCCGCCACCGACGACGCCCTCGTGCAGACCTACACCCCGGCCACCCACCGGGAAGCCAAACGGGCGAACAAGGTGGCCCTCCAGGAACGCCTGGGCCTGACCGTGAACCCGGATGCGCCCCTGTTCTTCTGGCCCAGCCGCCTGGACCCCATGCAGAAGGGCTGCCAACTGCTGGCCGACTGCCTCTACCAGGTCGCCTCCGACTATTGGGACCAGGGCCTGCAGGTGGCCATCATCGCCAACGGCAGTTTCCAGCGGCATTTCCACGAGATCGTCCGCTTCCACGACCTCCATGACCGGGTGGCCGTCTGCGACTTCGAGGAGAACCTGTCCAGCCTTGGCTTTGCCGGTTCGGACTTCATGCTCATGCCCTCGCGGTTCGAGCCCTGCGGCCTGCCCCAGATGACCTCCCAGATCTACGGTTCCCTGCCCGTCGTCCACGATACCGGCGGCCTGCATGACACCGTGGCGCACCTCGACCCGGACGGCACGACCGGCAGTGGCTTTGTGTTCAAAACCTACGACACCGGCGGACTGCGCTGGGCCATCGACCAGGCCATGCTGTTCCACAGTCAGCCTGCCGAGTTCAGACAGAACGTCCTCGAGCGGGTGATGACCGAAGCCGCCGGGCAGTTCACCCATACGGTCACGGCCCGCAACTACATCGACATCTACGAGTCCATGCTGCAGCGGCCGTTGGTGGACTCCCTATGACCCAGGGCCAACCGAACCTCCCCCTCCCCTTTGGTGCCGATCCCTTCCTCGATCCCTTCCGGGATGCCCTGCGGCGACGCGAAGAGACCGTCCGGCAGGCAGCCCTGCGGCTCGGGGGGAGGTCGGCCTTGGCCGATGCGGCGCTGGGCCATCACGACCTCGGGCTCCGGCGCAACGGCGAGGAGTGGGAGTTCCGCGAGTGGGCACCGAACGCCACTTCGGTCTGCCTGTTCGGCGATTTCTGCGACTGGCGCGAGGAGGAGCGGTTCCACCTCCGGCGACTGGCCAATGGCGTCTGGGAGGGACGTTTCCCGGCCGACTGGCTGCAACCCGGCCAACGCTACCGCCTCCGGCTCCGCTGGCCCGGCGGCGAAGGCGACCGGATTCCCGCCTTTGCCACCCGCGTCGTGCAGAGCGGCGAAGGCGGCTCCTTCGATGCCCAAGTCTGGGAACCGGAATCGGCCTATGCCTGGCAGCACTCCAGCCCACCCGCCCCCTCGGCCCTGCTGGTCTACGAGGCGCATGTGGGCATGGCCCAAGAGGCGCCCCGAATCGGCACCTTCGCCGAATTCCGCACGCACATTCTTCCGCGCATCGCCGCCGCCGGGTACAACACGGTCCAGCTCATGGCCATTGCCGAGCACCCCTACTACGGCTCCTTCGGCTACCATGTCAGCAGCTTCTTCGCCGTCTCCTCCCGTTTCGGCACCCCGGACGAGTTCCGCGAACTGGTCGATGCCGCCCACGGCCTCGGCCTGCGGGTCATCATCGATCTGGTCCACAGCCATTCCTGCCGCAACGAGGTGGAGGGGCTGTCCCGGTTCGACGGCACCTACACCCAGTACTTCCACGCCGGGCCGCGGGGCGACCACCCCGCCTGGGACTCCCGCTGTTTCGACTACGCCAAGCCCGAAGTGCTCCGCTTTCTGCTGTCCAACTGCCGCTTCTGGCTGGACGAATACCGGGTGGATGGCTTCCGCTTCGACGGAGTGACCAGCATGCTCTACCACGACCACGGTCTGGGACGGGCCTTCACCAGCTACGCGGACTACTTCGGCGACAACGCCGACCTCGATGCCTTCGCCTATCTTGCCCTGGCCAACGAGGTGATCCACCTGGTGCGTCCCGACGCCACCACCATTGCCGAGGATGTCTCGGGCATGCCCGGTCTTGCCGCCCCGGTTTCGCAGGGCGGCGCGGGCTTCACCCATCGTCTCGCCATGGGGGTGACCGACTACTGGTTCCGTCTCTTCGACCTCTCCGACGAGGCCTGGTCCATGGGCGGGCTCTGGCACGAGGCCACCAACCGGCGGATGGACGAGCGGAGCGTCAGCTACGTCGAGTGCCACGACCAGGCCTTGGTGGGGGGCAAGACCTGCTTCTTCCGCCTGGCTGGCATCCGCATCTACGGCGCCATGCACGTGGGTTCGCAGAGCATCGAGATCGACCGCGCCGTGGCCTTGCACAAGCTCGCCCGTCTG
>QKCY01000267.1 GCA_003245525.1 Victivallales bacterium | reverse complement strand
CTGCGGAGCCATACGGCGGGGACGAAGAGGCGGGGTTGGCCCATCACGCCGCCGCTCCGGTAGGTATCCACTACCCGCACGGCGACGACGTTCTCGCCGGGCAGGAGCTGGCCAGACTTGAGCTTGTACTCGCGGGGGAAGGACCAGTAGTCCTTGGGATTGGTCTTGGGGTTCACCTCGCCCAGCAGAGTGCCGTTGAGCCAGATGGTGGATTCGTCGTCGACCGGACCGATGTGGAGGGTGATCTCGGGATCGCTCTGCACACTTTCCGGGACCGTGAAGCGCAGACGGTACCAGAAGACACCGTCGTACTCGGCCAGCTCAGGGCGCTGGGACTCGAAGGTGGCGCCGACCTTGATCGGCTCCCAGGCGCTGTCGTCGAAGGCGGGCTGGAACCACTCCAGTTTGGTGCCTTGGTCCTCCTTGTCCACCAGACCCCGCCAGCCGTCCTCCAGGGGAACGGTGGAGACCCTGGCCGGAGCGGCGACCAGTTCGGGCAGGGGCGAATCGAGCCGTGCCCCGAGATTGGTCAGCAGACGCGACACCAGGAAGAGACTGCGGCGCTGGCTGGTGCGCAGGTAGGGCTTGGCCTCGGCATCCAGCATCCACGGAGCGACCTGGCAGAGAACGACGCGACCCTTGCCCACGGTGACCACACGCAGGGCGGCGTTGCCGGGACCTGCGGCCTCGACAGCGGCAAAGTCGAGCTTCGTGCGCCAGTGCAGTTCGGCATCGGAGAGACCGGCGAATTCCGGCGCAGAGAGGTCCGCAAGGGTCGAGTACGCCGATGCCTGGCTGGCTGTGGCCCCAGGAACGAGTTCGGCGACCTGTTCGGTACCGAGTCCGAGGGCGAGAGCCGTGGCCCCCTGCTCGATCTTGGTCCTCGCCTGGGCCAAGTCGCTGTCGGGGCCCAGCAAGAGCAGGGACGACTCATCGGCGATCACCACGCCCAACTCCTGGGCCAGGTTCAGAGCTTGGCCAGAAACCGCCACGGGCACAGCCTCGGGAACGGGGGCCTTCCGCAGATAGGCGATCAGATTGCGGCAGAGCTGTTCGGCGGCGGGGTCGGACTCGCTCCGGGCGGTCACGTCAAGCTGGCAGAAGAGGACCCGGCCTTGGCCAAAGACACCCTCCAGCAAGGGCGCGTACTGGAGATCGAACCCGCCGTCGGCCAGGGCGGTCCAGTTGCCCCGGCAGGGCTTCTCGATCAGCACCGAGGCGACCGCGCCCCGGTTGCCGCAGCGCCAGACGCGGGTGTTGCGGAAGCCGCACCAGTCCCAAGTGGGGTTCATGTTCTCGACGGGGGCCAGATCGGTCAGGTAGGGCGACACCAGCGTGGCATCGCCCCGCCAGTCGCGCAGATTGTCGCCGGACAGGCCCGCGAAAACCGGGTGGCCAGCCACGCGGGGATAGACTTGGCGCAGACCGTGGATGTTGACCCGGAAGCCAAGCCGGTCGCGCAGCGTATCGGCATCCTGCTCGAAGACCAGCACCTTCAGTCCGTCCCGAATCCGGGCCAGTCCCGGCAGAGCCGGGGCATCGGTCAGAGCCCCCCGGCCGATGACCAGCAGATCGGTGTCCGCCAGGGAATCGTCCGCATCCACCTTGCGATAGCGCAGGTCGAGGGAACGCAGCAGCTTGGCCGTGTCGCCAGACGGATCGAAGAGAGCCAGCCGGTCACCCTCGACCGCCGTGCCCGGAGCGAGGACATGGAAGGCGAAGCCATCCGTCTGTACCGTCCCCTCGTCGAAGGTGAACGTCGCTTCCAGCCAGTACTCGCCGGGCTTGGCGTCCTTGGGCACGCGCAGCTTGACCGGCTCCAGGGCACGCAGGCCGGGGGCTACCTTGATCTCCTCGCTGCCCAGGCCGAAGGGGCTGGACCAGGCGATCCGACACGTGCGGGGGCGGCGGCTGTCGTTGAGGACCACGAACTGCTTGCGGACCGTGTCGCCGGGCAGGACGTTGTGGCTCTTCTCGGTGAAGGCGTCCGGGCCGCCGCCGACGAAGGCGCAGAGGGGCTGGTTCCAGCGCAGGAAGGAGCGACCGGAAGAACTGGGCTCGTAGTCGCTCTCCGGTCCGTTGTCGTAGATGTACTGGCTGCTGGGGTTCTCGATGCCGGCCACGATGCCGGGCTGCTGGAGGTTCTCGTCCTGCCAGGCGAGTTTCCGGGACTTGCCGGGAACGACCCGCCGCCAGAACTCGCCCTGGTCCCAGGGGAGCATGGCGGAGATGCCATGGGCGCGGTGGGACCGCCAGTTGGTGTCGGCAAACCGGGTGTTGATCTCGATAAAGCACTCCTCGGTGCCGTGCAGATAGCGGTTCAGGTTGCCCCAGGAGAAGGGCTCGCCCTTGGCCCACAGGCTCTCCTCGTGGGCCAGGCTCTTCTGCTTGCGCTCGGTCATCTCGTAGGCCCGCTCGCCGATGAAGGGGGCGGCAAACTCGGAATCCCACAGGGACTGGTAGGCCTCGCAGCGCCAGATGAACTGGGGGCCGCGGTAACTCGACCAGGAGGAGATGTGGGGCAGGCCCCATTCCACGAAGAACATGGGTTTCACGCCTTCCGCTTCCCAGTGCGAAAGCCAATCGTCCCGTTCCTGCGGCGGTGCCCAGTTCAGGTAGATGTTCACGGTGTGCATGTCGCCTAGATTGCCCGACTGGTGATGGTAGACCGGGCGGGTGGGATCAATGGACTTGGCGATGTCGGCGGCGAGCATGGCCTGCTCGCGGGACTTGGTCTGCTTGCCGTTGCTCTCGGGCTGGTAGATGCCGTCCATCTTGAGGGGATTCTGGTCGCCGTAGTAGCCGGTGGCGTTGTGGTTCATGGCGTAGAGGATCAGGGCCGGATGGTTGCGGACGCGCTGGATGAGCCACCGGGTCAGCGCCTCGTAGCGGGCGCGCTGTTCCGGCTGGTCCAGCTTCATGCCGAAGTCCTTGATGTGGGGCAGGGAGAAGGAGCAGAGCACCCCGGTCTGGTCCGCCGCGTCGAGCAGGCCGTCGATGTAGCCCGCCTCGCCGGGGGAGAAGTTGTAGTTGCCGAAGATGAAGAAGTTGAAGCCGTACTGCTGCATGCGCTCCAGGGTGTTGCGGGAGCCGGCGAAGGAACTGCTGCCCGCCGGGTAGTTGGCATTGCCCACGTAGAGCGCCCGAAGGTGGATTGGCGAACCGTTGAGCAGGAAGTCCCGGCCCTCGATCCAGAACTCGCGGAAGCCGAAGGTTACCGGCTCGAACTCGTCCAGCACCCGGCCGCGCTCGTCCAGCAGGGAAATGGCGACGGTGTAGAGGTTGTCCGTGGCATCGGTGTCCCAGAGCTTGGGATCGCGCCAGGAGTCGCCGAAGGTGAGCTGGCTGCCAGCGGGGAGCAGGTCCGAGTTGATCGTCTTGACCACGCGCCCGCCGTCGCGGATCTGCGCCATCAGACGGCGCTGCCCCTGGCCGGGGTCGCGCAGTTCCACGGTGAAGTCGACCCGGGACTTGCGGTAGGAGGTGATGACCTGCACGCCCTCCACCGCCTCGGCCACCGGTTCGGAGACCAGGTAGACGTCCCCGGTCAGGCCCTTCAGCTTCACGCTGGCCTTGTTCTTGATGATCCGGTCGGGGGCCATGAAGACCTCGGAATCGGTCTCCAGCGGCCGGGCGGTAATCAGGACCGCCAGGGTCTGCTCCTGGCCGGGGCGGATGAAGTCGCTCAGGTCGAGCCGTCCGCCCGGGAACCAGATCTCGCCCGCCTTCTTGCCGTCCACGAAGACGGCGGCATGGGTCTGGACCATGGTGGCCTCGAACCAGACGCGCCGCCCGGACCAGTCGGCGGGGACGGTGAAGGTCCGTTTGGTCCAGGCTTGGTCCAGGCTGGCCAGCTTGATGCGTTCCTCGATCCAGGGCGACAGGGTCAGCGGCTGGGTCCAGAGATCGGGTGTGCTCTGGCTACTCCAGATACCCGGCACCGGGAACCAGCCCCAGCAGTCGTTGGTGTTGGGCACCCGCTCGGTTTCGCTCTCCTCGGCCACCGGGCGGAACTGCCAAAGGCCGTTCAGGCAGATGCGTTCGCGGGTCGGGGTCTTCACCCGCCAGGCATTGTCCATCTGCCACACGTTGGTGACTCCGGCGGGCAGCGGCTCGTCGTCCTTTTGGGTCGAGCGGAGCCGGGTCACCACGATCTTGAGGTTGTCCAGTTCCAGAATGCCCTTGGGACCGAACACTGCCGCGCCAAGGGACAGGCGGACCGCGTCGGTGGGAATCCGGTAGGTGCGGTCGCAGTCGATCCAGTCGGTGGTGCCCGTGGTGTGGAGGACATCCGGCCAAGCTCCCACCCGGTCTCCCTTCGCGTTGTGGAAGGACATGGCCAGCCGGGCGTCCTGCCAGCCCTCGGCGCCCATCACCACATCGGTGGCCTTCATACGCATGGTCAGGCGGATCTCCCAGGCATCCGGCGGCAGCGCCACGTTCTGGGTGGTCTGGCTGTGGTCGATCCGCACCCAGCGGTTGCCGTCCTCCGTCATCAGGCTCACGCCGGGGGATTTGCTCCAGCCGTCGGGAATGCCATCCTGGTTCGCGTCGGTCTGGAAGTCGCCATTGGTGACCAGATTGACGGCGGGCTGGGCTGAACCGCCAACCGCGACCAGGATGAAAACGGCGAGGGAGCGGAGGTATTGGCGCATCGCGGGGTCTCCTGCGGCAAGCTGGATTCACGCAGGCCAAGGCCTGCGGGTGGTGGGGAGCCGAATCAACGACTATAGTCGCATCGCCCCCCGGGACAAACGGGACGGGACAGACCTCTCGCTTCCACCTCAGGAGTAGCCGCCATGCCAACTGTCGTTTCCGCTCCCGTCCGGTACGGGATCGTCGGCACCGGGATGATCGCCCGGTTCCATGCCCAGGCCATCGCTGCCGTGCCCGACGCGCGGCTGACCGTCGTCTTCGACAAGGTGGTCGAACGGGCCAAGGCCTTCGCCGACGAGCACGGGGTGGACTACGAGACCGATTTCGACGCCTTCCTGGCCCGGACCGACGTGGACGCCGTGACCGTGACCACCCCGAGCGGCGCGCGCGTCGAGGTGGCCGTTCCCGCCGCCCGCGCGGGCAAGCACGTCCTCTGCGAGAAGCCCATCGAGGTGACTCCCGCCCGGGCCGACCGGATTATCAATGCCTGCGCCCTGAACGGGGTGATCCTGGGCTGCGTCTTCCAATCCCGCACCTGGACCAATGTCCAGAGGATCAAGTCCGCGATCGATGCCGGGCGTTTCGGCCAGCTCGTCATGGCCAACGTCCAGGTGCCCTGGTTCCGCTCGCAGGAATACTACGACAGCGCCGAATGGCGCGGTACCTGGCGGCTCGACGGCGGCGGCGTGCTGATGAACCAGAGCATCCACGTCATCGACCTGCTGGTCCACTTCTGCGGCCGTCCGGCGGCGGCTTGCGCCTTCACCGAGGTCATGTCCCACCGCAACATCCAGGTGGAGGACGTGGCGGCGGCGGCCGTGCGCTTCGAGAACGGCTGCCTGGCCACGATCAGCGCCACCACCGCCTGCAATCCCGGCTTCGAGCGCCGCCTGGAACTCTGCGGCGAGCGGGGTTCCGTGGTCCTGGTGAACGACCGCCTCGAACGCTGGTCCTTCGTCGACCAGACCGAGGAGGACGACCAGATTCTGGCCGAAGGACGGCAGAGCGACGAGTTGCCCGACGGCGGCGCCGCCGATCCCAAGGCGATCAGCTTCGAGGGGCATCGGCGGCAGATCGCCGACCTCACGGCGGCGATCCTCGAAGGGCGCGACCCCATCATCCCCGGCACCGAGGGACGCCGCTCCGTGGAGCTGATCTGCGGCATCTACGACTCCGCCCGGATGAATCGTCCCTACCTCTTCCCCGAGGACGATGGTCCTGGCGCGCGCGCCTTGGCGAGCATGCATCTGTAGTGCTTGGCCTTCTGATGCCGGAATGAAGAGGGGTCACCACGAAGACACGAAGCTCATGGAGCAGCCGTTGGCCGCAACCAAAGACAGGTGGGCGTCCCCGTCGGAGTCCCGCGTTCACGCGGAAGCCATCTCCGGTGCTTCAGCGCCGGAGGGAGGCCACGGCCATCGTCTCCGTGCATCCGATGTGCCCCGCGCTCGCTGAAGCTGCGCGCTCGCTTCCGCCTCAAGGCGGGACTCTGACAGTGTTCTGTACAATATTGGACTCGAACTACTTGCGATGTGTTTCTTGTGCAAATGACAAGATCCCTGATGATAGTAGAACGAAGGAAGAACAAGAGAATACAGGTCCCGCGCGGCGACCGGAGTTTCCGGTCGCCGTGCGAAGCATCTTCTTTCCGCCTTCCCTCGTGTCCTTCGTGCCTTCGTGGTGAGCATAATCAGACCCGTTGACTGGACGACACGCGAGGATCGGACGATGGTGACCGGCAAGCAGTCCCGCCCGCTGGGGGCGCACATGTCCATCGCGGGCGGGCTGTCCCA
>QKCY01000436.1 GCA_003245525.1 Victivallales bacterium | reverse complement strand
GGTTCGCCTGCGCCGCCGGTCATGAAGATCACGACCCACTCGCCATTGGGCAGGATGCGCAGGCACTGGTCGCAGCAGCAGTGGTTGGGAGGCATGCCCTTGTAGACGAGCGAGTAGCGGTCCATGGCTCAGCCTTCCCGGTCGCGCAGCGGGACGAGGTGGCGGATTTCCCAATGCTCCTCGCGCCCCTCCGCCAGGGGGAGGATGTGCTCCACTTCCATCGGCACGTTGCCGCGCTGGCCCTGCCAGGTCTCGATCTTGAGCGGGTAGTTGTAGGCGTCCCGGCGCGGGCTTTCGGTCGGGGCGACGGTGAGATCGGTCCCGGCCAGATGGGCGGCGGGAGGACGCCGGTCGTAGCCGGCCGTCACCGCCATGGTGTCGCCGCCGGGAAGCACCCGGAAGGCGACCCAGCGGATCGTGCCTCCTGCCCGGCGGGCATCCAGTTCGGCGTAGCCCCGGCGGCGCAGGCCGCGCACGATCAGATCGGCATTGGCCTCGCTGAGACCGAACTGGCCGAAGCCATCCTGCCAACTGGCGTGTTGGATTACTTCCTCCAGGCAAGCCACCGGCAGGTCGGTGGCGGCGGATTGATCGAGCACCCGCACCGGAAACACGGTGGGGAAGAGCGACACATTCGGCTGGACCGGCGGGTTGAACTGCTGGCAGCCAACGCCCAGCAGGCCGATGGCGAGAGACAGGCAGAGGACAGATGGGGCGCGATGCATGGGGAAGCGCTTCCTCGTGGCGGTGTGGGACGGCGACAGGGCACGCACTACAGTAGGGGCTGGTTCCCCGCCTTGTCCACCCTTGCCGTTGGGTTTTCGCGCCGTGTCAACCGGTTCCTTGCCAGCCATTTTCCGGCTCGATGAAGCCGTGTCCGCTGCCGTGGCGCGGCACAATGCCGTGTGGCAGGCGCGCTGGGAGCGTTTTCTGGCCATGAACCCTCCACCCCGGTGGAATCCTTCCCTCCCGGTGGACGCCGAATGGCGGATGCGCTACGAGATCTGCCTGCCAGTCGCCGAGTATGTGGGCTCCCTGCGGCGTCTGGCGCGGCTGGTGTTGCCCCATCCCTCGTGGATTCCCCTCGCGCTGGGGACCACCATCGCCCACCTTGCTCCCCGGACGGGCTTTCCATCCTTGCCGGACTTCTGGTCCTATCTGCCGCTGGAGTGGTGGGGGAGGGTGACTTTGACGGTGGCGGAACTGCCCGCCTTGCTGGCGGCGTTGGCCGATCCTCCCCAGTTTGGCACGGCGGCGGGGCGCTACCCCAACCAGTTGGCCTTGCTGCGCGAACAGCACTGGACCGAACCGGTGACTGTCCTGGACGTGGGTTGCGGCACCGGGGAGGGGACCGGCGAGGTGGTTGCCCTCTTGCGCGAAATGGGCTGCCAAGCCAGCGGGATCGGGGTGACCCGGGAACCGCTGGAGGCCTGGATGGGAAGCACGGGTTGCTTCCCCCATCGTTCCTCTGCCACGCCGCCAACGGGCGTCCGGTTTGTTGTGGGCGAGGCGGAAGCCCTGCCCGTGATCGGGCCATTCGCCGTCGTGCTCTGCAACGGCCTGATCGGGGGACGCTTCGTGCAGACCGAGGCGGCGTTCCGGCGCATCCTGGGCGAGTTCGCGAGGGTGCTGGCCCGAGGAGGAATCGTCTTGGTCGGCTGCCGGTTCCACGCTGGCCGCGAAGCCGCACTGGCCCAGTTCCGCCAGTTGGCCGCAGCCACCGGTTGGCAAGTGGCGGGTGATTGCCGCGACCTTGTTCTCGGGCGGTTAGGGGGCAAAGTATGAGCTACCCAAAAACCGTTCTGAACGGAGTCTGACGATCATGCGTTTTCCCGTGCTGACGAGTGCCTTCCTCCTGCCGACTCTGCTGTTTGCCGCGCCCAAGGCGGTCCTCGAATCGGCCCGGGACATTCCGCTGGTGGCGGATGTGGACGTGGTCGTGGTGGGCGGCGGCAGCGGTGGCGTGGCGGCGGCGTGCGAGGCGGCGAAAGCCGGGGCCAAGGTTTTCCTGGCGGCCCCGCGCATGTATCTCGGCGAGGACATCTGCGCGCCCTACCGGCTCTGGCTGGCCCCCGGCGAGGAACCGGACACGCCCCTGGCCAAGGCCATGTTCGCCGATCCCTTCGCCGACCGGGGGGCACCCTATACCTATGAGGCCTCCCTCCCGTCCGTGGGCAGGCATATGGACACGGTCCCCCCGCGGATGCTCTGCGACGGCCAGTGGTCGACGGCCTTCACCCAAAGCGTGCAGTACGATGGCGATGTGACCATCACCGCCGATCTGGGCGAGGTGCAGCCTCTGCGCGAGGTCCGCGCCATGATCTTCCAGAGCCCCCGGAACTTTGCCGTGAAAAGCATCGCCGTCGCCCTCAGTGTCGACAATACGACTTGGCAACCCGCTGGCGAGTTGGTCAACGAGAGCTATCAGAAGGGCGAGTACGTCGAGCACGCCCTGGGGCTCAAGCTGGCCGTCTCCGGTTCCGCCCGCTATGTGCGGTTCGCAGTGACCAAGAGCGAGCAGGCCAGCCGCGTGCTCATCGGCGAACTCGGCATCTTTGCCGTGCCGCCGGTCGATCCGCTGGCGGCCCAGCGGGTGCGGAATACCACGCCCATGCTGGTGAAGTCCGCCCTGGAGGAAGCCCTGATCGCGGCGGGGGTGGAGTTTGTCTACGGCTCTCCCGCGACCGATGTCCTGCGCGATCCGAGTGGCCGGCTGGCTGGGATCGTGATCGCCAACCGGGCGGGCCGCCAGGCCATCCGGGCCAAGGTTGTGATCGATGCCACCGGTATGCCGTGGTTCGCCCGCCTGGCTGGAGCCGAGGTGACAATGCCCGCCGCCGGTACCCAGGAGTTCCGCCGCATCGTGGTGGGCGGCAAGCCCTGCGAGGGCGAGGGAGTGGTAGCCTGCCAGCGTGTTCCGCTACGGGTCCCCATCGGCGGGACCGGCCCTGCCGCCTATGGTGACGGCGGCTTCGGCAACATGGTGCAAAAGGTGAACGGCCCCATGAGCATCGCACACGGCGAGGTGTTCGACTACACGTTGCGCCTGCCGGTTGCCGACGGCTCCTTTGCCGCTTTGGCCGAAGCCGAGCAGAAGGCCCGCGATCTGACCTTCGACCCCAATCAGGTCGAGGAGTCGGAGACGCTGTTGCCCATGGCTCCCGCTACGGTCAAGGCGACCGGAGTGGCCGGATTCCACGTGGCTCCCACCGGTACGGCAATCCTGGCCGTGATCCGGGACGGGATGCAGCTCGGTACTGCTGTGGCCAAGGAAGCGGCGAGCCTGGCTGCCCCCAAGAGTGTCCAAGTGGCCGGCTTGTCTGCCGCCACCGCCACCGAGCGCGCTGGCAAGGTGGGCGAGAATCTCCGGGGGCTGCGTCCGCTGGCGACCCCGACCGCCACCGTGCCATCGCCCGAGCGGGCGTTGCCCGTGGTCGGCGAGTACGATGTGGTAGTGGTAGGTGGCGGCACCAGCGGGGCTCCTGCCGGAATCGGCGCGGCCCGCAGCGGGGCCAAGACCCTGGTGGTCGAATACCTCACCGCCCTGGGTGGCGTGGGGACCACCGGGCTGATTGGCATCTACTGCGCGGGTTACCGCAAGGGCTTCACCGCTGAGATCGACGCCGGGATCAAGCAGATTGGCTCGCCCACCTACATCGTGGCCAAGCAGGAGTACTGGCGGCGGGAGATCCGCAAGGCGGGTGGCGACATCTGGTTTGGCACTCTCGGCTGCGGGGCCTACACGGTGAACGGCAAGGTGGCGGGCGTGGTCGTGGTCACTCCCGAAGGTCGGGGCGTGGTTCTGGCCAAGGTGGTGATCGACGGCACGGGCAGCGCCGACGTGGCTGCCGCCGCCGGGGCGGAAACGGTCTACAACAGCGCCAGCGACGAGGCCATGCAGGGCTCCGGTCTGCCCTACCGCGCGCCGGGGGCCAGCTACATCAACACCGACTGGACCTTCATCGACGATACGGACGTGGTGGACGTCACCACCGCCTTCATCGCCGCCAAACGCATCTTTAGGAGCGCCTACGACATGGGACAGCTCCTCGACACCCGCGAACGGCGGCGGATCGTGGGCGACTACACCCTCACGCCCCTCGACATCATCAACCAGCGCCATTTCCCCGACACCGTCCAGATCAGCCAGGGCGGCAAGCTGGACAAGCATGGCAATGTGGTCGATCCCTACTACTTCATCAACAACCATCGTGGCGGACTCGCCTACACCCCCTACCGCTGCCTGCTGCCGAAGGGGCTGGACGGCATCCTGGTCGTGGGGATCGCCCTGAGCGCCACGCGGGACGCCATTCCCTCGGTCCGCATGCAGCCCGGCCTGCAGAATCTGGGCTATGCGGCGGGCGTGGCTGCGGCCATGGCGGCCAAGGACGGCCTCCCCACCCGCAAGATCGACATCAAGCAGTTGCAGGCGCATCTGGTGAAGAAGGAATGCCTGACCCCTGATGTGCCGGACCACACCGACTCCTATCCTCTGCCTGCCGCCGAGGTCCAGGCGGCAGTGACCCAGTTGGCCAACCGGGACTACACCAAGCTGGCCGTCATCATGGCGCAGTCCGATACCTCATTGCCGATGTTGCGTGAGGCCTATGCCGCCGCCAGCACGCCCGAGGGCAAGCTCCGGCTGGCCCACGTGCTTGGCATGATGGGGGATGGTACGGGCATCGGGACCCTCTGCACGGTGATCCACGATACCAAGGACTACGGCACCGAGAACATCTCCAACTACTTCCCCAACATCACCTGGTTGGACAGCTACATCCTGGCGGCGGGCTACAGCCACGATCTCCGGGCTCTGCCTGTGCTCCGCGAGAAGGCGGCGGACCTCTTCGCCGCCAAGAGCATCGACTGGAAGCACGTCCGCACGGTCTGCATGGCCCTGGAAGCCTTGGGCGACCGGTCGGCCGCCGAGGACGTGGCCGCTTTCCTCAAACGGCCGGGCTCCATCGGTAGCGCCATCACGGATGTGACGACCGACAAGCGGCAGCGCGGCAAGTCGGGTTCGACCGAACTGGTGATGGCCCGGGTGCTCTACAACCTGGGCGACGCGGACGGCCTGGGCGAGAAATGCCTGCGCAGCTTCGCCGACGATGTGCGCGGTCACTATCGGACCCATGCGCTGACCGTGCTGGCCCAGGGACCCGGGAGCGCGCTCCGCAAGTAAGGCGTCAGCGGGCCGGGGCGGACCAGTCGATGGGCGGCTCGCCCTGGGCAAGCAGGAACTCGTTCACCTGCGAGAAGGGGCGAGAACCGAAAAAGCCGCGGTAGGCCGAGAGCGGCGACGGATGGGCCGATTCCACCACGGGCGCGTCGCCGAGCAGGGACCGTTTTTTGCGGGCCGGGCCGCCCCAGAGGACGAAGACCGCCCGGGTCTGGGTGGCCACCAGTTGCAGGATGGCGTCGGTCAGCCGTTCCCACCCCTTGCGGGCGTGGGAGTGGGCGTCGCCGGAGCGCACGGTGAGGACGGTGTTCAGCAGCAAGACCCCCTGGCTGGCCCAGCCGGTCAGGCAACCATTCGGCGGCGGAGCCACGCCCAGATCGTCGCGCAGCTCCTGGTAGATGTTGCGCAGGGAAGGAGGCAGGGGGACGTCCGGCTGCACCGAGAAGGCGAGCCCGTGGGCCTGTCCCTCGCCGTGGTAGGGGTCCTGCCCGACGATCACTACCCGCGCCTTGGCCAAGGGAGTCAGGCGCAGGGCGGCAAACACGTCCCCGAAGGCCGGAAAGACCTCGTTCTGGGCCCGTTCGGTGTGCTCGAAAGCGGCGAGCCGAGGCACGTAGGGTTTGCCTAGCTCCTCGGCCAAGGCCGTGCGCCAATCGTGGGGGATTCGGTCTTGGAACAGTTGCACAGCCAGGATCCTTCGCTATTCCGTCAGGTTGGCGATCGCCGCCGCCAGAGCCCGGCGATGGGCCTCAAGCGGGGCCGGATCGGTGGTGAAATCGGTCCGGCTCGTGCTCACCGTTTCAGGCACCGCCAGCAAGGCCGCATAGGCATTGCGTTCGGCGGGCGGCCGCTGGGCGATGAGCCGCTTCAGAATAACAAAATACTCGTAGTCTTCGATTCCGTCACGTAACATCTCCCAACGGATCGAATCCACCGGTCCATCCAGCACCGGTCTGGCGGGGTTGCCGTCGGCCGCCGCCTCCGGCGGATAGACGAAGCGCCCGTCGCCATTGCCCCAGGGCCGCTTGGTGCCTTTGGGCGTGTCGTAGCCCGACACCCAGCTCATCGGGTCCGCATAGGGATTCTGGGGAGCGTCGGGATAGGCGCAGGGGCTGCTCCAGTAGTTGGACTCCCAAACCAGAATGCCGTCGATCTGCCGTTTCCAGGTCTGCCACAGCCAGACGCGCATCTCGGTGCCGGGGTGGTCGATGAAGAGGGTGCAGTAGGGGGCCTTCGGGCCGGTGCAGACGTACCACCAGAAGCGCTCGCCTGCCGCCATCCGTT
>QKCY01000016.1 GCA_003245525.1 Victivallales bacterium | reverse complement strand
CGTGGCACAAGCGCGCGTTCATCGACCGCGCGCCTACCCGTCTGGCATGGATGCGGAGGTCAATGGGCCATACCCCAGGCCATTCTTTTCCTGGGGGCGGAGCGGAGGATATTCGCTACCATGAAACCAGTGCCCGAGCACGACCCCTCTCGCCGCGAGTTTGTGCGGCACTGCCTGGCTGGCGTGGCCGGGGCGGCGGTCGCGGGCGTGGCCGGGGCGGCGGCGCTGGGGCAGCGTCCCGACCGTTGGGTGTGGCAGGTGGACCCCCATCGTTGCGTGCAGTGCGGCCGGTGCGAGACGGAATGCGTGCTCCAGCCCTCTGCCGTGAAGTGCGTCCACGCCTTCGCCATGTGTGGCTACTGCAAGCTCTGTTTCGGCTACTTCCATGCCGAGGCTCCGTCCCTGGACAGCGCCGCCGAGAACCAGACCTGTCCCACGGGCGCTCTGCGCCGTCGGTTCGTCGAGGAGCCCTACTACGAATACACGGTGGACGAGGAGCTCTGCGTGGGCTGCGGCAAGTGTGTGAAGACCTGCGGCCAGTTCGGCAACGGCTCGCTCTACCTCCAGATCAAGCGCGATCTCTGCCTGGACTGCAACGAATGCGCCATCGCCCGCGCCTGTCCGGTCCAGGCCATCCGGCGCGTCCCTGCCACGACGCCCTATCTGCGCAAGGATGTCGCCGCGAGCGAATAACTGGTTTTGTGTCCGGCCGAAGGGGGATTAGGTTGGCGGGGATTGGATTCCCCTGCCTTTTCCCCCACGTTAGGAGCCGAACCATGAGCAAGCCTGTTGTCGCCGCCCAGTTGTACACCTGCCGCGATTTCTGCAAGAACCCCCGCGAACTCGCCGAGAGCCTCAAGAAGCTCGCTGCCATCGGCTATACCGCCGTCCAGAACTCCGGGATCGGCAAGGACGAAGCCATCGATCCCGCCGAGATGAAGAAGATGTGCGACGATCTCGGCCTGACCATCTGCTGCACCCACATCAGCTTCGACGCCATGCGCGCCGACATCCAGAAGGTCATCGCCGACCACCAAGCCATGGGCTGTTCCTACGCCGGCATCGGCGGTGCTCCCCAGGACGCCCGCGTGGACGCTGCCAGTTGGAGCGCCTTCGCCAAAGAGGCCAGCGAGATCGGTGCCAAGCTCAAGGAAGCGGGCATCACCTTCATCTACCACAACCACAGTTTTGAGTTCGCCAAGATGGACGATGGCCGCCGGGTCATGGACATCCTCTTCGAGGACTCCGACCCCGAGACCTTCCAGTTCGAGCCCGACCTCTATTGGGTCACCCACGGCGGCGGCAGCCCGGTCGCCTGGCTGAAGAAACTGGCCGGTCGCTGCGAGGTGATCCACCTGAAGGACTTCACCATCAGGGCCGACCGCAGCCAGTTCTTCACCGAGATCGGCGAAGGCAACCTGGACTGGCCCGAGATCATGAAGACGGTCGAGCAGATCGGCGTGAAGTGGATGCCCGTCGAGCAGGACGTCTGCCCCGGCAACCCCTTCGACAGCCTCGCCCTGAGCTACAAGAACCTCAGTTCCTGGGGGTATAAGTAGGAGAAGGGACCCAAGGGACGGGGCTCCTGCCTGTCCCTTCCCGCCTACCCCTCCCGCAACTGGGCAAGAAACTCGGCAGAATCCATGGCCGGGATAGGGGAGTCGCGGAAATCGCGCGTGTCGCGGGTGATGATCCGCTCGGCTCCCGCTTGGTTTGCGGCATAGGCTAGGACGGCATCCTCGAAGTCGGGCATGGAGCTTGCCAGGGCGGCTTCGAGGACGGTGCGGGTGACGGCGGCGACCTCGAACAGGCCGAGTAGCCGGTGGATGATGCTTTTCGCCTCCTGGGCGGACATGGCTCGGGTCAGAAGGTAGTCGATGCTGGTGAGGGTCGTGGCGCACAACACCCCTTCGATCCCGCCACGCTCTATGCGAGCGAAGATCTGGGTGGCATGGTGCGAGAACGGCTCCCGGGTCTGGAGCACGTCCAGAACTACGTTCGTATCGAGGAGAATCCTCACTGGTGTTTGGCCCGAAGGTAGCTCTTGTAGTCCTCGATGGACAGGGAATGGTCCTTGGCGACCCCCGCCAGGGAGGAGGTGACCGGAGGTAGCGACTCCGCAGGAGGCTGTGGTCGCGCTTTGAGCGAGCCGAAATACTCGGCAACCATCCCGGAAACCGACTTGCCGCGTCGCCGGGCTTCGGTTTTGGCCTGCTCGACCAGCGTATCATCTAGGCGCAATGTGAGCTTGGTCTTCATGACGTACAATGTACCATGAATTGTACGTCATGACAATCCGCCGGAGCTCAGAAGGGACCTAAGAGACCGAAAGGACATAGAGCAGCACGCTGGGCACAACCAAAGACGGTTTGCCGTCCTCGTCGGAGTCCCGCGTTCACGCGGAAGCCACCTCCGGTGCTTCAGCGCCGGAGGGAGACGGTTGCCACCGTCCCAGCGCGACCGGTGCGCCCCGCGCTCGCTGAAGCTTCGTGCCTGCTGCCGCCTGAAGGCGGAACTCCGACAGTGTTTGCACCATGTTGAACTCAAATGACGTGCGATGTGTTTCTTGTTCGGAAAACAAGAGTCGGGATGATAGTAGTACAAGGGATGACTGCCAACGGTCTCCACATCCTCTGTCCTTTGGGTCCCTTCCGTCCTTTAGGTTCTTTCTCCCGCCACGGTGCATTTTTTCCGAAAAAGTTGCCTTTCCCGGCTTGACGCTTCGCCAAACCTTCCTATTGTTCTAGTGTATCGAAACAACGATTCAGTTGATGGCGGTTGTGACATGTTGGCTACTCCGAGCAATCTGGTCTGGTGGTGGAGTCCCTAGGGACGTCCGGGTGCCCGGTTTTGCCTGCGGGGGCCGCGAACGTCGTTCGTGGCCCCCGTTTCGTTTTCCATGATTTTCGGCCTGCACAAGCAAGCGTTTGACGATAGCAGAAAGGTGCTGAGATGAGCGTTCCCGAGTTCAAAGAGTTCAAGGCCCTGTGCGCGAAGGGGAATCTGATTCCCGTGTACCGCGAGCATCTGGCGGACGTGGAGACCCCGGTTTCCGTGGCGAGCCGTTTTGCCGACGACCGGCAGATGTTCCTGCTGGAGAGCGTGGAGGGTGGGCGCAACTGGGGCCGGTACTCGTTCATCGGCGTGCATCCCCACTCGCGGTTCACCGTGCGCGGGGGCAAGCCGGTGCTGGAAACGGCCTCCGGCAAGATCGGGCTGGAAGGGACGGGTTTCACGGCCCTGCGCCAGGTGATGAAGCAGACGACGCCGGTGATCCTGCCGGAACTGCCCCGCTTTGTGGGGGGAGCCGTCGGTTTCCTGAGCTACGAGACGGTGAACGAGTTCGAGACGCTGCCCGCTCCGAAGAAGGAGCTGGACGTGCCGACGGCCTGCTTCATGCTCACCGACACCATGATTATCTTCGACAACGTCCGCCACACCATGAAGATCGTGGCCTGCGCCCGGCCTGATTGGTTCGAGTCGCCCGAGGCGGCCTACCGGGATGCCGAGCACCGCATCGAGGCCATCGAGCGGCGGTTGGCTCAGCCCGCTTCCCTGCGCCCCCAGATTCACGGCAAGCTGGTCGAGCCCCAGTCGAACATGACCCGCGAGGAGTTCTGCGACATGGTGCGCAAGGCCCGGGGCTACATCACCGAGGGCGACATCATCCAAGTGGTGCTCTCCCAGCGCTTCTCCACCCGGCTGCCCACCGATCCCTTCACCCTCTACCGGGCGCTACGCTTCGTCAATCCCTCGCCCTATACCTTCTTCCTGAAGACCGGCGACCGGATTCTGGTGGGTTCCTCGCCCGAGGTGATGGTGCGTCTGACCGGCGACACCGCCGAGCTGCGGCCCATCGCGGGTACCCGGCCGCGGGGCGCGAACGAGGCCGAGGACCGGGCGCTGGCCGACGAGTTGCTCAAGGATGAGAAGGAGCGGGCCGAACACCTCATGCTGGTGGACCTGGGCCGCAACGACCTGGGCCGCGTCGCCACTCCGGCGAGTGTCCAGGTGAGCGATTTCATGGTGGTCGAGCGCTACAGCCACGTGATGCACCTGGTTTCGAACGTGAAGGCGACCCTCCAGCCGGACAAGGATGCCTTCGACTTGGTTCGTTCCACCTTCCCGGCGGGCACCCTCTCCGGCGCGCCGAAAATCCGGGCGATGGAGATCATCAACGAGCTGGAGCCCCAGCCGCGCGGCGCCTACGGCGGTGCCGTTGGCTACCTCGGCTATGATGGCAACATGGATCTGGCCATCACCATCCGTACTCTCGAAGTCGCGGGCGATCAGGTCGCCGTGCAGGTCGGGGCCGGGATGGTCTACGATTCGGATCCCGAACGGGAATTCGCCGAAACCCAGCACAAGGGCCGGGGCATGATGCGTGCCCTGGAATTGGCCGCCAAAGGCCTTGCCATCTGAGGAGCCTACCCATGATTTTCATGCTTGATAACTACGATTCGTTCACCTTCAATCTGGTGCAGTACCTGGCCGAACTCGGCGAGGAAGTGGTGGTGAAGCGCAACAACGAGGTCACTGTGGACGAGGTCCTGGCCCTGGAACCGGCCGGAATCGTCGTCTCGCCCGGGCCCTGCCGTCCCGAGGGGGCGGGCATCTCCATCGCCCTGATCCTGGCGGCGGCGGGCAAGATTCCGCTGCTGGGCGTCTGCCTGGGCCACCAAGCCATCGGCGCGGCCTTCGGCGGCAAGGTCATCAAGGCCAAGGCCATCATGCACGGCAAAGTCTCCTCGGTGACCCACGACGGGAAGGGCGTGTTCGACAAGATCCGCTCGCCCATGAAGGCCACCCGCTACCACTCCCTGGCGGTCGAGCGCGAGTCGCTGCCCGACTGCCTGGAGATCACGGCCGAGGCGGAGGACGGCGAGATCATGGGGCTGCGGCACCGCGAACTCGCCGTCGAGGGCGTACAGTTCCATCCGGAATCGGTCCTCACCCCCGCCGGGAAGCGGCTGCTGGCCAACTTCGTGCAGAGCACCAAGTAGAAAGGGACGGGCGATGTTCACCCAAGTACTCGGACAACTCATCAAGGGCGAAGACCTGAGCCCCACCGAGATCACGGTGGTGATGAACCATATCATGGCCGGTAATGCCACCGACGCCCAGATCGGGGCCTTCCTCATGGGCCTGCGGGTGAAGGGCGAGACGCCGATCGAGGTTGCTTCGGCCGCAGCCGTCATGCGCCGCCACGCCACGCTCATCGATGCGGGCGGACGCAGCGTGATCGACACCTGCGGTACCGGCGGCGACGGCTCGGGGACCTTCAACATCTCCACCACCACCGCCTTCGTGGCGGCGGGGGCGGGGATCTGCGTGGCCAAGCACGGCAACCGGGCCGTGACGAGCAAGTGCGGGTCGGCCGACGTGCTCGCCGAACTGGGCTTCAACCTGGCCGCCGATCCCCTGGCCATGGAGCAATGCATCCAGGAGAACGGGATCGGTTTCCTCTTCGCCCCCAACATGCATCCGGCGATGAAGCACGTGATGCCTGCCCGGCGTCAGCTTGGCATCCGGACCATCTTCAACATGCTCGGGCCGCTGACCAATCCCGCCGGGGCCACCGGCCAGGTGCTGGGCGTGTTTGCCCCCGAACTGACCGAGATGTTCGCCAGCGCCCTCAAGAACCTTGGTTGCCGCCGGGCCTACGTGGTCCATGGCGAGGACGGCCTGGACGAGATCACCTGCACCGGGACGACCCGCGTCAGCGAACTGCGCGATGGTGCCATCCGCACCTACGATCTCGCACCCGAACTCCTGATCGGCGAGACCTTTGCCTGCGAGGAGCTGGCGGGCGGCGATCCCGTGGTCAATGCCCGGATTCTGCGGGGCATTCTGGAGGGCTCCATCCAAGGGGCGCCCCGCGCCGTCGTGCTGCTCAATGCGGCGGCGGCGATTGTGGTCGGCGAGAAAGCCGATACCTTGGAGGAAGGCCTGAAGCTGGCCACGACATCCATCGATTCCGGCGCGGCTCTGGACAAGCTGGAGACGCTCGTGCGGGAAAGCCAAGCGGCATGACGATTCTCGACACCATCATCGGGCGCACCCGCGAGGATCTCGCCCTGCGCCGTCTCGCGGTTCCGGTCCCGGCACTGGAAGCCCGGCTGGCGGATGCGCCGGCCGTGGTCCCCTTCGGTCCGGCCCTGCGGCGGACGGGAGTCCTGCCGACGGTCATTGCCGAACTGAAGAAGGCGTCGCCGTCGAAGGGCCTGATCCGGGCGGACTTCCAGCCTGCGGAACTGGCCCAGGAACTGGTGGGAGGCGGCGCGTCCGCCCTGTCGGTTCTGACCGAGCCCCACTTCTTCCAGGGCAGTTCGGACTACTTGGCCGAAGTGGCCCCGCAGGTTCCCATCCCGTGTCTGCGCAAGGATTTCATCGTGGACGAGTACCAGGTGATCGAGGCGCGGGTGCTGGGGGCCTCGGCGATTCTGCTGATCGCGGCGGCACTGGAGGACGGGCTGTACTCCCAGCTCTTCGCCCTGGCCCGGGAACTGGGTCTGGGCGTGCTGACCGAGGTTCACGACGAAGAGGAACTGGAACGGGTTCTTCCCCTCGGCGTGGACGTGGTCGGGGTGAACAGCCGGAATCTCAAGACCTTCCACGTGGATCTGGCGGTGGCGGAACGGATGCTGGACCGGATTCCCGCCAGCCAGGTGCGCATCGCCGAAAGCGGCGTGAAGGATGCTGCCGACATGCGGCGGCTCGTTGCCGCCGGGGCCGATGGCTTCCTGGTGGGCGAGACCCTGATGCGCGCCCCCTCGCCGGGTGCGGCCTTGCGCGAGCTCCTGGCTGGCTACGCGGAGGCCCTGGCATGAGCGTGCAGGTGAAAATCTGCGGCCTGACCCGCCCCGAGGATGTGCGTTGCGTGGCGGATTGCGGGGCCGAGTTCGCCGGGTTCATTCTCTACGAGAAGTCGAAGAGGTATGTCGAACCAAGCCGCCTGCGCGACCTGACCCGGCTCCTGCCGGAGTCGGTCACCAAGGTCGGGGTGGTGGTGAATGCCTCCCTGGCCTTCGTCCGCGAGGCGCTGGAACTGGGCGGACTGGATATCATCCAGTTCTGCGGGGACGAACCGGATGCCGTCGTCGAAGGCGTGCATCGTGCTTGGCGGGCGGTGGGTTTGGCCGAACCGGAGGACGTGGCGCGGGCGCTCACCGTCCCCGGCGAAGCCGTGCTGGTGGACTCCATCGGCAATGGCAGTCACGGCGGCACTGGGCGGCAGTGCGACTGGCAACTGGCCAGCGTTCTGGCCGGACAGCGCCCCACGGTTCTGGCTGGCGGTCTGAACCCGGACAACGTGGCCGAGGCCGTCCGCGTAGTCTGTCCCTTTGCGGTGGACGTGGCGAGCGGCGTCGAGACCGCGCCGGGCATCAAGGATCATGACAAGATCCGGGCGTTCATCCATAACGCCCGGAACGCATAGAGGAAGCAGTCATCATGGGTACTGGACATTACGGCATTTACGGCGGGCAATACGTGGCGGAAACGCTGATGCCCGCATTGCACGAGCTGACCGGGGTCTTCGAGCAGGCCAAGACGGATTCCGCCTTCCTGGCCGAGTTCGAGGGCTATCTGCGCGACTACGTGGGGCGCGAATCGCCCCTCTACTTCGCCCAGCGGCTGAGCGAGCATCTCGGCGGGGCGAAGATCTATCTCAAACGCGAGGATCTGAACCACACCGGCGCGCACAAGGTGAACAACACCCTCGGCCAGGCCCTGCTCGCCAAGCGCATGGGCAAGCCGCGGGTGATCGCCGAGACCGGCGCGGGCATGCACGGTGTAGCCACGGCCACCGTGGCGGCCCTGCTCGGGCTGAAGTGCGAGGTCTTCATGGGCACCGAGGACATCCACCGCCAGGCCCCCAACGTCCAGCGCATGAAGGTGCTGGGCGCGACCGTGGTCCCGGTGGACAGCGGCCAGGGGACCCTGAAGGACGCCATGAACGAGGCCCTGCGCAACTGGGTCGCCACCGTGCGCGATACCTTCTACGTGATCGGCACTGTCGCCGGTCCCCATCCCTATCCCGAGATGGTGAAGTTCTTCCAGTCGGTCATCGGTACCGAGGCCCGGCGGCAGATCCTGGAGAAGGAAGGCCGTCTGCCCGACGAGGTGATCGCCTGCGTGGGCGGCGGCAGCAACGCCATGGGCATCTTCGCCGGGTTCCTGGACGACGCGGCCGTGCGGCTGATCGGGGTCGAGGCCGGGGGCGACGGGCTGGCCACGGGCCGCCATGCCGCCAGCATCAACGCCAAGCAGGTGGGCATTCTCCACGGCAACAAGACCTATCTGATGCAGGACGCCGACGGCCAGGTGCAGCTCACCCATTCAGTGTCGGCTGGCCTGGACTACCCCGGCGTGGGGCCGGAGCACGCCCATCTGAACGACATCGGGCGCGCGCAGTACACGGTGATCGACGATCCGGACGCGATCCGGGCCTTCGATCTGCTCTGCCGCACCGAGGGTATCATCCCCGCCCTTGAATCGGCCCACGCGGTCGCCGAGGCGGTCCGCCGGGCTCCCACCATGGGTTCCGACCAGATTCTGGTTGTGAATCTCTCCGGGCGCGGCGACAAGGACATGGAAAACGTAGCCGAGGCGCGGGTCCGCCTGCGCGCGGCGGGAAAGCTGGACTGAGGACACGACGATGAACCGTATCGATACCACCTTTGCAGACTGCCAGGCCAAGGGCCGTAAGGCGCTCGTCATGTTCGTCAGCGCGGGCGACCCCAACCTGGCCGCCACCGAGCAACTGATCCGCGAGATTGTCGCCGCCGGGACCGATGTGGTCGAGATCGGCGTGCCTTTCTCCGATCCCATGGCCGACGGGCCGACGATCCAGGAGGCCAGCCAGCGGGCCCTGGCCAGCGGTACCACCCTGCGTGGCATCCTGGCCATGGTGAAGCGGCTCCGGGCGAGCGGGATCACGGCACCCTTCGTTCTCTTCAGCTACTACAACGTGCTCTTCCGCTACGGCATGAAGGCTCTCGCCGCCGACGCGGCGGCGGCTGGCGTGGACGGCATGCTGGTCGTGGACGTCCCCTATGAGGAGATGGGCGAGATTCTGCCTGATCTCACCGCCAATGGCCTGCACCTGATTCGCCTGGTGGCTCCTACCACCTCGGACGAACGCGCGCGGAAGATCCTGGCGGACGCCACGGGCTTCGTCTACACCATCACGGTGACCGGCGTCACGGGTGCCCGCAGCGAACTGCCCGTCGAACTGAGCGACCTGCTCGTGCGGATGCGCCAGGCCTCCCCCGTACCCGTGGTGGCCGGCTTCGGCATCTCCTCCCCCGAACAGGCCAAACTGGTGGCGAAGGAGGCCGATGGCGTAGTCGTGGGCAGCGCCCTCGTCAAACGCATGGGCCAGGCCAGGACTCCCGCCGAAGGCATCGCCGACTGCGTCGCCTTCGTCCAATCCCTCGCCGCCGTGCTCTGATCGGAAGGGGTAGCAGCGGCATCCTGCCGCTGCTACTCCTGTATGCCGAAGCAGATTCGGCCATGAGCGGCGGGACGCCGCTCCCACGGCCGCCTCACGAACCCCGCGGGCCGAGGACACGGCCACCATCGACCAGATGGTCCGTGCCGGTGATGTAGGCGGCTTCGTCGGAGGCCAGGAAGGAGACCATGGCCGCGATGTCCTCGGGGTAGCCGCCGGGGCGGGGTAGGTAGATGCCCTTGCCCTCGTAGTTCGTCGTGGCGTTGTTCACGAGAATGGCACCCGGCGACACGCTGTTCACCGTGATGTTGGACGGCCCGAGCTCCATCGCCAGAGCCTTGGTGAAGGCGATGATGGCCCCCTTGGCGGCGCTGTAGTGGGCCATCCGTTTGATGCCCACATGGGCGGCGACGGAAGCCATGTTGATGATCCGCCCGGACTTCCGTCCGATCATGTGGTTGACGACCGCATGGATGCAGTTGAAGGTGCCGTTGATGTTGAGATTCAGCACCCACTCCCAGTCCTTGGGCTCCTGGTCCTTGAACTCCTTCTGGGGATAGGCCCCGGCGTTGTTGACCAGGATGTCCACCTGTCCGAACTGCTCGATGACCTGGGCCGTGGTGGCCTTGACCAGGGCGTAGTCCATGACATCGACCCGGAAGGCGACGGCTTTGCCGCCTGCGGCCACGATCTCGGCCGCCGTCTCCTGCGCCTTCTCGATCTGGATGTCGAAACCCACCACGGTGGCCCCCTCGCTGGCGAAACGGCGGGCGATGCCCTTGCCGATACCCGTGGCGGAACCGGTGACGATAGCGACTTTGTCTGATAGGTTCACGTCGGTGTCCTTACTTGTCCCGCACGCCGACGCTGCGGGCACCGTCGATCGTGTGGTTCGAGCCGCTGATGAAGGCAGCATCGTCCGAGCAGAGGTAGAGAATGAGCTTGGTGACTTCCCACGGCTCGGCCGCGCGGCCCATCCGGGTCCACATGTTGGCCATGCCGGGACGAGTGAGAACCGGGCCGGGCGAGACGCAACAGGAACGGACACCATGCTCAGCGCCGTAGACCGCAAGGCACTTGGTCAGGCCCATCATGCCCGTTTTCGAGGAGCCGTAGTCCACCGCCTTCGTCCCGGTTACACCCTCGACGGAGCCCAGATTGATGATCACCCCGCGCTGCTGCTTGATCATCTGGCCGAGGACGGCGCGGGCGAAGAGGACCGGCCCCTTGAAGTTCACGTCCATGCCCCACTGAATCACCTCGATGGGCAGTTCGTGGAAGGGCTCGGGGCGCTTGAAGACGCGGGACGAGCAACCACCCGCGCAGTTGATGAGGATATCCACGCTGCCAAAGGTCTCCACGGCCTTGGCGACCGCGCCCTCGATCTGCTCGTAGCAGCGCACATCCACCTCGACGCCGATGGCTTGGCCACCCGTTTCGCGGATGCCCGCCGCCGCCGCTTCCGCAGCCTCCCGATTGACGTCGGTCAGAACGACCTTCGCGCCCTCTTCGGCCAGTTGCTGGGCACTCAGCAGGCCCATGCCCGAGGCGGCCCCGGTGACAATCGCTACACGGTCTTGGAATCTCATGATGCGCTTCTCCGGCATTCCTGAACTCTATCTCCCGCACACGGTGATGAGATCGGCGGTCTTGATCATGGCTAGGTCGATCTGCCCCCGGACGGTGGTGGTGAAGACGACAAAGCGGTCGCCGCAACAGAATCGGGGGTGGGGGTCGATGTGGTAGTTCGAGCCCGTGATGCCCTCGACGCCGGGATTGTCGATGGCCTTGAGGAAGGTCCCGGCCTGTCGGTCGTGGAAGTGGACGGAGGAGGGGCAGCCCCGGTAGAACTTCTCGGTGGAGTCGCAGATCAGGTAGCGGCCATCGGCGCTGTCGTGGGCGTGCCAGCAGTGGACCGGCCACTCGATCTTCTCCACCTCGCCGGTCGCGAGGTCGGTGCGCCAGGTCTCCTTGCCGCGCACGCACCAGGCGTGCAGGCCGTCGCGGTCCCACCACTCGTGGGTGCAGACGGTGGGCACCGGGAAGAGCGCCCGGGGTTGCTCTCCCCGCCGGATGGTCCACATGCGGTCGGTGATCCGGAAGATCAGGCCCGTGGCGGGGTCGGAGTGGTTTTCCTGGGCGAAGAGCACCAGATCGGGATCGACGGGGCTGAATTGGGCGTGGTTGTAGTTGCGGTCGAAATGATGCCAGAACGTGAAGTCCCCGCCGTCAATGGGCAAGGTGCCGAACACATGGTGGGGGGGAAGGCCGGCATCGATGAAGAAGCTCTTCCCGTCGGCCGACCGGGTCAGATGGGTGGCGAGCCGATGGCACGACCGCCCCTTGACGACCTCCTCGGGCAGGGAGTTGACGTGTATGGCGGGAGTGGCCGGGTCGGGGGACCGCCGCCAGATGGAGGCCCCGGTGGTCCAGTAGACCTCGGCGGTGTCCGGATCGACGAAGGGCGAGGCGTGCTGGAACTGCGTGTCGGGGAAATGCTGGATTGTGTCGCCTTCGGCATCCACGACGGCAAGGGTCCGGCCATAGGAGCCCGACCCCGACGGGGGGAAGCAGCAGTAGAGCCAGAGGTAGCGACCGTCCGCGCTCATGCTGTCGTTGACGAAGTAGAAGCCCTGCTGGGAGGGGGCGACTTTCGTGGTGAGGATGTGGATGTCCAGCCCCGTCTCCGGGTGGGTCCAGGTCGTGAACAGGCGCGAAGTCGCCGGATCGATCATGGGATTTCTCTGCCGTCTGATGGGAAGGTTAGTTGAGGTCGACCGAACAACCCGATGCCACCTGGCCGTCCGGAGTCAGGAGGAACAAGCTGTTCTTGATCTGCTGGACGCGAATCCAGGCAACGTGCCCATCGGCCCAGAGGAGGTTGTTGCCCTCGTTGTGGGGATTGCGGTTGGTGAAGGAGTTCGACCAGTCGGCAGCACCGCTGTTGCCGTAGGGGCGGCAGTAGGAGTTGTCCACCACGCCCACGGAGTATTCCCAGAACAGCATGGTTTCCGTCGGTCGCTTGATCTGGCTGTCGGTCAGGGACAACCAAAACACGACGCCGTTGGAGAAGTAGGTGGTGTAGGGCGGGTCGATATCCCGCGCGCTGCCAACCGAGGGGCAGCACCAGACGGGATTGGCGTTGATGTACTTGTTGAGCTGCACGAAGTGGCTGGTGGGGTCCGTGTTCACCACATTCGTTCTCTGGCACTTGGCGTGACGGCCGTAGTCCTGGGTGTACATGATCGCGGCCAGGCCGATCTGCTTGAGGTTGCCGGTGCAGTTGATCTGGCGGGCCTTCTCGCGGGCCTTGCTCAGGGCGGGCAGAAGCATCGAGGCCAGGATCGCGATGATGGCGATGACGACAAGCAACTCGATCAGGGTGAACGCATTTCGGGTCTTCATGTGCCTCTCCGTAGACATGTGTGGTTTCTGACCGGAACACCCGGTTCTGTGCAACTCAGGGTCCATTGCCTGGACCAAATCGTGCCGATGGGAGCCAAACGGGAGCGGAAACCTGCGAACGAGGAGAACAGCGAATGCGACGAATCCTGCGGCTAGTTCCCCTTCACGGTCAACACCACCTTACCGAGATTCTCCCGGTTCTGGAGAATGGCGTGGGCCTCTGCGGCCTGGGTGATGGGCAGGGTCTGGTGGATTACCGACTTCACCGTGCCAGCGGAGAAGGCGGGCCAGAGCAGGTCCTCCATGCCCTTGAGAATCTGGGCCTTCATTTCGGACGTGCGGCTGCGCAGGGTGCTGCCGATGAGCTTCAGCCCCTTGCGGAAGAAGGTGCGCAGGTTGATCTGGCACTGCTCGCCGCCCAGAGTCGCGATCACGATCCAGCGGCCGCCCTGGGCCATGTTCTCGATGCAGGGCCCGAAGCCGGGGCCGCAGACGCAGTCCAGCGCGATGTTGGGAGGATTCGCCGCCAGAGCGGCGGCCACGTCTGCCTTGCGGTGGTTGACGACCACATCGGCGCCGAGGGAGCGGACGAACTCCGCCTTCTCATCGGAACCGACCGTAGTCACCACCTTGCCGCCGACCTGCTTGACGAGTTGGATCGCCGCCATGCCGAGGCCGCTGGCCCCCGCCTGGACGAAGACCGTGTCGCCCGCCTGCAAGCCGCCTTCCAGACAGAGGTTCAGGTAGGAGGTGGCAAAGGCCTCGGGAATGGCGGCCGCCTCGACCATGGAGAGCCCCTTCGGCACAGGCAGGGCCATGTCCGCCGGGAGGACGACCTTCTCGGCATAGCCGCCACCGCCCAGCAGTCCGCAGACCTTGTCGCCGGGCCGCCAGCGGCTGTCGGCGGGGGCTTGCAGGACCACACCGGCCATCTCCAGCCCCATCCATTCCGGCCAGCCGGGCGGGGGCGGGTAGTTGCCCGCCCGCTGCATGAGGTCGGCCCGGTTCAGGGCGGCGGCATGGATCTCGACCAGGATCTCATGGTCCTTGCGGACCGGCTCGGGGACTTCGCTCCAGGACAGGGAGTTGTCGGCATTGATCAGGACTGCGTGCATCATTTGCTCCAAGTCGTGCTGCCGGAAGCGGCGAGCAGCACTTCCTGGACGAGCAGTTCGTGTTCGTAGGGATAGGGATTGGCGATTTCGCCGCGGACGCACTGGGCGAACTCGATCAACTGGTCGTCGTAGCGCAGGCCCAGCGGCTTCAGTTCCGGATGGTGGTTGCCGACCCCGAATTCCGGGTTGGCGACCGCGCAGGTGAACCGCACGTTGAAGGGCAGCGTGTAGGGAATCGGCTCGGTGGGGGCCAGCTCGAAGGTCGCTTTGGTGCCGCGCACGATCACCCGGCGGTGCGGGATGCCATCTGCATCGGTGATGGCGATGCGGACGGTGGCGTTGGCGCGCGGGTACTCCAAGACCGCCAGGGTGTTGTCTTCCACCCCGTCGCCGCGGGTACACTTGTGGAACGGCGTCACCTTGTCCGGACGGCCGAGCACCGAGACGACGAAGTCGAGCAGGTGGCCTCCGAAGTTGTACATGGCCCCGCCCTTGAAGGTGCGGATGTACTCCCGGTAGCTGTCGTTGTCGTACCGGTTCATGTTCATGTCGATCTCGACCACGTCGCCCATCCAGCCCTCGCGGAGGGCGCGGCGGCAGAAGAGCAGGGCGGGGTTCGTGCGGTACATGTACCCCATCTGCAGGACCAGATTCTTCCGGCGACAGGTCTCCACGATGGTGGCGAAGGGTTCCATGGCCTGCCCGCCGGGCTTGTCCATGTGCATGTGGAAACCGGCTTCGGCGCATTTCAGAGCGGCGGCGGGCAGGTCGTCGTTGGTGGTCTCGACGAACACCGCGTCGATATCCGTGCGGCTCAACAGCTCCGCTTCGGTCAACTGCGGCAGCCCCTCGTAGGGCTTCGGGCTGACCACCTTGCTCTGCCGGGCGGTGGTGGAGGCGCTATCATCGACCACGCCGACCACCTCGAAGATGTCGCTGCGCCGCCGGGCCACCTCGATGGTCCCGGAGGCGTGTTCATGGGTGATGCCGAATTGGGCAATACGGATCTTCTTCATCGGATGAGCTTCCAGTCGAAGACGATGCCAAGCGGCGGTTTCGGGCATTCGGCAAGCTCGCCGTAGACCTCCGACGCCTTCTCCGGGGAGCAGACGCTGGAGACAATGGGGCGGGTCTGGATCTTGCCCACTGCGAGCAGCTTCAGGAACGTGCGGTAGTCGTCCAGCTCGGTCCAATGGCCGGGGGAGGACTCGGTCTTGGCCCGCGTGTTCGTGTGTGCCCCGATCAGGGAGATGCCGCGCCGATGCACGTACTTGTAGAAATCGATGGGCACATCGGAGATGCGGGTACAGCCAAGCAGCGAGACGCGGCCTTCCCAGGCGATGTACTCCAGGGCCTGTTGCAGAGCGAGGGAGGAACCGGTCACCTCGACCACGGCATTGGGGCCCTGGCCGCCGGTCAGCGTCTTGACGTGTTCCACGAATCCATCCTCGTCGGGCGAGAGCGCCGCTGTGGCCCCCAGTTTCATCGCCAGAGCCCGCCGGGCGGGGTCCAGGTCGGCCACCAGCACGGGGATCGCCCCCGACAGCAGGGCGAACTGGAGCGCGAACACCCCGAGGATTCCCTGGCCGGCGATCATCACCGATTCGCCGATTTCCAGCCGGAGCTTGCGCACGCCCAGCAGCGGGAAGGAGACAATCGGCGCAAAGGCCGCGTCGAAGAGATCGATGGTGTCGTCGTCGATCCGCAGGGTCGCGGCGGCCTTCTTGATCGTGTGCGAACGGTGCCCGCCCCAGTTGATGATCGCCCGGTCGCCGACCTTGAGGGAGGTCACGCCCTCGCCGACCGCGATCACCCGGCCCGCACCGCTGTAGCCCGGCGTGAGCGGGAACCCCGACTCGGACGTGCCCGTGTTGGGCAGTTGCACCAGATTGGCCCGCTCCGTGCCGGCGCTGACCACCGTGTACTCGTTCTCCAGTAGCACCTCCCCGGCCTTGGGCTCGGGGACCTGGAAGGGTTTCAGAACCGCCTTGCCGACGGACTCAAAAACGATGTAATGACCGGTCATCATGATCTCCTATATGGGGAGTAATTGCCGCATTGACTATACCGGAGGCATCTCCAGGGGCAACGGTGGCATTCTGGAAAGATGGATGTAATTTCGACGCGGTTTCAAGAGTGATATGGGTCTGGTTGAAACATCGTCAATCGCTCGGGATGCGGACCATGATCGGATTACGGGAAATCGCCGAACTCGCGGGTGTCTCTCCCGCCACTGTGTCGCGGGTCTTCAACCACCATCCCAACGTGCGCCCCGATATCCGGGAGCATGTCTTTGCCATCGCTCGCGAGAACGGCTATAGCCCCCGCCTCGCCAGCAAGCAGCGCAACGTGGTCATCCTGGCCCCTGGTGAAGCTATCTATCCCATCCGCAACTGCTTGGAGATGGTGATGATGGCGCTGACCCAGGAACTCCCCCGGCGGAGTTTCCGGATCGAGATTCTGCCGCAGGAGGACATGGACCGTCTCAACAGCATCCAGTTCTGCGGGGCCGTGGCCATCGGTGCGGAGCCCGGTGATTTCGTCGGTTGGTCGGCCCGTTTCGCCGTGCCGCTCGTGCTCGTGGATCGCGATGCCCCGCCCCGCGAACCCAACGTCTACTCCGTCCGTTCTGACGAGGCCCAGGGCATGGATCTGGCCGTCGGGCACCTCTTCGACCGGGGTTGCCGGACGATTGGCTGTATCATCCACGGGCAGGCCGGAACCGGCACCGTCGACGCCCGGCGCGCCGCCGTCGCCCAGGCCCTCCAAAGCCGAGGCCTACCCGCCAACGACGCCCTGATCTGCCTCTCCGAGGACGACAACTACGTCGAGCTCGTCGGCAAGCTTCTCCAGCAGGGGATCGACGCCCTCTTCTGCCCCGGCGGCAACGCTGGCATCGTCACCGCTTACGCCCTTTCCCTCTTCAACCGCCGCGTCCCCGACGACATCTCCGTCATTGCCTCCGAGCACAAGCTCTTCTCCCGCTATGCCACGCCCCCCCAGACCACCATCACCCAAGACCACACCGCCCTCGCCCAGATCGTCGCCGACGTCATCGAATCCTGTGCCACCGACGCCCAGCTCCCCCGCCGCTCCGTCCTCCCCTACAGCCTCATCACCCGCGACAGCGTGAAACACCCTCGAACGTAGCCTCCGTTTGCCGTCCAGGCCTACGGTCATCAACAGAGCAGCTTGGCATGGAGGGGATCTGTTCGTAGTCCAGGCTTTAGCCTGTTGTCCTATGGATCGGGCAGGGGAATGCACAGGCTAAAGCCTGGACTACGAACGGGGAGGCCTTCGTTGGTGTGCAGTCGTCTTGTTGAGTACCATCAGCGTGGGACCTTTGCGTCCTGCGTGCCATCTGAAGTCCGTGCTCGCGACCGGAAGAGAGCCGGGTGAGGGCGCAACCCCGATGGGGTTGTCAGCGTCGCGGCCTCCCTGGGAGCGCCGAGCTCCAGCTCGGCGGAGGGGGAGTTGCCGAGCTGGTGCTCGGCGTTCCCAGGGGAGCTGTTGGCGTTCTCGGGTAGGTCGGGATCAATCCTCGTCGGGGAAGTGGGTCATGAGGTCGGCGAGGGTGACGAGGTCGAGGAGGTTGTGCTTGAGGATATCGACGATCTGGTAGGCGTTGCCGGTGCGGACGTAGGCGTGGTAGGCGTCGGGGATCTCGGCACCGGGAATGTCGCCTTCGCGGACCCGTTGGCAGAGGTGGCGTTCGAGGGTCTGGAGCTTGCAGTTGGGGAGGCGTCTGCGCCAGAACCGCCGGGACACATGGAGCAGGTCGAGGTGGGCGGGGACATCGGCGAAGCGCAGGCCGGAGACGGTGGCACGGGAACGGATGTAGGGGTAGTCGAACGTCTTGCCGTTGAAAGTGACGAGCAGGGGGTGGCGGCCCTGCTCCTCCAAGAACTCGGCGACCACGGCCCGTTCTTCGCCGTAGTGGCGGGCGAGGAACTGGCGGACCTCGAAGTCGTCGCCGGTCCAGACCATGATGCCGATCAGGAAGAGGGGGGAGCAACTGAGCCCGGTGGTCTCGATATCCATGAAGACGAGGTGTTCCAGCGCGTACTCCGTCACCTCGGGCAGACGGCGGCGCAGTTCCCGGCGGAGGGGGGAGCCGGGTTCGTGGAGCAGATCGGCGAAGCGTTCGGCGAGGTCGGCGGCACCTTCCACCTCGCGGGCGGGGGTGGCAACCCGGTAGAACTTCCCTTCGGCACGTTCCGTTTCCTCGCCCGCGAGAGCGTCCTCCAACTGGACGACGGCAGCCTTGGCGGGAGTTGGCTTGCTCTTCCCCGCAGCGGCCGGGAGCCGACCGAGGACTAGCGGGGCCAGTGGTGCCTTGGCCGGCTGGGGAGGAGCCGGGCGCTTGGGGCGTCTCTTGCCCAGGGCCTGACGCAACTCCTCGCCCGAGATGATGCTGGCCGGTTGGCTGCCACCCGGACCGTAGCCGAGCCGGTCGAGCTGCGAACGCAGATCGTCCAGTTTTTTGCGCAGGTGTTTGGGATCGGGCGGCATCGGTCGGGGTCCGTCATGGGCGTTTGCCGATACGATACCATGGGGCCGGGGCAACAGAAAGGCCCGGCCGGGAAACTCCCGTGCCGGGCCTGACAGACTCTACTGGGCAGCAAGGACTACATGGGCCACTGCCAAGAGGGGACGGCGGTGGTGGGCTGGGCACCGGACTTCGTGTAGAGCCAGAGGTTCTTGGTGCCGCCGAAGGTGTTCTCGTAGCGCATCCACTCCACATGGCCGTCGTAGAACGTGTAGTTCGTGCCATTGGTGTGGATCTCGGGATGGACGTAGCCCACGTAAGTCTTGCCGTTGTGCCAGTGGGGGCAGAGGCGGTCGGAGTTGGTCCGGCCCGAGTACTCGCCGAAGGAGATGGTCGCCGAGGGCTGTTCAACTCCCATCTTCTTGCCGTTCCAGAAATCGGAGGACTGCTCGCCGGTGAGGATGTTGTCGGTGCAACCCCGCTTGCCGTAGGTCAGGCCGCTGTAGATGTTCACGGAGGTGTTGCTGGGGCACTTCATGGCGTTGTAGTCCACGAAGTAGGTTTCCATCACGCGGTACCAACGCACCCCGGCCGAGGTGTGGTTCTGGGGCAGCGTGTCGCTGTGGTCCTGCGCGTACATCTCGGCGGCCAGAGAGAGCTGCTTCAGGTTGTTTGCGCAACTGATCTGCCGGGCCTTGGCCCGGGCGTTGGCGAGGGCAGGCAGGAGCATGCTGGCCAGAATGGCGATGATGGCGATGACCACGAGGAGTTCGATTAGCGTGAAGAGGCGGCGCATTATGGTTGTTCCTTGCTTCTGGTGTATGGGGAGTCCAATACGCGATCCCAAAGCCCGAACCGCTACGATAGCACCGGGAACTCTGCGGTACCAAGCGACTGGACGAGAACCGCCTCCGATTCGTTGCGAACCGGAGGCGGAAGGAGGATCTGGCAGTTCGGCTGTCGATGCGATGCGGGGCCTAGTACGGCCAGGGCCACGTGGGGACGGCCACGCTCGTCTGAGCCCCGGTCTTGGTATACAGCCAGAGGTTCTTGGTGCCGCCGAAGGTGTTCTCGTAGCGCATCCATTCCACATGCCCGTCGTAGAAGGACCAGTTGCAGCCGCCATTGTGGAGCTCGGCATGGGGGTAGCCGACATAGCTGCTGCCCGCGTGCCAATGGGGGCACATCCGGTGGCCGTTGCCCCGTCCCCAGTCGCCGAAGGCGATTGTTCCCGAGGGTTCCTGCATGCCGATGCGTTTGCCGCTCCAGAAGTCGGACGACTGCTCGCCGCTCAGGATGTTGTCGCCGCAGCCGCGTTTGCCGTAGGTGAGGCCCTTGTAGATGTTGATTCCCGTACTGCTTGGACACTTCATCACGTTCCAGTCGACGAAATAGGGTTCCAGCGCGTACCACCAGGCGAACCAGTTGCCGTCCGGGGCCTTGTTGCTGGCATGGTTGGCGGGGAACACCTCCTGGTAGTCGTTGGAGTACATCTCGGCGGAGAGCGCGATCTGCTTGAGATTGGCGGCGCAGTTGATCTGGCGGGCTTTGGCCCGGGCGTTGGCGAGGGCGGGCAGCAGCATGCTGGCCAGAATGGCGATGATGGCGATGACCACGAGCAGTTCGATGAGGGTGAATCGGCGACGCATGGAAATACCTCCTTAGTAGTACTTAGTACCTATATCCAATGATATTGCGGGAACCTAGTTAATGCTAGGGAAATCGTACAGTCTTCGCGGATTTTCCTCAACCGACGTAGCGAGGGGCACCATTCGCCGAGTAAAGACCCCCGCCCAGAGGACGGGGTATTCGCACTCCAAGGAGGGCAGGTTTTCCCGTCGTTTGCGGTGTTCCCAGAAAAATGGGGGAGCCTCCTCCGGGCGGCGATCCGCTCTGGTCAGGCCGTGGCGGGAACCGGAGGCAAAGCACTCCGTCGCCGCGCGGAGGCGGCTTCCACTTCCGGGTCGGCATGCAGACAAGACTTCTGGAAGAGAGCAGGCAGACCGGGCAAGGCGCAGCCGGATACCACAGCCCATTCGGGGTTGGCCTAGCCAATCCTTAGGCCCCGCCCATAGGACGGGGAACTCTCCTCTTGCGCTAGAGGGCGCGCAGGATTTCGCTTGCCAGTTGGGCAAACGCTTTGGCTGCGGGGGTGGACGGACGGGTGGCCAGCAGGGGCGACCGGGAGAGGCCCATGCGTTCCACGTCCGTCGAATAGGGGATGATGGTCCGCAGGAACGCGGGATACTGGGCGCGCAGGTCGCACATGGTGTCGCGGTGCAGGCGCTTGCGGCTCTCCACCATCGAGAAGAAGGGGAGGAACTCGGGCGTCCGCTCGGCCAGGTGCTCCTCCAGGAACTCCGTCAGTTGCCCGAGGGTGTTGGCCGAAAGGGGAGTGGGCACGACCGGAGAGACGATCGCGTCGGTGGCATGAAGGATGTTCTCGGAGAGCAGGTTGAGGTTGGGGGGGGCGTCGACCACCGCGAGGTCGTAGGTCTCCGCCAGAGGCTTGAGCAGTTGCCGCAACTGGGCCAGGGGTTTGTTCGCCTCGGCCAGCACATGGTCGAAATGCCGGAAGGAGAGTTTGGCGGGCAGGATGTCCAGATTGGGGTAGTCGGATTCCCGGACGAAGTCGAGCAGGGGCTGTTTGCCGGCCATGAGCTTCCGCCCCTTCAGCTTCTCCGGGGGGCGGATGCGGAAGTAGAAGCTGGAGGCACCCTGGGGGTCGAGGTCGAGCAACAGCGTGCGTCGGCCGAGCTGCGCGCAGGCATAGGCGAAGTTGACGGCGAAGGCGGTCTTGCCGACCCCTCCCTTGATGCTGTAGGCGGCAACAGTGTTCATGGTTTTCTCTTTCCCATGCCGAGTTGCGTGAGCAGCTCCTGCTCCTGGTGCTGTTCGAGAAAGACCCGGAGTTGCTCCAGGGCCGTCTCGCGGGCGATGGCGAGCTGATGGCGCAAGGCCGACACCAGCCTCTCAAGGACTTCGGTCTCGTCCCCCAGCCCGGCGGCGGCCTGGGCGGCGATATACCCGTTCACCCGGCCCACGCAGACCAGCAGGTCGTGCGCGCGGCCCAGGGCGTCCTGCAGTTGCTTGAGTCCGGGTACCCACTGCGCGATCAACTCCGCAGGAAAGATACTCCGCGCCGACTCGAAAGGATAGCGCAACTTCTTGGCTGCGATACGCAGGCGGTGGAGGTCCGTGTCGCTGGGGTGGTCGCCCAGTCCGCGGGCCGCCTTGGCAAGGCGGCAGAAACGGCGGTGGACGCACTTCGCGAGCAGCTTGGCAAGGGGATGGGGCTTCCGGGGGGAGGCGATGCCCTTGAGCAGGTGTTCCAGACGTTCCCGGTGGTGCCGGTGGCGCGGCGAACGCAGGTACTGCCGGAGGCTCCGCAGCTCGCGGCGGCGGCTCTGGGCCAGATGGGTCATGAAACCGGCCAACCCCGTGGCCTGTTCCGGGGGCACCAAGGACTCGTACCAGGTGCGGTTGGCCAGTTGGATGTCCAGATCGCGCAGGGCCCCCGTATGTCCGGCGATGGCGCGCAGATGGGCGACAAAGCGGCGGGTGGCTGGCTTGCCGATCACCGGTTCGGCCTGGCTGGCCACAGCCCGGGCCCGGCGCAGGTTCACGCGGCAGTGGTGGAGGCATTCGGGGTCGAGATCGGCAAGGACTCCCGCCGCGTTGCGCCAGGTGTTGGCCAGTAGCTTCCGCAGCAGGTCCTGCACGGCGGCCGCCGGGGAGAGATCGGCCCGGAAGTGCAGCGCGATGCACGGGACATCCGGCTGGAACGCGGGCACCCGGCCCCGTTCCAAGGCGACGAGGAGGGGGGAGGCGGGAAGCGGGGCAAGCGGCGTGCTGGCAAGATCGGCGACCAGTTGGCTGAACTCCTCGCGGTAGCCGCGCAGAGCGGCCAGAACCAGGCCGTGGATCACCGGAGTGCCATCCGGCAGGGACCACTCCTCCAGTCGGCCCCGCGCCACGATCTTGCCGATCGCGTTGGCCAGGGCGACATCGCGCCGCTGGCAAGCAATCTCTGTCCGGGAGAGCAAGGGGCGCAGGGTCAGCCTTTGTAGGGCGGCCCGGAACGGACCATCAGGGAGGTCTCCGGCGGCGAAGGGCAGTTCCGGCGGCGGAGACAGCACCAGGCGAACATGAGTACGGTCCAGCAGGTGTGCCTCACAGGAACCGTGGAGGAGTACCCGGCGATTGGACCAGAGGCCCCAGTCGAAGTCGTCCGCCAGTTGCCAGCCTCCACAGTCGGCCTTGCCCAACCGGAGAGTCCAGCCGGAAGGTGCCAGGGACGCAAGGCCATCCCTAGCCCACGCGGACGGGAGTTCCCAGCAGTGGATTCGCGGCGGGGAGAACATGGGGATACCGGGGTGGGGGAGGAGTACCACCCAGTATAGGCCCGCAATGGGACAAGGCAAGGTTGGCAGGATGGGCCCCGGCGGGCCGGGACCTAGCCGGGGACTCCGTGGCCGGAGCCGCTGGCTCCGGGGGGGATTCCGGAGCGGGCCGCTCCGGCCACGCAGCCCCAGCCCGGGGGAAGCTGGCAACCGTATCCATTGGTGTCCGTGGCCGGAGCCGCTGGCTCCGGGAGGGGGATTCCGGAGCGGGCCGCTCCGGCCACGCAGCCCCAAACCGGGGAAAGCTGGTAGCCGTACCCA
>QKCY01000114.1 GCA_003245525.1 Victivallales bacterium | reverse complement strand
CTCTTCCACCTCCATCTCGTGGTGGTAGTCCTGGCCGCAGGCGGAGGAATGGCTGCCGGTGTCGTGGGAGAGGAACAGAGTGTCCTGGCCGCGCGGGCCGAGGCACTGGGTGCCGTCCTTGGAGTACTCGGGCCAGAAATCGAGTTCGATGCGGAGCAGCTCGGGCCAGACCGCGAGGTAGAAGGGGGATTGGGTGAATTCCACATCCACGGTGGAGTGGAAGTAGCAAGAACCCTCCCACACGCTGAACCAGTCGCGGCCGTCGGGGCGTACCGCCCACCAGGTGTCGATCAGCCAGGAGTGGAGGGTCTGGGCCATGAGGTTCTTCACGCTCTTGGCGCTGTTGCCGCTGGCCACGATGCCGTCCACGCGGGCGGCATTCGTGAAGAGCGCGCCGGGATTGCTTCGCGCCCAGTCCGCCACGGCGGCCAGATCGGCGAAGGCCCCGGCATACTTGAAGGGGCACAGATCGCCCTGCACGCTCAGGTTGGGCGCGGAGAAGGTACACCAGGCAGCTTCCAGGGCCACCGGGGCATCGAGCCGGACAGTCTGGCGGATCGCGGTGCCCAGACGGCGGCCCGCGACGGCGACCAGACGGTCCCGCTGGGGCCAGATCTCGCTCTGGGGCGCGGCGCGGGTGCCGCCGTGCTCGGTGGAGGAACGCAGGCTGTTGAAGCAGATGTCCACCGCGTCGGCATCGCTGGGTTCGGCAATCACCTTGGGGCCGCCGAACTCCAGGAACAGCTCGATCTCCGCCGGACGGCTGCCCTTGCCCTCCCAGCGGAAACCGCCGGCAATGGGTTCGGCTTCCAGCCGGAACCCGATGACCGGGGTGGTCGAGAAGACCGCGTCGCGGGGGCGGAAGGGCGTGGCGATGGTGAGTTTCACCTTGGTGCCGCTCTTCGAGTCCATGCCGATCAGGGCCATGGTGCAGGGGCTGATACGCTGGTCGAGGAAGCGGAAGGTGTCGCCCTGGGGACAGAGCGGGAAGACCACCTCGCGGCCATCGATCACCGCCCCCGCCCGGATGTGCAGGGGCGTCAGGGCGTCGAACCGGTCGAAGCGGATGATCTCGCACTTGCGATGGATCGGGTCCATGACCAGACCATGGCGCGAACCGAGCACCGACAGGGCATCGCACATCAGTTGCATGGCGGATCTCCGGCTTGCTGGCGGAAGCCAGCTAGAGGTGTTCGGGCTTGCCGTCGCGGGACATGAGGGCGCGGACGGCCTCGCGGGGATCGCGGCCCTCGTAGAGGGCGGCGTAGACCTGCTCGACAATGGGTGTCTCGACCCGGAGTTGCTGGGCAAGCTGGTAGGCGCTCTCGGTGGTGGCCACGCCCTCGGCCACCTTGCCGCCCATACTGTCCAGGATCTCGGGCAGCGCCCGTCCCCGGCCGAGTTGTTCGCCCACGTAGCGGTTGCGGCTGTGCTGGCTCATGCAGGTGACGATCAGATCGCCCACGCCGCTCAGTCCGCTGAAAGTCTCCGCCCGGCCGCCGAGGGCGACGCCGAGCCGGGCCATCTCGCGGATGCCCCGGGTCATCATGGCGGCGCGGGTGTTGTCGCCGAATCCCATGCCGTCGCAGATCCCGGCCGCGAGGGCGAGCACGTTCTTGAGCGCGCCGCCCAACTCGACGCCGGTAATGTCGTAGCTGCTGTAGACCCGGAAGAAGTCGTTGCTGAACGCCGCCTGCACCGCCTCGTAGATGGAGGCGTCGCGGGAAGCCACCACCACGGCGGTGGGAATGCGGCGGGCCACCTCTTCCGCGTGGCTGGGGCCGGAGAGGGCCGCGTAGCGCACCCGTCCCAGGAGTTCCTCCACCACTTCGCTCATTCGCCGGAGCGTGCCGGTCTCGATACCCTTGGCCACGTTCACCACGATGGTCTCGCCGGGCAAGCCCACCTGGGCCAGCTTGGCCAGCAGGCCGCGCAGATACTGGGAAGGGGCGGCCAGCACGATCTGTTCGGCCCCCGCCACGGCGGTAGCCAGGTCGTCGACCAGTTCCAGATCGGCGGGCAGGGGAATGCCGGGTAGGAACCGGGTGTTCTCCCGGCTCTGCCGCATCTCTGCGAGGTACTCGGGAAAGGGACCCCAGAGACGGACCCGGTGACCATTGCCATGCAGGACCAGGGCCAGGGCCGTGCCCCAGCCGCCATCGCTCAGAACCGCAAACTGTCCCATCAACTATTTCCCTTTTGGCCGAAACGGTGCTCGGTGCCTTCGATCAGGCGGCGAATGTTGGAGCGATGGCGCACCACGATCAACCCGGCCAGGGCGATGAGGAGGACGAGGGTCGGTCCAAAGGCGTCGCTGCGGCGAAGAATCAGGTGGGCCAGAGGCAGCACGGCGGCGGCGACCAGACTGGCAACCGAGACGTAGTGGGAGAGGTAGAACATGGCCACCCAGGCCACCAGGCAGATGATCACCGGCCAGAAGGCGACGGCGACCAAGGCACCGACGGTCGTGGCCACCCCTTTGCCGCCCTTGAAACGGAGCCAGAAGGGGAAGACATGGCCGCAGACGGTGGCGGCGGCGGCCAGCAGGCCGGGGATTTCGTTGCCCTCGCCCGCCCAGTTCCTGAAGATCAGCACGGGGACCAGACCCTTCAGGAAGTCGAGCGCAAAACAGGTGATGCCCCAATCCCGCCCGAGCACGCGGCGGACGTTGGTGGCGCCGATGTTGCCGCTGCCGTGCCGCCGGATGTCCAGCCCGTTGAACTTGCCGATCAGCAAGCCCCACGGCGTGCTGCCGACCACGTAGCTGAAGAGCACCACCCAAATCGCCATGCCTATGGTCATCCTCGATCTCCTGTTTTCCTGCTGGCACTCCAGCCGGGCTCAGACCCCGTTCTCGCGCAGGCTGTAGCACGCATCGCAACGGAAGATGTCCAGCCCCAGAATCACGGTTTCCTGTTCGCTCTGGGCGAACGTCACCACGTCGCCCTCATCCAACTCAAGATGTGTCGGATCGTTGTCGGCCACCAACACGGCGGGGCCACGGATGACCTCGGCGCGGATGACCGTCCGGCGATCGAGCACAATATGGTTCACTTGGTCCGAGCAGTTGTTGAACGCCAGCCCCACGCCCACCCGGAACAGGCTGTGCGTGATGTTGCGGAAATAGCCCGTGCTGCCGAAAGGTGTCGCCACCACCAAGCCATCTCCCACAATTTGCCCCTTGTACAATTCCTCGTCCAGCCAAAGCCGGTAACGGACGCAACTGGTGATGATGCTCTTGCTTAGGATCAGGTCGTTCAGCGCCACCAGGTCGCGGCCATCGGCGGTACGGGCCACCAGTTTCGCCACCCGGTTCTCTGCCAGTTCGCCGCGAACCAGAAGATCGAGCACCCGCTCGTCGGGATGCTCGGCGCATTTCGGATTCATCCGGCGGTCCCGGAGAGGGCACTTGGGGACGCCCGGCCACTGCCGTTCGGCTCCGAGCAGGGAACCGTCCCCGCCGTGGGAGATGACCACCTCGGGGTGCTCCTGGTCGATGAGGATCGGGTACCCTTTCAGGAGATCCCGAAGATCGTCCAAATGGCGGCCACAGATGGCGGCGCGAATAGGTTGGTCAGGAGTCGCACGCACGACTTCGGTCCGTCTACAGTCCATGCCAGGACCATTGCTCTCAAGTCACACCGGAATCTGCTCCGGATAGGATAGTGCCTCGGCCCTGAAAAGCAACGCTGGCAAGGCCTGGCTGCCACACTTGCACTCCCCGGTAGAACGGCCAGACTAAGGATGACCGGCAAGCGACCATTGGTTTGGCGAGGCAAGGACATGCGTACCTGGTATGCGGGGTGGCTCATGGCAGGCTTGGGACTGGTCGTCGGTGGTAGGGCTGAAGAGCCTGCGGGGGACGTGGTTGCCCAGCCGTTGCGGGTGGTCGTCTTCGGCGATTCCACCACCGCCCGGCGGGCAGGGGTCGAACGGGTCTACGAGCAGCGTCTGCCCCAGCTCGTGCCCGGAATCCGGCTGGTGAATGCTGGCGTGCCGGGCAATACCAGCAAGCAGGCTCGCGCCCGGTTCGAGCAGGACGTACTGGCCCACCAACCCGCCCTGGTCATCATCCAGTTCGGGGCCAACGACTCGGCGGTCGATGTCTGGAAGGAGGCCACCGAGCCTCGGGTCAGTGTGGAGCACTATACGGAGAACCTCCGCTACTTCCTGGACGAACTGGCCAAGCGCGACTGCGCAGTGATCCTCATGACCCCCGGCATGTTCCGTTGGACCGACAAGCTGCGGGCCATGTACGGCAAGGCACCCTACCAACCCGACCAGCCTGACGGTTTCTGCGTCACCTTGCGCCTGTACGCGGACAGCGTCCGCCGCCTGGCCGCCGAACGCAAGGTCCCGCTGGTGGATGTCTTTGCCGCCGAAGAGCAGTACGCCAGCGTGTCCGGCCAGTCGGTGGACGGCCTCTTCCTGGACGGCATGCATCCCAATGATCGCGGACACGAACTCATAGCCAAGCTGCTGGCCCCCGTCGTGCGCCAGGTCCTTGGCCTGCCCGCCCAGCCCTAGACGTCGTGCGTGCCTGGGGGAAGAGATGGGACCTATGGGACGGATGGGGCCTATGGGAGAGGAATGGGCCGAATTCCCTCCGCCACCGGGAGCGCCGGCATCCTTGCCGGCAGTTGGGGCAGGTTGGCTGGGAGGCAGATGCCGACAAAGACGCCGATGGGATGTAGCCGCATCCACATGAGCCACGTTGTGGCCCCCCCGTCCCTTCCGTCCCTTCCGTCCCTTTCGTCCTTGTGCTGGCCATGCATTGGCGGCGAGTCGCGGTTATGTTTGCTGCCCAATCAGCCCCCAAGGAGAGACATGACGACGCTGGCAGAACTGGGCAGCCCCTTTGCGAAGGGGCGGGTGGCCGAAGCCTATTCCTGGCAACCGGGGCAGATCGTGAAGCTGTTCCGCATTGGTACTTCGGCCGACGCCGTCGCGGCGGAAGGGCGGAAGCAGGCAGCGGCCCACAGCCTCGGCATCCCGGTGCCGAGGCTGGGGGAAGTGGTCCGGATCGGCGACCGCTGGGGTCTCGTCATGGAGCGGATCGAAGGGCCGACCATGATGGACCAAATCATGCAGGACGGCAGTTGCCTGCTCGCCTCCGCCCAGAGTCTGGCCGACCAACACGTGGCTCTCCACCGCCATCGGGCCCCCGCCGGGCTGCCGTCCTTGGCTGAGGAACTGCGGCGCAAGATCGCCCGGACCGGACGGCTCTCCCCCGACGAACGCGCTGCCGCCTGCGCGGCCCTCGCCGCCATGCCTACCGGCGACACCCTTTGCCACGGCGACTTCCACCCCGGCAACATCCTGTTGTCCCCAGCGGGACCGGTGCTCATCGACTGGAGCGACGCCAGTTGCGGTCCCCCCATGGCCGACGTGGCGCGCACCGCCTTGCTCTTTGCCGGCCACATTGCCCTGAACGCCACCAACCCCGCCGCCCAGGCCCCCATGATCGCCTATCGCGACGCCTACCTCGAACGACGCCTCGCCGCCCCCGACAGCGATCCCGCCGAGTTCCGCCGTTGGCTCCCCATCCTTGCCGCCGCCCGCCTGGCCGAAGGCATCGCCGAACAACTCGGCTGGCTCCACGAACAGGTGCGCGTGGGGTCGTCCACCGTCTAGTGACTTCGCCGCTCCAGGCGACGCAGTCTTCTTAGCCCCTGATCCATCTCGTAGCTTGCCCCGTCAGATCAGCGCGCTATCCTGAGGAGCACGGTGGTACGCCCTGATCCCTCCGAGACGACAGAAAGCAGGATCGCTTGCGATCCAGTTGCGGTAGCAGCACAGAGACTATATCTTCGCAACAGTGGTCTCCATGGTCTAGGTCTGGTTTCTGATTGGAGAGAACCATACAAGCAGGATCCATTCATCCTCTCCCAGCCACCCTCCCCGGAAGAAGGTACCCTGCTTGTGGCAGACAGTGAGTTCTGGAGGGCAGCAAACCGTGTTTGGTGAGCATTGCTGACCCCGGTGCATAGCCACAGGAAGGTCGACATGTCTGAGACTGCGAATATCGCAAAGATGGCCGAGGAAGTCTCCACCAAGATCTTCGGCAGAATGGGGTGGCAACGCACAGGTCCGACGAACTACTCCTGGCTGTGCAGGAAGCAGGAGCACCGTAACAGAGGAGGGCGCGGAGACCATCCAACGGACGTGGTGTTCTACTATGACTCGCCATACGAAGGGAAGAGGGTGTATATCAACACCGACCTGAAAAGCTATGGAAAAGCTAGCATTAAGCCCAATGCTGTCGCAGCAGCCGTGAGGAGCCTTGCTCAAGCTGTTGAATGTGCGAACATCAGCCCTGATTGGCAGAATGCTTACCAAGAACAAGGTACCTCTGGCATAGTCCACGGGCTTCTTTTCATCTACAATCACGACGCCGAATATGCTGGTAACCTGCTCAGCAAGCTGCCTCCAATTCTCAGGGAATTCACGATCACACCCGGTCGAAGGGTGTACGTGATGGGACCCGAGCAGGTA
>QKCY01000124.1 GCA_003245525.1 Victivallales bacterium | reverse complement strand
CCGCGCCAACCGTGCGCCAGGTGCGGCTTGGGGTTCAGAGGTGCTTCTTGGCGAACGCGCGCCCCTGGTCGAGGTCCGTGAACATCACGACCGTCCTGATCCGCCAGGGACGGAAGGGGCGGGTGTCGTAGGGGCACCCCTCGCGGGTGCCCGACCCGTTCGGACCGACGGGACCGAGCGGGGGAAGATACAGGCAACCCGTTCGGGTTCACCAACGGTTCGGGCGGGGGCAAGCCCCGCCCCTGCCTTGTCGCGGCAGCCTTCGCTCGACTGGCCTGCCCAGCGGCGGCGAGTAGAGCACGTAGACGTGGTGCATCTCTCTTCCCCCAAGTGAGAAAGCCCGACCTGATGGCCGGGCTTTGATATCTTGGGGTGGATGAGGGGACTCGAACCCCCGACCTCCTGGGCCACAACCAGGCGCTCTAACCAACTGAGCTACAACCACCACACATATGGCTCTGAATCACCGTTCGGAGAACGGGTCAATACTATCTGGCTCCTTGCGGGAAATACAAGCAGGAGCTACCATTTTCCCCGGCGTGGAATGTGACCTCCCCTCGGGTCCGACTGGGGGGAGCCTGGATTGCCGAAACCAGCGAGGAGCGCCATGCAAGCGGGTTTCCATCATTGCGACATCACCCCGGTGACTCTGCCCATCCGGACCTATCTCGGCCAGGCGGACACGGTGCTTGACCCCCTGTATGCCCAAGCGGCAGCCTTCTCGGCGGGGAACAACCGCTTTGCGCTGGTGGCTTTGGATGTGGTCATCCTTGAAGCGCCTTGGGTGGAGCGGATTCGGGCCCACGTCTGCGCCCGGCGCGAGATCGCGCCCGAGCGGATTCTGGTCTGCACGACCCACAACCACGCCTGCCCGGCGGTCATCAACCGGCCCAGCTTCGCCCGCGAGGAAGACTATCTGGAGTTCCTCTGCGACCGGGCCGCCGAGGCGCTGATCGGGGCCATCGACCGGCTGGAGCCCGCGGTGGTCGCGGCGGGCCATGCCCTGGAGCACCGGGCTTCCTTCAACCGCCGTTTTCTCACCCGTGACGGGGGGGTGGTGACCCAGCCGCGCGGGGCGGATCTGGACCGCGTGCTGTGCAACGAGAACGTGGTCGACCCCGAGGTGGGGGTCCTCCGCTTCCAGTCGCCGGACGGGAAGCCGCTGGGTGTGCTGGTGAACTTCGGCTGCCATGCGGTCCACCATATGGGCAAGCTCTCCGCAGGCTATCCGGGCGTCCTCCGCGACCGGGTGCGCGAGCGGATCGGGGCCGATGTGGTCTTCCTCAATGGCCCTTGCGCCAACGTGTTCCACGGCGATTTCCTCAACCCCCATCTGGGCGACACCAAGGAGCGGACGGGGGAGATTCTGGCCGAGACCGTGCTGGGGATTCTCGACAGACTGCCGCCCGGCGAAGCCGGACCCGTTGCCGCCACCCGTCAGCGGTTCCACCTGCCCTACCGGGACTTCGTCCAGGCCGAGAAGGACTTCGCGGACCCAGTGGTGCAGCGAAACGTGTTCCAGGGGCTCATCGGGTTGGGCTGGTACAACTATCCGGCTCTCCAGGCCATGAGCCGCGAACACGGTGGCGGCGAAGAGGTGGAGGTCCAGGCCTTCCAGTTGGGCGACACCGCGTTCGCCACATTCCCCGCCGAGTATTTCATGGAGTTCGGCCTGGAGATCAAGCGGCGCAGCCCCTTTGCGCGGACGTATGCCATTTCCCTGGCCAACGGCTGGGTCGGCTACGTGCCCACTCTGGCCGCCCTGGCCCGCAAGGGAGGACACGAGACCACGACCGCCCTGTGGAGCAAGATGTGCCCCGAGGCGGGCGACCGGCTCGCGGATACGGCTCTCGCCCTGCTGAATGGGCTGGCTACCGGGAGCGCGTTTCCCTAGTGTAGGGCAGCCATTGATCGCGCCCAAAGATGCGTCGCCCCCCCCCGCCGGAGTCCCGCGTTCACGCGGAAGCCGTCTCCGGTGCTTCAGCGCCGGAGGGGGACGATCACCACCGTCCCCGCGCGTCCGGTGCGCCTCGCGCTCGCTCAAGCTTCGCGCCCACTTCCGCCTGAAGGCGGGGCTCCGACGGAATGCATAACATCCTACAGACAAAAGAACTGAGGCGCATTTCCGACGCCGACAGCAACACCTGGGAAGACAATGGGTTGGAGCAGGCGTTGATCGCGCCCAGGTGGGGTTCCCGCGCAGAGGCGCAGAGATAAGCCGGAGGATCCTCCGCCCCACCTACTCTCCTGTCCTGTATTCCCTCTGCGCCTCAGCACCTCTGCGCGAGGCCTTCTTGCCCGGGAGGCAAGGTCTGGGCAGATAGTGGCACAAAGGGGAGAAGACTGCCGCCAGGGATGGCGGCGCTCCCGGTTACTTCGCGCCGGGAGCGAAGGGGATGGTGCCGAGATTCTGTTCGAGCCGGGCGGAGACGCTGAGGTCGAGATCGGAAGCGATCCCCCGCGAAAGGTAGTGGAAGGCGATGCCCGCCACCATGGCCGCGTTGTCGGTGCAGTACTTCGGGGCCGCCAGGACGAGTTGCCGCCCGGCCTGGGCCGCCGCCTCGCCCATGGCGGCGCGGAGCTGGCTGTTGCAGGCCACCCCCCCACAGAGGCAGATGGTTGGCGTCCCGTACTCCGCCGCCGCACGGATGGCCTTGCCGACCAGCACGTCCACGATGGCCTGCTGGTAGCTGGCCACCACATCGGCCATGGCCTGCTCGTCCAGCTCCCGGTCCTTGGTGGCGTAGAGCAACGCGGTCTTTACGCCGCTGAAACTGAAGTTGTAGCGCTGGGCCGGATCGAGCGGCTTGCCCGCGCCACCGGTCAGGCCGCGCGGGAAGTCGTAGGCCTTGGGATTGCCGGTCTTGGCGATCCGGTCGAGAACGGGACCGCCGGGGTAGCCGAGGTCGAGGATCTTCGCCGCCTTGTCATAGGCCTCGCCTGCCGCATCGTCGATCGTGGTTCCCACGATGTGGGCGCGGCCGCTGGACTCGATGACCACCAGCGCGGAGTGTCCACCGGAAACCACCAGCGCCAGAACCGGAAAGGCGTCCGGATCGGCCAGCACGTCGGGACGGCCGATGAAGGAACCGTAGATATGGGCCAGAAAGTGGTTCACGCCGAGGAAGGGGCAACCGCGCGCCGCCGCCAACCCCTTGGCGTAGGAGGTGCCCACCAACAAGGCGGGCACCAAGCCGGGTCCGCAGGTGACGGCGACGGCATCGACGTCCTGGATCTTCAGCCCGGCCCCGGACAGGGCCTCGTTCACGACCACGTCCATGGCGCGCAGATGCTCGCGGGCGGCCAGTTCGGGCACCACGCCGCCGTACCCCGCGTGCAGCTTGATCTGCGAGGCGACGGAGTTGCCGAGCACATCCTGCCCATCCCGCACGAGGGCGGCGGCGGTTTCGTCGCAACTGGTTTCGATGCCGAGAACGATCATGGTGCCATCCAGGACTGGTTTCGTCTGCCCCATAACGTACTGCCGGATTGCCGGGCTGTCCGCTCGTGGACGGGCGGTTGCCTTGCCCTTTGCCGTACGCTACGTTGCTGCCGGTCGTCGGTACCGGGGTTATTTGACGGAGACGGATGATGCGCGCCCAACTCCTTGGCTTCCTGTTTCTTGCCGCCCTGCCACTGCTTGCTGGCGAACTCCTCCGCAATGGCACGCTGGAGACCGACGCGGACGGCAACGGGGTGGCCGACGGCTGGAGCCTCAATATCCACCAAGGGGCGGAGGGCACCGCCGAGCTGGTCCCGCGCAGCGAGGGTCAGGAAGCCCGCTGCCAGCATGTGATCCATACGAACGCTTCCAGCGAGTGGGTACGGGTCTCGCAGGAACCCATTCCCGCCGTCCCCGGCCACCTCTACGCACTGTCCGCCGAAGTCCGCGGGCGAGGCCGCTGGCTGATCCTGCTCTATGAGTTCGTGGCCGGCGGCACCTACCAGACCCACTCCATCGCCAGTGGCCAGGATACGGCGGAATGGACCCGCGTCGGCAAGACGGTACGGGTCGGCGAGACCGCGACCCATTTCAAGATCTCCCTCGTCACTCTGGGCGAGGGGGAGGCGTGGTTCGACAACGTTTCGTTGCGGGATGTCTCCCTGCCCCCTGCCCTGCGCCTGCCCCGGCTCCATGTCGCCCCCGAGATCGACGGCCAGATCGACGACCCGGCCTGGGGCGTCGCCGCCGCCACCGGGGACTTCTTCCTGCTGGGCAAGGACGGGGCGCTGCCCACGGCCCCGGTCGAGGCCCGGATTGGGTTCTGCGACGGGGCGTTGTTCGTGGCCTGGACCTGCGCCGAACCCCGCCTGGCCGAGCAAAGAACCAGCACCCCCGCAAGCTGGAACGACGATACGGTGGAGGTCTTCCTGATGCCGCCCCAAGGCGGCGGCTATGTCCATGTCGGTCTGACCCCTGCTGGCGGCCAGCTTCAGGACAGCCGCCAGTTGCCCGGCGGCGGACGCTATGCGGTAGACTGGTTCTCCACCAAGACCACCGGTGCCGAGGGCAAGACCAAGCTCGTTCCCCCCGCGTGGCAGAGCGCCGTGCGCAAGGGCGAGAAGGGGTGGACGGGGGAAATGCGCATCCCGCTGGCCGAGGTAGCCGAGCCGCGCGGCATCTGGCGTCTGCAGCTGGCCCGCAGCCGCAAGGTGGGGGACCTGGAGGAGAACAGTTGCTGGTCCCTCACTCCCGGCGTGACCTTCCACGTGCCGGAGAACTTCGGCCAGATCGCCCTTCCCGCCACGGGCCAGGCAACCGCCAAACCCATCCCGCCCCCCGCAATCCAGCCACCGGAAACGGTCCGCATCGTGCCGCTGCCGCAACGGGTGGTCGAGTCTGGCAAGCATACGGTTCTACCCACTCGCTTCCTGATCGCCGGAACCGCTTGCCAGCCGGTGGCGGAGCAGCTTGTGGCTCTGCTTCGAGACCGCTATGCCGTCGCCGCGCAAGTCGGGGCGGAGGGCCCGGTCGTCCTCGACCTGGCCGCCGACTGGCAGCCGCAAAGCGATGCGCCGCTGACAGACTGGCAACTGGCCGAGGCCTATGAACTGGATACCCGCTCGTTGCCCATCCGGCTCCGCGCCCGGACTCCCCAGGGGTTGCGCTACGCCATGCAGACCCTCCGGCAGTTGCTCACCCGCACCCCCGATGGGCTGGCGGTGAACGGCATGCTGGTGGTGGACTGGCCGCTGATCCAGTGGCGCGGCTGGCACCTCATCGGCCCCGAGACCGGTGCGGCTCTCCCCGAGGCCCGACGGGTGATCGAGACCATGGCCGCGCTCAAGATGAACTGGGTGGCCATCCAGATCGACAACCGGCTACGCTACGAGCGCGATCCCGATCTTGCCCGCAGTCCCGACACCACCAGCAAGCAGGAACTGCGCGAGCTGGTGGCCCTGGCCGAGGGCTGGGGCATGGAAGTCATCCCCATGACCCAGTGCCTCTCCCACTTCAGCTACTTCCTCGGCAAGGAGAAGTACCGCCGCTTCGCCGAGGTCCAGGAGCCCGACCCCAAGGCCCGGCAGAAGTACTGGAACTACTGCCCGCGCCATCCCGAGGTCCACGAGCAACTGGTCTTCCCCCTCATCGAGGAACAGCTCGAATGCTTCCCCCATGCGAAGTACTTCCACGTGGGCATGGACGAAATCACGTTCGAGCCGATCGGCGTCTGTCCCCGCTGCCAGGGAACGCCCGGCGGCGAGCTCCTGGCCGAGGAGATCAACCGGCTGCATGAGTTCCTGAAGGCCAAGGGCCTGCGCATGTGCATGTGGGGCGACCAGTTGCTCGTCGAACACAACGGCAAGCCCCCCTACAACACCGCCGAAGCCCTGCCGAAGATGCCCCGCGACATCGTCATCTTCGACTGGCACTACGGTGCTCTGGAGTCCTTCCCCAGCCTAGCCTTCTTCAAGCAGCAGGGCTTCGCGGTGATCGCCAGCGGCTGGTACGAACCCCTGAACGTCGCCGAGTTCGCCTGGGAGACGAGGCAGAACGACCTCCTGGGCTACGGCGGCACCACCTGGTTCGGGATCGACCGCATCCGCCACGAGATTCGCCTCGCCACTGCCATTCCGCTCAGCGCCGAGTTCGCCTGGTCGCCGCGCAAGCCCGTACTGGCCAATCTCGGTTTCGAACCCGCCGCCGTCTTCCGCGCGTTCTATGACGACCCGGCCCCGGCCCCCGCCGCCTTCCTGCCCATCGACCTGAGCGGCAATGCCAACCGCCGTCTCACCGACAACGAGGAGCACACCGGCTGGCTCGGCCTCGGTCCCGACTACGACCTCTCGGCTCTGCCCACCGGCCAGCCGTGGCTGGCTGGCGTGCCCTTCGCCATCCCCGCCAAGGGTCCCCAGTGCATCGTTCTCGCCCGCAACGAGGACCCGAACGCCAGCCTGCCCACCCACGCTTGGCAGATTCCGGTCGGCGCGGCGGTCAAGGGTTTTGCCTTCCTCCAGACCTGCGAGCACCCCGACCGCTTCAGCCGCCACATCTACGACCGCCAGAAGGTCAA
>QKCY01000301.1 GCA_003245525.1 Victivallales bacterium | reverse complement strand
GGCACCGGAGATGGGCCAGGAACCCAATGTTACCCCCGCCAGAACCAGTGCAAGCCCCCGGCACCGCTGGGAACGCCTTGCTTTCCCCTCGATGATCGGCACCGCTGGGAACGCCGATCTCCTGATCGGCCCTCCGGGACGCTGCCCCCCCACAAAAAGCCCGTCCTCTATTCTAGCCGCTGGTCCAGAATTCGGGGTCCATCATACCGGGGAAAGTGGTCGCGGGGCCGCGACCGCTCCACGCCTGGGATATGCCTGGGTTTGGGAGATTCCTGCCCCAAAACGTCCGCTCCCTCTCGTCTGGTTTCAGCAGAGCACGTTCTGCTCTTTCAGCTTTTGCCGCAAGTCCTCGATTGGCAGTTGGCGCGGCGTCAGACTCCGCTGTACGGCCATGGCGGCTGCGGTTCCGGCTGCTTCTTGGGCGGTGGTGCGGATGCAACCGCAGGCCTCGTGGGTGGCCGAAACGCAACGCCCGGCAGTAAGCAGATTGCCCAGGTCCTTGACCAGCAGAATCGAGAAGGGGATTTGGTAGAACCAGCCCGGCGGCAGCCCGGCGACCGGGTCCTGCAGCCATTTCGGGCGGGGAACCGTGTCAATGGGGTGCGCACCAAAGCCGATGCAGTCGGGAAACTCCCTTCGCTCGTACACATCCATGAACTTCAGGAGATAGTCGCCCAGGATGTGGCGCGTTTCCCGGACGCCCATTTCCGGCACGTTCACCAAGTAGGCTTCGCCGAAGCCGGGAACCTGCCGGAGCTTCTGCATCCAGTCCGCCAGCATGGCGGCCATGGTCGCTTCGGCTTTGGTGAGGTCGTCGGCATCGAGTCCGTTGACTTTCGGCAACTGCGGCCCCAGCACCGTCACCATGCCCGGGTTCGGCAGGTTGTAGATCTGCAGTCGGCCAAGGTCCTTGGTCCCGATCGAGAAGATCGCCATTTCGTTCCTGTGGAAGCGCTCGATTACATCCTCCAAATCGAGGCCGCCGACCCGGTGCCGACCGAAGCGCTCCGGGTTCTCCCGGCAAGCGGCCAGGGTCTTCTCCAGGTCCACCTGGGCCACGCGGAACATCACGCCGGCGACCTGCATTTCCCCCAGGTTGTCGGGGCTCGCGCAGAGGTCGTCGTCGGTGATGCCGATGGTGTAGGGCGCTCCGGCCAACGCCGCCACGTCGCCATCCCCCGTCGCGTCCACGAACTGCCGGGCCGCGATGATCTGGCGGCCGGACTTCGATTCGATCACCACGCCCTCGATCCGGTCGCCGTCGCGGACGACATCGACGATCAGGCAATGGAGCTTGAGGCGCACGCCGGACTCCGCGCACATCTGGAAGAGCAGGTTCTTGAAGTCTTCCGGGGAGGTGAAGACATAGCGTCCGCACGCTTGCTCGTTGCCGATGCCGATGCCGGTCTGGAGCAGCCGGTCGCCGATCTCCTTGGCGATGCCGCCCACGATCTGCAACTGTTCCGGCTTCTCCTTCAGCGTCCTCTGGTCCCTTTTCGCCTCCTCCGGCTGGGCCGAGAACTTGGTGTACATGGTGATGCCCACGTTGCCGGTGGTGAGCATCCCCCCGAGACAGCCGCCGCGCTCGACCAGCAGCACGTCCGCACCATTGCGGGCAGCAGCCAAAGCGGCCACGATCCCGGCGGTGCCGCCGCCAGCCACCAGGACGTCGGCTTCGTCCACCACCGGTACCTGCTGGACCATCTCGCGAGAATCGCCCTTCTTCAGCATGGTTCTCTCCGTCGGCTCGATGGTGGAAAGACGGGCCTTTGGCGAAAGGAGCGTGGCTGTCGCCCCAGCCGTTTCTACTCTACCACCAATTGGACCGCAGCCATAGAGGAACGATGGCTGTCTTTGCCGCGCCGAAAGCCAAGTGAATGCCCCCGGAACAGATCGTTTCCACTGGTACGGCATGGCTGCTGACGGGTAGTCGCTGGCTCGACGAGCCTGCGACAGGAACAGCTTGTACGGGCGAGGAACCAGCGGTCGGAAACCAGGGCCCGCGCGTTCATCGACCGCGCGGCTACCCGGTCGGCATGCCTTCAGGACTTGTGACGGGTAGAAAGGGGCGGAGGCACGCCACCAGCAGGACGGGGCGAACTGCCGGGGTGGGAGCGTGCGGTTCGCTGGTGCGCTCTCCCTTTTCCCAGCAATGAGGAATCAACCCAGTCGACGGCGGGCGAGGAGCCGGGCGTGATCCAGGCAGAGCTGGGCGAGGAAAGCGTTCAGGTCGGCCGGGGGATCGCGCTGGGCGGCAGCGATGCGGAGGGCGTCGTGGACGATCTGGGCTTCGCGGCCTTCGGGGAACTCCGGGAGTTGAGCCAAGCGGACGACCTCTTCCACCCGGTTGCTCGTCTCGGCATCCAGTCCGGCTTGGCCAAGCAAGTCGGCGACGGGGGGGATGGGAGTGTCGCCGAGTCCGGCCAGGAGGGCGGCGCATTTCACCACGCGGGGATCGGCGGCGTGGTCTGCCGCCCCCAACGTGTCGGCCAGTTGGTGGACCTCCTCGGCAAACGCCAGGGGATCGGGGGTAACGGCGAGGCCCTTGGTCAGATCGGCCCGCAACCGCTCGATCACCGGGGCGGCGGCGGTCAAGTGCTCCACGTTCCGGCCCAGACAGGCTTCGGCGAACTTGCACCATTTGGCGCAGCCGAGGTCGATGCGCGGGTTGCGGACCTCGACCCCGCAACTGGGGCAGAGGCGGACCGGTTCGTCCTTCCAGAACTCGATCTCAGTGCCGCAATAGGGACAGGCCACATCGAAGATGTCGGCTGGAGTCCAGTAGCGCATATCTTGGCCGGGACAGCGCAGGGTTGGCATGGCACGGGCCTCCGCAGATGGGTGTCCACCCACGTTGGACCTCCTTGGACTACCGATGCTCCCGGAATCGGTGTGCTCTACCGTTGGCTCAGGGCCGGGTAGTTCAGTTCCCAGTCCAGCTCGCCCAGGCGGCGTAGATCCAGCAAGGCGTCCCGGGCTGCCGCCGGATCGTGCTGCACCTTGGGGAGTTCCATCACGGCCGTGTTGAACTCGCTATTGCCGGAAGTGGCCAGTACCTGGCAGGGAAGATCCGGCGGCGAGAGGGCGAAGCTCTTCACGTAGAAGAAGCTGCCGAAGATGCCGAGCGTCGTCCCGGTTCCCACCACCGATACGCGGGCGGGGAACTTGGGCGGATAGAGCTGGGTGGCGACGAAGTTCACCGCGCCGCGGAAGTCGTCGATGGTCACGCTGTCGCTGACCGTCTCGGGATCGGCGTTGGTGATGTCCAGCTTCGGATGGGTCAAGGTCACCCGTCCCGGCACCTCGGCGGCGTTGCCGCGCAGGGTGACCGTGCCCGGCAGCGCCTGCTCGATATAGAAGTCGCTGGCGACGAGGGACTGGTTGTCTTCCAGGTAGATGGCGTAGCGGGAGAGGGTTGCCAGCCGGGTCAGGATACCGAAGCGTCCCCCCGTCGCCTTCCCCTTGATCCAGACCGTTCCCTCGTAGCTGACCGGGGCGAGGATGGTGGCTTTGCCAGCGTTGATGGCGTGGACGTTCCCCTCGATGTTCTCCAGCAGAACCGTGTCGTGGGCCGCCAAGTCCTCCAGGCGCAGGCCGAGGGTGAAAGGGGCATGGCAGTACTTGCCCAGGACGTAGACGCTGTGGTAGTCCACCCGCGAACCATGGGCGGAGGGATACTGCCGAATGTCCGCCCCGGTTCCCTGCCAGGCCACTGCGCGGTCCTTGACCGTCACCCCGACCCGCTTCACGGCCAGGTTCTCCACCGTGAGCTTGCCAGACGGACGGACATTGATGGCGTTTTCGTCCGACTTCCCGGCATAGAGGATGACAGAGCACAGCCCGGTTCCCCCGAGGCGGTAGCCGCCACCCTTCAGTTCCAGCGGCTGGGTGATCCGATAGGTGCCGGTGGGCAGATAGGCAATGGCTTCCTCGCCAAAGGCCTGGGCGGCGGCAATGGCCTGCTGGATGGCGGCGGTGTCGTCGGTCTGCCCATCGCCCTTGGCTCCAAAATCCTGCTTCGCGTCGAAATGCTTGCCGGGCAGGACGACGGTCTTTGGCATGAAACTGGTGGTCTCGTCCAGCGTGGTGGAAGCTGGCGGCAAGTCGACGGTAACCGCTTTGGTGAGAACGGCAGAGCTCAACGTGGCCGGTCCCAGGAGCTGGTTGTTTGCCAGGAGAATGGGTTGGCCAGCACCTGTAGCCAGCGGGATGGCGGTTGGGGAGGCGTGCTTGAAGGTAGTGTCGAACAGAGTCAGCGGCGCACCGCCGTAGACCATGGCGGCATCCCCCTGCCAGTCGGCAACGAAGCAGCCTTCCACGGTGATCGGCGAGACGCTGTTGGTGTAGTTCAGAAAGACACCCGAACCCACCGAGACCGAGCGCCGGATGCTCGATCCATGCTCCGGGTTGGCGACTACGTCGGTGCCATTGCCCTCGAACCGGCAGTTGCGGATATAGAAGTTGCCGTGGAGGCATTCCACGGCGATCTGGGCGTTGGCTGCGAACAGGCAGCCGTCGAAGGTGTAGTCGTAGTCGTTGAAGGAAGTGAACGAAATCCCCTTGCCGCAGTTCCGGAAGATGGAACGGACGTAGGCGATTTCCGCCGTGGAGAGGCCGTCCTTCTGGTTGCTCTCCGACAGCACGCCGTAGGCGCGGAAGTTGCGGAACTCCAGGTACTCGTTGTAGATGTGGGTCTCGAACAGGTGGTTGTTGTCGTGTACGTAGCCGTTCGCGGCCCGGTTGTTGCCCTCGAAGACGATGCCCATCACCCGGTTGTGGATCATGCCGAGCTCACGGAGCAAGGAGCCGTCCTCGGGACCGTCCCAGCGCAGAACCGTGCTCCGGCCATGCCCATAGATGCCGGTCCCCATGAGCCGTTTCTCCCTTCCCTTGATCCGGGTCTTCTGGATGCGCAGCTCCTGGGTGACCACGTAGGTGCCGGGCGGAAGGTAGACAACCACCCCGTCATCCAGCCGGTCGAAGGCGGCTTGCAAACTGGCCGTGTCGTCGGTCTGGCCGTCGCCCTTGGCTCCGAAATCCCGCACGTTCAGCCAGTCCGACCCCGGCGTCCAGTTGAGTTCCGGCAACGAACTCGGTTCCGCTGCCGTCAGGGAACTCATTCCTGCCAGAATCGTCATCACTACAACGGCATGGAGTAGGGCTTTGTGCTGCATAGTCCTCCATTCTATCTCCTTTTCCACGGAAAGCACGGAACTCACAGAGCAGCCGTTGGCCGCAACCCAATGGGACTCCCGCGCAGAGGCGGAGAGGCGCAGAGAGAAGACCGGAAGCGTATGGAGAAGCGGCGGGCCTCCGCCGCGAGGGGCATCGGCTGGGAAAGAACCGATGGTTTCGGGGGAACCGTCCCGTCCCGCGCCCGAGGCCGGGCGCTTCTCCAAAACGTGGGATGTACAGGACGCCAGCCGCGATGCACGGGTCGGGACCGACCCAGTCCTCTGGTTGCGGCCAACGGCTGCTCTAGGCATTCTGTGCCTTCCGTGGACCGAGTCCGGGCTAGAGCAGGCCGATGCAGATCCGGCTGGCGAGGACGGCAGCATCTTCGGCGGAGAGAATCCGCTTGCTGGCCGCGTCGAAGAGCACGGTTGCGGCTGCCGGGAGCTCCTCGTCGCCCCGGTGATAGAGCAGCGTGAGGTGGAGATTGCCATAGGCGTGGATGCGGGCGCCGAGGTCGCCTTTGGGCACCGGTTCCCAATCGAACCGGGAGAGGTTCTTGCGGAGGCCCTCTAGATCGTTACCGAAGCGTTGCAGGAGGGGGGCCGTGGTCCGGGCGGCGAAGGAGGGCAGGTAGAACTGGCCGCCGGGAAACTCCTGGAAGGCGATGAGCTCGCCGGTGGGCACCAGGGGTACTTCGGCGAGCAGATAGTGCAGGAAGAGGATGGTGTCCGCTGCCTTCACCGGCCGGATATCGTTGGCACGGGAAAGGGAAAAGGTGGTGGTGTCCAGGCAGATATCCATCCCGAACAGGCGGGTGGCAAGGGTGTGCCCGACCGGTTCCGGCAGGCCCAGCGCCGGGCAGCGCAGGGCCAGATCCACCGAGCGCAACGCGGTCGTGGCGCGGTCGATGGCGGTCTGGTAGGCGGCGTCCTTGGACATGGTACCTCCCTACGCCCGTCCAACGCGGACGGAGGGGAAGCGGCTGGGGTCGGTATGGGGCAGGAAGAGCGCGCCGGTGTACTGGTCCATGTAGCTGGGATCGGTGTTCAGTTCCACGTAGGTCATGCGCCGGGCCAGATCGAGTTGCCGCCGCCGGAAGTCGCGCGAGACGAGGATCATGTAGGAGCCCATCAGCGAGGCGTTGCCGATGTACTGGAACCGCTCGCGGGGCAGGTCGGGGATCAGACCAAGGACCGTGGCCTTCTCCAGGTCGAGGAAGCGACCGAACCCCCCGGCGATGTAGATGTGGGTCAGATCGTCGAAGGTGAGCCCGACCTGATCGAGCAACAGGGCACACGCCGAGTAGATCGCGGCCTTAGCGCGGATGATGTTCTGGATGTCCAACTCGCCGATGACCAAGGGATCGGCCCCGGTCTGCGCCGCCGTCGCGATGGTATAGGAGGCGTGGCGACCGGTTACGTTGATGGCGGGGCTGGGCCGGGAACGGTCCAGCTTGCCTGCCGCATCGAGCCAGCCGGTGGTGAAGAGGCTGGCCAGGAGGGCAATCATACCCGAGCCGCAGATGCCCTTCGGAGCGGTGTTGCCGATGGTCGAGATGGCGGGTTCGCCGGTTGCGGGGTCCACTTCGACCCGCTCGATGGCCCCGAGAGCAGCGCGCATCCCGCAGTCGATCCCCCCGCCCTCGAAGGCGGGACCGGCGGAGCAGGCGCAGGTGAGGAGGAAATCCCGGTTGCCGACCACGATCTCGCCGTTGGTCCCGATGTCGATGAAGAGATTCACTTCTTCGGTATCGGTCGCCAGATCGGT
>QKCY01000248.1 GCA_003245525.1 Victivallales bacterium | reverse complement strand
CAAGCATGGCTGCCGCTAGGTCGGGACGTTGGTAGAGGTAGGCTTCGAGTTCGTCGCGGAAGAGGCACATGTAGCCGGTCTGGGCGAAGTAGGAGAGGAAGAGGCGACCGGTGCGCGGGTCGATGCTGAGCTTGTGGTACCAGACGTGGTAATAGGGCTTGCAGGGGACCACAAGGTGCTGCTGTTCCCACGGCTGGCCGGGGCGCTTGCGGTGGAGGGTCAGGCGGAAGTAGTAGCCGGGATCGGAACAGCGGGTGACGCTGTAGAGGGTGTCGTCCGGCCCCACGACCAAGCCGGCGTAGGTGGTACCGGCCGATACCTTCTCCGGCTCGCTCCAGCGGTCCGGTTCGGGCGAGAGGCTGTGGGTGTAGACGAAGGGATCGTGATGCCCGTTGATGAGCACATGGAACAGTCCCTTGCTGTCTGCCGCCAAGGTGGGCCAGTTGTGGTTGTCCAAGGCGTTCTTGCCGCCAGAGCCCACGAAGACAGGTTCGGACAGGCCGCGCGTGATCCGGTCATAGCGCACGAGATAGGCGGGAACGCCCTCCTCCTTGGTCCGCCCCGGCAAGACGGCCATGCGACCGTAGGCCACGTAGATGCCGTCGTCCACGCTGAGGGCTTGGTTGGCCTCGCCGGAATGGGGCAGGAAGCCGATGGTGTCGGTGCCGATGGTGACGGGCTCGGGCAGGACCAGCGTGCCATCCGCGTGCTTCTCCGGCACGAGGATGAAGGATTCGCCCGGTGCTTGGTAGCGGGTCAGCAGGATCACCGGCGGATGCAGCAGGGCGTCGGGATTGTGTCCGACCAGTTTCTCGAAACGGGCCATGTAGAAGGGCAAGCGGTAGACGGTCCAATCCGTGCTGCCGTTCCGCCGATGGAGCAGCAGGCCGGTGCGCGTCCGCCAATCGCCGTCCGGGTTGTGGAGCGCCACCAGCACGTACATGTCGCCGTCGCGGTCGAAACGAATGCAACCCTCGTTGAGCTGACCCTTGTTCCAGACGGTGAGGCGAGAAAAACCCAGTTCCTGGCGGACATAGGGGGCGATCACCTCCCGCATCAGGTCGGTGGTCTGCCACTGGCCATTGGCGTCGCAGGTTTCGAGCATGTAGCCCGCCGCCAGAATCCAGCGCCGTCCATCGGGTGCCACGCTGACCGGACCCGGCACAAAGCGCGGGAAATACCCCTGTGTGGCCCGCTCGGTCCGGAAGTAAGGCTCATAGGTCAAGGGCAACTCCAGCGGCCCTGATTGCTGCACCTCGGGCGAGGCGTGGTTGAGCCAGTAGTCATCGAAGAGGGGGCCGCTGGCCGCCACCTCGACCCCCGCTACCTGGGGTGCGGTCGGCAGAGGCAGGATGTCCGTGGGGGTTCCGCCCTTCCCTACCCGCAGTTCCCCGAGCTCAAGCTCCGTCGCGGGATGCGGCTGCCAATGGAAGACCTTGGTGAAGAGATACAGCCCGCTCACCTGGTCCCAGCCCGCCGGCTCACCTAGCGCGGAGAACTGGGCCAACGGCAGGGAAAGCTCCCGCCAGCCGGTCCAATCCACCCGAATCGCCGCCACCCGGAAGTCTGCTGCATGGGTAGCCGGATTGTCGCAGCGCACGCCGATCAGCAGCCGCTCGTTCGTCGCCTGGCCCGAATAGACTCGCCAAACCAACGCTTCGGCCTCGGACCAGTCCGTCGGCACCGCGGTGGTGTGGGTCGTTGGATAGCGCGGATGGTCCACCCACCGCCCCGTCAGCTTGCCGTCGGGTCCCGACACCGCCTTGACCCCGCCCGCCAGTTCGGCAAAGGATATGGTCCGCGTGGACCAAAGATCCGCTTCCGGGAACAGCTCCGTCAAAGGCGGAGCCGTACGCCAGGATTCGGCCAGTTCCGCGCCCAGTGCAACCGAGCCGATCAGGATCAAACCAACGAGGAAATAGCGCATGCCTGTGGCCTTGTGGAGGGATGTTGTTCGGAACGATACTCCTGCCTGTTGTTCTCGCCAGTCCCGCCATTCCGCCACCAACAATCCAACCTAGTCGACCGTCTGCAAGAACAGGATGCCCTTCAACGAACCGCACGAGGGAGACACATCATGCGAGCCACTGCCTTTCTGGGACTCTGCCTGTTGCTGACGGGCTGTGCAACGGGGTTCAACCGGCAGGCCATCGAGCAACGTCTGGCCAACCAGCCATTGATCGTGAACGACAGCGAAATCCAGGCTGCTCTCGACCGCCGCCCCCAACTCCGTTTTCCGATCAAGCTAGCCATTCACCTGGCTGCCGAGAGCTACCATCCGGACGCTCTCCCGCGCATGGGCTATAGGGGGCCATGGACCGCCGACTGGCGCTGGACCATGCAGGACCGCGAACGCATCGACCAGTGGGCGGAGCCTCTCCGCAAGGCCGGAGTCATCGCCGACCTCTATGTCATGTCCGAGATGATCTCCACCAGCGACGACGTCAAGAACGTCCGGCTCGCCGCTGCCCAACATGGGGCCGATGCGGTCCTGTTCATAAAGGGGGTCTCGCAGGTCGACAGCTATGTGGACGGCAGCTCGGTCCTCAATCTGCTTTTTCTGCCTGGCTATGTGGTTCCCTCCTCGCACCTCGACGCCCTGTTCATGATGCGCGGGGCCATGTGGGATGTGGGCAACGAATGCCTCTATCTGAGTGTGGATGCCGAAGGGGAAGCGAAATCGCGCGCGCCGACCTTCCGGGTCAAGGAAGGCAAGGCTACGGAGTCTGCCAAGGGAGCAGCCCTGGAGAGCTTTGGCGAGGAGCTCCAGAAGCGCATGCTGGCCCTGAAGGGAACCGCTCCCGCTCAGTAGGCAGCGAGGCGGTCGAGGACTTCCTGCCGATAGGCGGCGAGGCAAGCGGCATCCAGGGGCTGGTGGAAGACGCCACTGGAGGTGTCGGTGCCGTTGAGTCCGCGCACGTAGAGGTAGTAGACGCTGCCCAGGTGCCGCTCGGGCGAGAAGTCGGGCAGGCAACGCTCCAACCAGGCGGCCAGGGCCAAGGCGTAGATGCGGAACTGGAGGGTATACTCGTGCTCCTCCATGGAGGCCAGCACCTCTGCCCCGGCGTAGCCCGGCAGGGCATTGGATTTCCAGTCCACAATCGAGTAGCGCCCGTTGTGGCGGAACACGAGGTCCACGAAACCATTCAGCAGCCCGCGCCTGCCGGGTGGCACGGCGGCACTCCAGCCGAGGAACTCCTCGCCCTCGCTGAGGTGGAATTCCAGCTCGGTCTGGCGATCTTCCGGGGCCAGGTCGCCCAGGCAGAAACCGTCGGCGGCCAGCGGGGTGTGGAGCGCCTTCCACGCCAGCGTGGCCAGTTCCAGCCGAGTGGAGCGGTCACCATCGCGGACCAGATTCACCAACCCGTTGCGGGCCATGGCGCGGTCCACCAGGGAAGCGAAATCCGTGGCCAGCAACTGACGGGGACCGGTCGCGGCGCGGACGGCGGCGAAGTCCGCCGCTTCGAGAATCTCGTGCAGGGCAGTACCGGCGGACGCCCCAGGCGGCAGCAAGGTGTCCTCGCCCCGCGGGGTGGTCCAGTCGTCCGCCGCCGCCTCGTTGCTCACTTCGCCAAACTCTGTCTGATTGGCGGGACCGTGGTCTTGGGCCAGGCTCGAATAGGAGTCCACCTGCCGCCGCCAACGTCCGAGCGGGGGCGGTGCCCGCAGGCTGTCCACCACCGTGCCGAGTTCGTCCACGGAGGCCGGCGACTCGGTGCGAGAGAGCTCCCAGTCCTCCACGTCGTCGATGGGCGGCATGGGGTACCCGTTCCCCTCGATGCCTCCCAGGCAGTTGAGGTGGCAAGCCACGTCGTCGTTCTGGGGATCGTCGCCGCGGTTCCAGAAACCGTCAAAAGCAGGGGTGAGCAACGGGGTAAGCGGCTTCTCGCCGGGATTCCAGCCAAAGGGGATGTAGACCTTGAAGCGGGACCGGGTAAGCGCCACGTAGTACAGGCGGCGGGTTTCGTCGATGCTCTCCTGTTCGGCCAGGCGTTTGCCCAGCGGGTTGCCGCCGGGATCGAGGTCCACGACCCGGTTCCCCTGCCAGTGGTAGCGGACGGTACTACTGCTCACCCGCCCCAGGGCGGAGAAGCCATCGGCGAGGAAGACGATGGGGAACTGGAGGCCCTTGCTGGCATGCATGGTCATGAGGACGACCTTGGGCCGCTCGGTATCGATGTGGTGCAGGTCCTCGTCCCCCTCCACGGCCACGCTGCGCCAACGACGCAGGTCCAACTGCTCCCGCAACCCGGCGATATCGAGGGTTTGCTCCTCAGCCAGGGAAACCAGCTCCAGGAAGAGTTGCCGGTAGTTGGCCAGACGGCGCTCCCCGTCCGGTTGCAGGGCTTCTCGGCAGGCCAAGCCCGTATCCTCCAGCAGACGGCGGAATAGCTCCGGCCAGCGGCGCAGACGGCAGAGTTCGCGCCAGCGCTCGAAGGGCTCGCGCGTGGCGTGTTCGACCCCGGCCGGATCCGCCACCAGTTCATGGGGCAGATAGCCAAAGAAGCGACTGAGCAAGGCCGGATGCAGTGCGCGGGTCGCGTCGGGCTCCGCCAGAGCCCCCAGCACGAGACTGGTATGGAGGGCCTCGGCAGACTGGTAGATTCCGGGCTGCTTGTAGAAGGTGTAGGGGATGCCCAACTCGCGCAGCCGCTGCTCGATGGGCTTGGCGGTCGCCCGGCGCTGCACCAGGATGCAGCAATCCCCCGGTTGCAGCCCCCTCACCTGCTTGGTCTCGGGATCGAGGAACTGGAACTGGTCGGGGGCTGCCAACAGCCGCTCGATCTCCTCGCCGATGAAACGCGCCATCCGCCAGCGAGCCTGGGCAACGGTCAGCTTGGCGTCCGGCAGACCCGGTTTGTCCACATGCACCAGGCACAAGGGAGACCGGCGGGTACCATCCCGGGCTACCCGCACCGGCCGGAACTCGTCCTTGGGCCAGTCCACAGGCTCGTAGGCAATCCTCGCTCCGGCGGAAGCTGGCGGAAACCACCCGCCTTGGAGGAAGGCCTGGTTCAGACCCCGCAGCAGGTGCGGGATCGAACGGTAGTTGGTGGCCAGACTATACAGGACCCGCGGCCCAAACCCCCTCAGCAACGTATCCCGGGCCTCCAGGTAGGTGTTGACATCGGCTCCCCGGAAACCGTAGATGGCCTGTTTCGGGTCGCCGATCAGGAACAGGCGCTGGGGGCCACCGTCCGTCTCCACAAAGATGCGCCGGAAGATATCCCACTGGATGGGATCGGTATCCTGGAACTCGTCCACCAGGGCAAAGCGGTACTTGGCCCGCAGGGCGGCGAGCAGGGACTCCGACTGCATCAGGGCTTGGCGGACCCGTTGCAGCATATCGTCGAAGTCCAGGAGCCCCTGCTCCTGCTTGAAGGCGGCATAGCGTTCGCGCAGAGCCTGTACCGAGGCGCGCATGATCGCCACCGGACGGTCGGCAAAGAGCAACTGCGCCCGACGCAAGAGCGGTTCCACTTCCTCGGCCAGCCAGGCCATGACCGCTGGCAACTGGGGGCACTCGGGCGGGGCCTGGATCTGCCCCCTCGGTAGACGCAGCACCGGCGGGACCAGTACCCGGAAGCCCTGCCATTCCTCATTGTCCCCGTCCCGAAAGCGGGAGTAACCGATGCTACGGTACCATGCCGCCGCCTGCTCCAGGGCTTGGGTATCGGATTCCATAGCCAGTAGGTCGCAGAGTCCGGTCCAGATCGGCTCAATGCTGTTCTTAGTCAGTCCCTTGAAGTCATCGGTCTTCTTCAGATTCAGTTGCCAGTACCCCGTCAGGAATCCCGCGCCCATCCGCTGGCGCAGTTCCCTTGCCACCCGAGCGTATTCCGGCAGCAAGTCCTCGACGGCTGGCGGGGGTTCGGGCAGTAGGAGATCGTCGGGCTGAAGAGCGCGGGAAAGCCAGAGGATGTCCTCCTCCAGGAACCCCTTGTCCGCCAGTTCGCGCGCCAGTTCGGGAGGCAGGGAGGCCAGGTAGTCGCGCGCCCAGACCGTGCGCAATTGCTCGCGGAAGAGCCGGCGGATGACGGTGTCGTCCCCGCTCAGTTCCAGGTCAAAAAGCTGGCCGTTCTCGAAGGCGTATTCCTGCAAGACCCGCTGGCAGAAGCCGTGGATGGTGAAGATCTGGGCGGCGTCGAAACCCTCCACCGCCTCGCGCAGCCGCCGGGCCACCTCGCCGTCGCTCTTCCCCAAGGAGTCTTCGAGATGCCCGCGAATCCGGTCGCGGAGCTCGCCGGTGGCCTTCTCGGTATAGGTGAGCAGAAGAATGTGGTCCAGTGTGACCTCTGGCACATCGCGGAGAATCCGCGCCACCAGCCGCTCGATGGTATAGGTCTTGCCAGTACCCGCCGACGCCTCCACCACGGCGTGGCAGGAGAGATCCAGGGATCGGTCAAGGGGGATCGCGGTCATCGCTCGCCCCCTCCCTGCCACACCGGCCCCAACCGAACGGCGATCCGTTCCCAGGCGTCCTCCGGCACCGCCAAGCTGTCGAGGGCACCGAGGAACTCGGGCGGATGATAGA
>QKCY01000281.1 GCA_003245525.1 Victivallales bacterium | reverse complement strand
CCCCTCCTCGGCAAGTAGCGCAACCTGTCTTCGTTCGTAGTCCAGGCTTTAGCCTGTGCCTTCCCTGCACGATCCAAGGGACCCAGGCTGAAGCCTGGACTACGAACAGATCGCCCGTAGCCAAACGTAATCTACGAATTGGGCAAGAGGGAATGAAGACAAATCGAGTACAGCGCGGCATCCTCTGGTACACTGCCTGGCTGGTGCTGTTACCCCTCGCCGCATGGTCGCTTCGATCCAGTCATCCCCTTTCAATCCTGCTCATCGGACCAATTGCTGTCTTGGCCATCTACCTCTGCTTTGACTTCCGTACGTGTGCTCAGTGCGGGAAGAAGGTCGGTCGAATCTCGGCGAAGGTCACACACTGCCCATTCTGTGGTCACGAACTGTGGTCCTCATCAGACAGCTACAGCAATCGGCCCGCCCAGCAAAGCCCTCCGCCGCTGCCTCGTGCCCCGCAAACGAGGAACGAGGAGGGTGAGGGCTGAGGTTACCTTCCGGCCTTGATGCGCTCCCAGGCACCGGGGATGCTGACGGCGCCGCAGCAGCAGAACATGTTGTCGCGGACCATGGGGATCTTGTCGCCGAGCAGGTCCCAGACGCCTGCGTTTTCGGTGCAGATGGCGAAGGGGGTGTTCGGGCTGAGGCGTTTGCTCTCGGCCAGGTAGTGCTCGTAGATTTCGGCGCGGACATCGATGGGGAAGGGCGCGTGGTGCTTGCCGTTGAGCTCGGGGGCGGCCTCGCGCATGCGGCGCATGATGTCCTGGTCCATGTTCGCCGTGTCGAAGAGCAGCTCGAACTCCATGCAGTCCATCATGGCGAGCACCCAGCCGCGCAGGACTTCGGGCTGGACCTTGGCGAAGAGCTGTTCCAGCATCTCGGTGGTCTCCTGCCGCCAGTTCTTCACCGGGATGATGGGGGAGAAGCCGGCGCGGACCGGATAGCCGTGTTCCTGGCAGAAGCGCATGGCCTCGATCCGTTCGGCCAGGCCGGGCGAGTCGCGCTCGATGGTCCGGCACTGGGTGTCCATGGACAGGGTCCAGTTGAGCAGCGTATTCTCGCGGTGCGGCATGTCCGCCAGCCACTTCACATTGTCGCTGCGCGTGTAGAGCAGCAGGTACTTGCCGTGGTCCTTGAAGCATTTGGCGAGGACCTCGGAGGCCCCGTATTCGGGCTCCAGGCCGAGGATGTCGCTGAACAGGTCGTAGCGGTAGAGCAATTGCTCGGGGCGACGCTTGAACATGGCCACGAGGTGGTCGCAGTAGTCCTCGATGTCCAGCAGGACGGTGTTGATGTAGGACTGCGAGCAGTAGTCGCATTTGTGCAGGCATCCCCGGAGCGTGTGGATGCCCCAGCCGCCTTGGCACACATGTCCCGAGTTGGTCTCGCCCAAGTGCTTCTCGCGCTGGCTGAAGGCAAAATCCTCGCCCACCCCGTCGAGGAGCCGGTACAGAATCCTGGCCTGCGGCGAGAGCAGATTCGCCGGGACCGGCGCCCGCTCGGTGTGGTCCCAGGCGAAGGTGTTGAAGACGAACACGGGGGCGGAAGCCACGCGGAGATGCCCGGAACGGAACCGGCCATGACTGGCCTTCACGATCTCCTCCGAGACCACGTCCTCAAACCCCTCGCAGGCCTTCATGATGTCGTCGAAGTCGCTCAGATCGACCCGCGGCACATCGGCGGGGGAGATGCCCAACGCATCGAGCATGCGCTCCATGCGGGCCACGGCACGGGGGTTCTCGAAGACACGCTTGTGGGCGAAGACAGCTCTGGGCTTGATCTGATACATCGCGCTTGCTCCCGTCGATTGCCGGTCGTTTTCCCCGTGACCGAGTCGCGAGGTGACCAAACCCTAGCACAAAACGACGGAGCTGGAAGTATCACAAACCAACATCCTCTTGCACAATTTCGTGATATTCGCCCAACCATTCCCTCCCTGCCAAGAAGGATCCACCACGAAGACACGAAGGACGCGAAGAAGACCAAGAAGAATGCTACGCGCAACGCCCGAAGTCTCCGGGCGTTGCGCGGGACTGCATCCAATTCTGCTGTCTTTCCTTCCTGCTCTTCGTGCCTTCGTGGTGAATACCACTAGGGGATGCGGCGGGTGGCGGCGGGGTTGGTGCCGCAGTGTTTCTTGAAGAATCGGCTGAAGTAGCTGACCGAACCGAAGCCGAGGGCGGCAGCCACGTCGCTGACGCTCATGCTGGGGTTGAGCAGCAGGCGTTCGGCCATGCGCGCCTTGGCTTCCGCGATGTACTGGCCGGGAGTCATTCCCAACTGCTCGCGGAAGAGCTGGCACAATCGGCTCTGCCCCAGGTGTGCGTGGCGGGCGAGGGTGTCGGTGGTGAGTGGGTCCCGAATATGGCGATCCACATAGGCGATGGCCCGGACTACCGCCGGGTGCAGACTCGTGCCGAGTTCCCCCTGAAGGACCCGCGACTGGGCCACGAGGCGGGCTAGAAAGTCCAGGATCGCGGCTGAGATCAGGGCACCATGTACGGGGGTTCCTTCCGCGATGACCGCATCGATCCTGGTTTCCAGTTCCCGCACCTTGGCAATGCCCATGTCGATGGTCACGAGGCGCGTCTGGAGCGGTCCGAACAGCAGGGACAGATTCCCGAAGTCGCGCTGGCTGAACGGGTGGTGGTCGAACTGGATCAGTTGCGTCTCCTGAACCATGCGCCACCAGTGTTCGCAATGGGGCGGCACGATGATCGCCGTGCCGGGCGGGCAGACGAAGTGGGTGAGGCCCGGTTCGCCGAAATGGGTCTCCCCCTCCAACACCAGCAGGAACTGGCCGCTGCCCCCGTGGTTGTGCGGCACGATCTCGAGTCCGGCGGCATAGCGCACCCGTTTGAGGATGCCCATCGGCGTGAACAGCGCATCGCTCAAGGTCTCGCCCCGCGCGTAGGCCGCGAGGCCGTTTGGGGGGACAATGGGCATGGACAATCTCTACTTGCCGAAGTGCAGGCGGACGTTGCGGAGCCAGTAGTCAACGTGGGCGGCGGTGGGGCACATGCCGATGCGGATTTTCCGGTAGCTGGGGGTCTTGGCAGGGTCGATGGCCAGGGTGAACTCCTGCCATTCCTCGGTGGGCGTCCCGTAGGTGATGGAATCATAGGTGCTCTTGCCGTCCGCGTCTTCGTAGACGAGCATCACCAGCGGGGCAGACACCTTGGTCTGGCCGTTGCCCTGTTTGAGCTTCAGTTCGAGGGTCATCGCGAGCACCCCCGCCAGACTCTCCTTGGGCAGGTCCAGGACGTACTCGGGGAACACCCAGTAGTTGAGCCCTCCCTTCTGGTCCTTGCCGTAGGCGAACTCGAAATCCGTGGAGACCTTAACCGCCCGCTCCGCTTCGTCGAAGCTGAAGGTGGACTTGCCGGAACTGTTGTGTTGCCAACGGGCGGGGTTCATGAAGTCGAAGGTCTCCACGCGCAGGCCGGTATAGTTGAGGAACGGCACCTCCACGCCCGCGAAGGGGTAGTTCGGGTCGGTCAGGCGGATGTCGTACTGGGCCACGGGACAGGCCGACTTGTCCAACTGCCAGACCAACTCCTTCTCGCTCCGGGGGGCGACAACCAGATCGGTGTCGGCAGGCCCCGCGGCGATTCTCATGCCTTCCGGCAGCACGAGTCGCGGCGCAATGGTGGCGGCTTCCTGGCCGAGGTTGAGGACATTGACGCTGAAGACGTTGGTGGTGTCGTAGTAGGTCTGCCGATCCCGCTTGGGATAGCGCCAGTGGTTGAACTGGTAGACGACCGGCGAGCTGATCCGCTGGACGGGTTGGTAGCCCTTGGCCAGCTTCAGCAGCGCCATCGCTTCGGTTTCGGTGTCCAACGTCTGCCGGGCTTCGGGTTCCAGGTCAACGTAGGCCAAGCCGCCGGGAAAGGTCGCGCTGCCATCGGCGGCGAGGACGAGTTCTTTGCCGTCGATGGAGCGGATACTGCGGCAAGGAACCCCACGTAAGTCGATGGTGCAGGGCTCAGCCTTGCCCGTGTAGAGGACGGCGGTCAGGCCCGTTCCATCCCCGAACACCCGCATGATCTTGACGCCTTCCGGCTTCTGCTTCCAGTCGCCGACGTATTCCTTTGCCGCCAGTTCCCGGATGCTCTGCATGTACGCGAACAGGGAGCGCAGAGGGGTACAATGGTAGTCCATCATCCCGAAGTTGTTGTTGTTCTCCTGGAAGAAGGGGAGGGTGAAAGCGAAGTGCTTGGCGATGCCGCCCGCCTTGGCCTCGACCGCCCGCATGGTGATCCACATGGCGCTGAGCATGTCCTGGTCCGGCACCGGATGCAGGGCGCCCAACGGCCCGCCGTAGACCGCCGTGAGCTGGGCTGGGTCCAGCCCCCGCGACCAGGGCTTGCCGCTCTCGGTGACCCAAATGGGCATGGCCCCCTTCGGATGCTTGGCCATGGCGTCCCGGTACTCCCGGATCTGGCGGATCATGATCTCGGGATCGCTGTAGGAGTGGAAGGCGAAGGCATCGACGTAGTCAAGCAACCCGTTATCGATACTGGATGCGACCGACGCGCCTCTTCCGCCCCGGCAGAAGGGCGCGCCGACCAGGGGGAGGGCGCTGTCCTGCATGGCATAGCCAGCCACCTTGATGGTGGGCAGGTAGGCTTCGCCGGGAATGTCGTAGATGTCGTACTCGTTCAGGACATGGAAGGCCAGCAGGCCGGGTCTCCGGCGTTCCAGCAGCGTCCGGATGGAGTCGTCGAGTCCGAGCAGGCGGCGGGGCGGCGGGCGTTTCCCGATCTTGCCCACGCCCTCGTAGTACCACTCGGGGAAGTCGGCGAAGCAGAAGATGGACTTGAAGCCCGCTTCCCCAGCCATGGTGTAGAAGCCGTCCCGCGTGGCCTTGACCGTTCCCCTCTCCGGTTCGAGGGCAGGGTAGTTGCACCATTCCCGGTTGGACCGGATGCCGCCCCGCACCATGAGGCCGACTAACTCCTGCTGGCGGGGCCGGGAGGAAATCAGTCCCTCGATGGCATAGAAGGGATCGATCTCGCCCGCGAAGGGCGGCAGCGAAGCCACCCCGAAGACCAGATCGAGCTCGGGGAAGCGAATCTCGTAGTAGCCAATCGGGAAGGTCGCCGTGATCTCGACGGTTTGCCCTTTGACCGGAACCGTTCCGGTCTGGCCCGTGGGTTGCCCGGTGTAGTCGTTCACCGCATAGTCGAGCGCCTTCCCGTCCGGCAGGGAGACGGACCTGAACCGCAGCGTCTGGGGCTCTCCGGGAATGGCGAAGAAGCAGGCGATGTCGTCGCCCGTGGTCAGCGGTATCTGCTTCTTCTCCTGTCCCCAGGTGGCGGCAATGGCCAGAACCAGAATCCATGCGGACAGCAAGCGATGCGTCATGGGTCGGTTTCTCCTGTGTCAACCGGCGGCGTTCACCCCCGCGAAGATAGGGGTTCGTCGGCATTTCGCCACCGCTCGCCAGTGGCAGCGCAACCAATCGGGCGTACGGTTTGGGGTACGAACCCCCCAAACGGGTTGGATGACGATGAAGCACTGGCGAAGGTTGGCATTGCTCATGAGCAGGTTCTCGTTGCTGGCAGGCATGGCAGGAGCGGTCGGGCCGGAGGCGGATCTGGGCGACTCCCGGGCCCAAGTGGCGCCGGGTACCGATTCCCTGGGCTACCCGAGCCGGGCGGGGGACTGCGATGTGCGCCCCGGTTTCCAGAACCCGCCGCCGGGCTATGGGGAGGTCCCGTTCTGGTGGTGGAGCGGCGACACGCCGGACGCGGAACGCCTGATTGCGCAGGTGCGCGAGCTCCACGCCAAAGGCGTCAGCGGCGTCCAGGTCAACTACTCCCATTTCGACACCAGCGGCTGGCTGACCGACCAGGACCCCCCGGAGATCTTCTCCGAAGCGTGGTGGGACGTCTATCGGCAGGTATCGCAAGTCTGTGGCGAACTCAACATGGGCATTGGCCTCAGCACCTACACGCTGGATTGGCCACGCGGTGCGCACAACCTGTTCTACAAGCTCTTCTACTCGCATCCCGAATGGAACGCGCGGCAACTCGAAGTGGGCGACCGCAAGCGCGTGCGTGGCGGCGAGACCATCTCGCTGTCCTGCCCCGAGGACCTGGCGGCGATCCATGCCTACCCGGTCGCTCAGGACACGGTCCAGCAAGGCGGCGTGGAGCTGATGCCGTTCGTGGACAACCAGGCCCTGCGCTGGACGGTTCCAGACGGCGAATGGGAGGTCTGGACCTTCCGCAACGTCCGCGTTCCCGGGTCCCTGAACCCCTTGCTGGAGGGGGCCGGCGAGACGGTCATCCGGGGTTTCTTCCAGCAGTTCGAGGACCACAGTCCGGACCACTCCGCCAAGGTGCTCAACTACTTCTTCAACGACGAGTTGCAGGTCGGGGTCGGCAAGTTCGCCTGGAACCCTGACTTTGCGGCCGAGTTCCTGCGGCGCAAGGGGTATGACCTTCTCGCGGTACTCCCCGCCATGTGGCAGGACCTGGGGCCGGTCACGCCCAAGCTGCGCATGGACTACGCCGATGTGCGGATGAGCCTGATGGAGGAGCGCTACTTCCGTCCCGTCTACCGCTGGCATGTGGAGCGGGGCCTGATCTTCGCCTGCGATTCCGGCGGGCGCGGGCGGCGGCCCGACGAGTTCGGCGACTATTTCCGCGCGACCCGGTGGTACACGGCACCCGGTCACGACACGCCCGGCGGCCGGGCGGATATCATCAAGGGCAAGGTGTCATCCTCCATCGCCAACCTCTACCAGCGGCCGCGGGTCTGGCTGGAGGGCTACCACAGCCTCGGCTGGGGGGCCACCCCCGAGCAGATCATGTTTGCCACGCGGGAGAACTACCTCTACGGCTGCACTCTGCTCAACCTGCACGGGCTCTACTACAGCACCTACGGTTCGCACTGGGAGTGGGCACCGCCGTGCTACCACTTCCGCATGCCCTACTGGGAGCACATGAGGGTGTTCCTCCGCTACTTCGAGCGCCTGTCCTACCTGTTGAGCCAGGGCCATCTCGTCGCCGACGTGGCGGTGGTCTATCCGGTTGCCCCCTACGAGGCGGAGATGGCGGGCGACAAGGCCCGGGACACCGCCTTCGACCTGGCCCAGCGCCTGATGGCGGCGGGGATCAGTTTCGAGTTCATCGATCACCAGTCCCTGGCGCGGGCGGTCGTCAAAGACGGTAGGCTGATGGTGCCCGGCCCGGACGCCTCCTACCAGGCGCTGGTCTTCCCCAACATGGCGGCGGTCCGCTGGACCAGTCTCGAACAGGCGGCGGCCTTCGCTGCCGCTGGCGGACAGGTCTACACCGTTGGTGCCGTACCCACGGCCTCGGACCGGGCCGGACGGGAAGACGCGCAACTGGCCGAACGGGCCGACCAGGCGTTCCGGCCCGACCACCGCCTGCCGGACGCTGCCGCTGCCGTGACGGCGATCCGCGCCGCGTTCGTGCAGGACGCGAGCGCGGAGGGAAGGACGGTTCGCTCGCTCCATCGCCGCGCGGGGGGACGCGACGTTTATCTGGTGATGGACGCCGCGCCGGGAACGGTCGTGGACTTCCGCGCCCATGGCGCGGTGGAGCTCTGGGACCCCTGGACGGGCGACAGCCGTCCCTTGCGTGTGGTGGCCGAGTCCGCGACTGGCACCCGCGTGGAACTGCCGCTGGAGGCCTATGAGGCCCAGGTCGTCGTCTTCGCGCCCGGACAGGAGCAGCGCAGTCCTGCGCCGCCCGACGAGCGCCCGGAGCGCCAGAAGGTCCTCCCCGACACCTGGACGGCGAGCTTCGTTCCCACCATGGACAACTCGCAAGGCGACTTCCGTCTGCCGGTCACGGAGGACAACCGGACCATCGGTGTCGAGGCGCGCCGCTTCGCCTGGCAGCGCGGGACCGAGCCGCCGACGGACGCAACCCGCTGGGAGAGCAAGCTGCATGGTTATGGCACCCGGTTCTACGTCCTGGGGCCGTTGCCTGATTCCATCAAGCCGGAAGCGATCGAGCCGCAACTCGCTCAGTTGCGAGCAGTCGATCCGAGCGTTCCCGTGAGCGCGGCTGGCCAGGAATTCCTGTGGCATCCCTACGACTTCTCCTGGCGGGACGGCAAGGAGAACGATCCCGGCCACCAGGGCTATCACGGTCTCAAGCGGACGATTACCGACGATTTCCTCTGCCTGGGCAAGCCGACCAACGGGCTGAACGAGACCCGCTATCTGGACGAGGAAGGGGGGAATCGCTACTACGTGTGGACTTGTGCCGAGGCGGCGGAACCGCTGGTTGCCATGATTCTGGCTGGCAGTGCTTCCGGCGCGAGTCGCGGGCACACCTCGCCGGACCTGGTTCCGGCTGTCGCCTACGTCAACGGGAAGCAACTGCCCGGTCTGGCCGAGCCGGTTGCCCTGCAAGAGGGACGCAATCCGCTGCTCGTCCGCTACGATCACGCCGGGCGGGGCCATCTGGTGATGCGCCGGGCGTCGGCCCCGCCCTTCGCTTCCGCAGTCCCGCTCGCCATGCGTTGGTATGGCGATCCGGCCCGGATTCCCTTCTCCGTGTCCGCAGTTGGGAGCGAGTGGTACCGTTTCGTTTCGGCCCCGGGCACGAAGGCGATCCGGGTCCAGGCGTTGGGCCAGGTCCAGGCCTGGCTGGACGGCGAGCCGATGGTCGCCGAACCCGATGGTCGTTTCGTGGTCCCACATCCTGCCCCCGAAGCTCCCACGGTCATGCTCCGGGTGGTGCCCGCAGCCGGTTGCGATGGCGGTGGTGCCATTTCCGAACCCATCGCCGTGGAAACGGATGGCAGTGGACACCTGCGGCTGGGCGACTGGTCGCAGGTGGGAATCCTGAACAACTACTCCGGCGGGGTGCGCTACCGGTTGGCGTTCGACCTGACCGACGAGGAGGCGCGCGGCACGGTGTCCCTCGACCTGGGTCGCGTGGCGGCCACCGCCGAAGTGCGCCTGAACGGCGAGGATGCCGGGGTGCGCGTGGCCCCGCCCTGGCACTTCGACGTGACCGGGAAGCTCCGCCCCGGCCCGAACGTGCTGGAGGTGTTGGTCTTCAACACCCTCGCCAACCACTATCAGACCATCCCTTCGCGCTATCGCGGCAACCCGGTCTCCGGCCTCTTTGGGCCGGTGCGGCTCTTGTCGCGCGACTGGCCGGTCGGCGAACTGGCGACGGCGGGCGATCCCGCCAAGACTCGCCTTCTCGCTAGCACCGACCGCCTGCGGGTCACGGTCTCCGCCGATCCGCTCGAGGATCTGGATCAGCGCATCCGCGCCAAGCATAACCTGGCTCTGCAGCCAGCCCTGCTCACCAAGGTCACCGCCAACCCCGCCCATGCAGGGGGCGGCAAAGACCTCCTGGCTCTGTTCAACGGCACTGCCGGGAACCGGCAGGGAACCGAGGCGACGCAAGACGACGGCCACACCTTTGTGGGGTTTGCCAAGGGGAACACGCTGGAGATCGTGTTCGACCCGCAAGCCGCGCCCCACGGTGTCCGTCTGGAGGGAATCGCCACCTATGCCGGGCACCACGACGCCCGCGCCTCCCAGCACTACACGGTTGTCTGGGCTTCCGTCGCCGAACCGACCCGCTTTGTGGAACTGTCCGCGGTCCGCAACGAGGCCGATTCCGGCCTGAGCGAGGTGGCAATCCGCCCGGTCGGGGAAGCCTCTCTGGCCCAGAATGTCCGGGCCCTGCGCTTCGTCTTCGCCGACGGTCCCCTCGGCTTCAACGTCTACCGGGAGATCGCCATCCTCGGCACCATCCAGTGATAGCTGTGGCAACCAAGCCCCGCGCGTTCATCGAACGCGCGGCTACCCGGCTGGCACAGGATTGGGATTTGTGGTGTCAGGAGAGAACCGGGGGTGCCTCGCCAACTGGGGAGGGCGCGTATTCCCCGAAACCACTTCGGCACTCTACGGGTGATGTCGATCCAGTATCAGTCGCTGTCGTCCGGGGTATCGGTGACCGGCGAGGGGATGGGTGAGGCGTCGGTCCCATCGCCGCTCGTCTCCGGCACATCGGCGTCGGCGTCCTGCGCCGTCTTCAGGCGGCCGCTCCAGTACTTGCCGCGCACATTGGTCCATTCGAGCCCATCGATGGCCGGTTTCGCAGCCAGTTCGAGAATCATGCGGTCCTGGGGCCGCATCTTGATGACCCACGGGCGGAAGAACTGCTTGTCTCCTCCGCCGTACAGAATCAGCCGGTAGATTTGCCGGTTTTCGTCGGTCATCATGCCAGGTTCGAAACCAAGGACATACCGCCAGGGCGCGTCGGGGTTCTGGTAGAACGTCTGGAAGAACACCAACATGCTGGAACTATACACGATGCCACCCGGCTCGGGGAGATAGTCCTTGTCCTTCGTCTCGCTCAGGGTCTTGACCAGCAGAGACCGGGAATACCGCCCTCCCAGATCCGCCGTCGCCGAGGCGGCGAACACCACGCCCGCAAGGGCCACAAGCCCCAGCCGAGGCCATCCCTTCTCCGGCTTCAGCGAAGCGATGTCCTGCGCCAACGCCTCGAGCTGCACGCACATCCAGCAGAGCAGGGCAGGCACGCCGAAATCGATCCAGAAGCGTACCGCCTTGTAGCCGAGCAGGAGCGAAAGCAGCATGAGGTAAAAGCTCGTGTCCCTGACCACCGACGGCTGCCAGTGCTTGCGCAGTACCAGGGCGACCAGCATTCCCAGGACAACGACGGTGATGATGCCGTTGGGGGAGCGCGGATGGAACTCGGTGACCAGCATCCAGGGCAGGACATGCCGCTGCGTCGCGGCCAGGAAATGGCGGGTGCTCTCGCTGAGATACAGCCAGGGATGCCCCGTGGCGACGGCACCGATCAGGATGCCAACCAGAGTGCCAGCCGCAATCCGCCAGGTCGCGCGCACCCGGCCCGTAAGCAGCACGCACAGGACTGGCAAGGGGAACAGGTACCACGTGCTGCGGCACCACGCGGCCAGCGCCGTCAGCCCAATCAGGGCGATCATTTGTTGCCAGTTTGGCTTGGCTTGGTCGAAGTCGCGCCAGCGCAGGCAGATGAAGGTGGTCACCGCCGTCTGTAGCAGGTAGGGGCGGCCGAGCAGGAACCGGCTGACCAGATCGGGCGAGACGAAGAACAGGAGCGCCACCGCAATGAACCAGTATTCGCCGCGCCGGACCATGAACATGGGCAGGCAGAGGGCGTAGAAGAAGAGCCCCACTACCGAGAAAACGAGCAGTTGCTCCTTGCTCAGTCCCAGACGGTGCAGGGCACCCAGAATGGTGTGCCAGCCGTAGTGGTGGTCAAACGTATAGCCGGGGGCCAGGACCAGCACATCGGACCAAGCACGGCCCGAGACCGCCTTGGCGCAGTGCCGAAGGGCATCGTCCGGGGGCCGGTAGCCCTGTCCGACGATGTGCAGGCCGCTGAGCAGCACTGCGGCGAGGGCGCAGAGTAGAACGCAGGACGGAATGATACGGCGCATGTTTCCGGGCGTCTTTCATTGTGCCCTGCGGAACGTGTGCCCTGGAGAGGGTGACCGATTCACGCATCGCTTGTGGACAGTGTGGTGGACGGTAGGAAAAACCGGCAGACGAGGGTTCCCCGGCTGACTTCAACTCAGTTCCCACAAACTGTAGCACCAAAGCAGCAGCCTGTCCTGGTGGCAATCCCGGTCACGCCGCAACCCTCGGGGAGCTGGTTTGCCGATGCGACAGACAGATGGCGGATTGCCACCGGCTCGGGCTACGAACCAGGAAGCCTTCGGTTCCCTCCTGGCTCGGTTACTCAGCAGGCAGCAGGCGGACGATTTGCGGGATGAGTGCGGCGGCGAAGTTGGCATGGCCTCGGTCGTTCGGATGCAATCCACCGAAGAGACCGCCGTTGCCGGCGATGCTCCGGGCCGCGCTGGGGCCGAGATCGATCACCGCAATCCGGCGGTCGGGCTCCGGGGCGTTCTGCCGGGCGGCGACGGCTGCCTTGAGGTCCTTGGCGTAGTACTGGCCGAAGGGAATGAGCACCACGATCTGCGCGTTCGGGGCGGCCTCGCGCAGGGCGGCGAGGCCCTGGTTGATGCTCGCCTTTGTGTCGCTCGGGTTCGATTTGTGGAGGATGTCGTTGGTCCCGTAGTTGAGCAGGATCAGCGCGGGTTCCTGGCCGGTTCCGCCATAGGCGCTGAGGTGCCCTTGCGCATCCAGCAGGGAGTGGTGGTTGCCGTCGATCTTGTTCCAGCGGCTGACCGTTTCGTCGTACTCGCCGCCGACCCCGTCCACGGAGTTGCGGATGACATAGTAGCCCGGCACGTCGCCCGGCGGGTTGTCTCCCTTGTTGAGCCAGCCGCTCCAACCGCAGGCGCTGACTCCGTACTCGTAGCCCAGCGTCAGCAACGCCTGGCCGACCAGGTGCGAGTAGGAGGATAACTCGGTCGCCCCGCAGCCCTCGGTGATGCTATCGCCTACGATCAGCGCCCATTTCGGTCGGGGTTGAGCGAGCATGGGCGTGCTCTCCGCGTCCACTTCCAGTCCCGTGATCCGCAGGACATTGAGGCCGCTTGCGTCGGGACTGCCCCAGCGTTCCTTCTGCTCCGACCAGTGCAGGACCACGGTCAGCTCGTGCCGCCCTGCCTTCTTGAGGTTCTCCAGCGGGATCCGTTCTGCCGCCGACACCTGGGATTTCCAGACCCCATCGACCGCATAGGCGATCCGCAGAGGCTTGAAGGCCGTCGTGAACGTGGACGTGTCCAACAACAGCGTCGCGGCGGGTTCGGCGGCCTTGCTTTCCCAGGCAACCTGGCAGTAGGCGTAGGGATTCCAGGTCTGGCGGAACCGGCTGCCGCCGCGTCCCTCATCCCCCACCCAGTTCCCGGGCGAGAACACGAAGGCTGGGGAATCCACCGGAATAACCTGTACGCCAGTCTCCGCCGCGAAGCCGGAGCCACCAAGAACGCCACCCAGACCAGCGAGTATTGCCAATGCCAGCTTCCTCATGCTGCTGTCCTTTTCAGCCTGGAACTACGGGGAATGACCAACCGTAACCGACCCGCGTTCGGGCGCAAGGCACAACCCCCACGAGTGGTAAGGAAGCGTTGCCGAGGCTACTGCTGGACTTTCCTGGGGATCACGATGGAGAGGGAAATCGCCACGACGGCGAGGACCACTCCGCCCACCACGCCCAGCACCGAGAGCAGGGCAGCAGAAATCCCGCCAAGCCCGGCCGTACCTGCATGGGACAGAACCACCCAAGGCACGCCAATCGCAATGGCGGCACCCGCAAGAAGCCCGCAGAACCCCAGCGGCTTGCTCTGCCCAAAATCCACATTCTGGCTCATGGCTTTCTCCCTCTGCGCTCGTTGTGCCGGACCGACCTGGAAACACCACTGCTCAAACTAGCGTGAGTTGGTGACGCAGCAAACAAGGGAAGGGGGAATCCCGTCGACTGTTCCGTCCGCTTGCGGTCGGGCGTCTGCCCTGCGAGCATACCCCGAGCCTGCCGGAACGGCAGCATGGCGGGGCGCGACGGGCCAGCGTCAGACTCGCAGTGATGGGCCATTGGTCGGTGCCACTGTGGGGACGGGCAGGTTGGCATGGTACCGTTGCCCACGCTAGGTTGCAGCGGTTCCGGCCTGCTCACAGACGGGCCGGACCAGCCAGGAAGGTTTCGCAGGCTTAGTTTGTTCGGAGAACTCCCTATGGGTTGCAGGAGTATGGTGGCGATGGCTCAGGTGATGGCTTTGTGCGCGTTGGCGTCGCCGTTGGCGGGTCTGGCGGCGGAGTTCCATGTGGCGGTGGACGGACAGGATGGCGGGCCGGGCACGGCGGAGCAGCCGTTCGCGACGCTGGTGGCGGCACGTGATGCCGCCCGCAAGGCGGGGGAGGGGCCGCACACGATCCGGGTCCACGCCGGGGACTACTTCGTCACCGAGCCGCTGCAACTGACGGCGGAGGACAATGGCCTGACCATCGTCGGCGAGGATCGGGCGAAGGTCCGCCTCTTCGGTGGCAAGAAATTGACGGGCTGGCAGCGGGACGGCGAGACCTTCTGGCAGGTGGATCTGCCCGGCGTCAAGGAAGGCACATGGGATTTCCGGGCCCTGCTGGTCAATGGTCGGCTGGCGACCCGGGCCACGTGGCCGAACACGACGGATACACTGGACAACCTTGGCAAATGGGATCTGCCCCTGTTGCCGATGCTGGCCGGATTCTGGGCGCGGAAGCCTACCCTGGAAGAGCTGACCGTCATGCCCTACAAGGCAGGCGACATTCCCGAGGATATCGACGTAAGGAATGCCGAGGTCCGCCTCTACCACATGTGGGCAGAGTCCCTGCTCGGTGTGGCGAGCCATGACCGCGAGAACCATACGCTGGTGATGTCCTCGCCCGCCTCCTGGCCCATGGGGGCGTGCAACCGGCGCAAGTACGTGATCTACAACATCCGGGAGGGGATGAAGGAGCCTGGCCAGTGGCATCTGGACCGCACCAACGGGCGCTTGGTCTACTGGCCCTTGCCGGAGGAGGACATGGCCACTGCCGAGATCGTCGCCCCGGCGGTGAATCAGGTGATCGTCCTGGCGGGCAGCAAGGAGCATCCCGTCGTGGGGGTCACGCTGCGGAGTCTGACCGTGGAATGCACGTCGGTCGATTTGAAGCCAGGCGGCTGGGGCGGTGCCGGGCTGACCGGTGCCATCGAACTGACCAACACCAAGGACTGCGTGCTGGACACCCTGGCCACCACCAACGTCGGTGGGTTGGGCGTGGCCATCGGCGCTTCCTCCGGCGGGGTGTTGAGCAATAGCGAAATCGGTCCCACGGGTGCCTGCGGGCTCAAGGCTGGCGCGAACGGCATTGTGGTGGAGGGAAACCACATCCACCATGTGGGCTTCTACTTCCCCGGTTCGGCGGGGGTGCTCATGGGCGGCGACGGCATCCGGCTGGTCCGCAACGAGATCAACGACACCCCCTATTCCGGGGTGATCGGCGGCAGCGGCCGGGATTGCCTGATCGAGGGAAACCTAGTCTACCGGGCCATGCTGGTCATGCACGACGGCGCCGCCATCTACGGCAACCTGCGCGAGAGCGTGATCCGGGGCAACATGGTGCGGGACATCCGGCCCAACGGCCAGGGCTTCGGGGCCTCGGGCTACTATCTGGACGAGGGTTCCCATGACTGTGTCATCGAGCAGAATGTCTCGCTCAATGTGGCTCGCCCGACGCACAACCACATCACGCGGGGCACCATCCTCCGCGACAATACCTTTATCTCCGACGAGGACATGACCGTCTCCTTCCAGAGCTCGGAGAACGTGACCTTCACCGGCAACACCCTCTACGTGAAGGGCAAACTGCGGTTCAGCTTCCGCAACGCCGCGAAGACCTGGGAGAACAACCTGATCTTCCGGGGGGAAGGGAAGGACACCTTCCAGATCGACGGCTGGGTGCCACTGGACCCGCCGCACGGGCCGAAGGGCCAACCCATGGTAGCCGGCCTCATGCCGGTTCCCCCGACTCTGGACGCCGTGGTGAAGGCGGAGGAATGGCCGGTACCGGCGGCGACGCTGGACCGGGACAGCCAGTCCTTCACCCCCGGCGGTCCGCCCAGCCGGGCCCAGGTTGGCTACGATGCGCAGAACCTCTACGTGGGCCTGCAAGTGAACCGTTTCCGTGGCACCAGCGTCACCGAGGGCGCAGCCTGGGAGCAGGATGACGCGGCGGAGATCCGGATCGAAGGCAAGCGCCCGGACGGCACTGCTGTCACCTTCCGCATTCGCGGGTTCGCCGGTGGCGCTCTCCAGTGCGTGGCGGACCAGGGCGAGGCATCTGCTTTGCAGGAAAGTATCCATTTCGTCGGCAAGGTCACCAAGACCAACTGGGGCTCTGCCATGGGCTGGAAGGGTGAGTGGCAGATCCCCCTCGCCGCCCTCGGCCTCAAGCCGGAGCCCGGCCAGACGATTCCCTTCAACCTCCGGGTCTACATCACTGATACGAAGGAATACCGCGGCTGGGAAGCCGAAATGGGCAAGCTCGTCTTTGCCGAGAAATGACCGGGAGCGCCGGCATCCCTGTCGGCAAAGCGAATTCGGGAATGCCGGCAAGGATGCCGGCGCTCCCGGTGACCGAATTCATGCCAGTTGGACAACAGCCATAGAGTCCTGGGAAGCCCCCGTGGGATTCGGGCAGTTGGGGACCGGTACCGGATCGGGGTCACGCGGGGGAGCGGTCGCGGCCCCGCGACCACGGCGCGGAGCGCCGGAAACCGCTTAGCCCGTCCCGGAACGTCTCTCCTGCGCGAACCTGCCCGCTCCCAGGGGCTTGTTGGGCATGGTCCGGGAGAAGTGGTCGCGGGGCCGCGACCGCTCCACACCTGGGATATGCAGGGGTTCCGGCCGGGAATCCCCGATCATGGATCAACCGCCGAGGAAACGTGTGAGGCAGTGCGCAATCCTCTTCGTATGACGGCAGCTTGGTATCACGGCGTGGCCAGCGGGGCGCGGTCGAAGCGGATATTGGCGAGGTAGAAGTCGCCGTCCCGGTTCGCCGAGCCCACGAAGAAGACGCTGTTGCAGAGGTAGAACCACTCCGTGGCGTAGGGCAGGGCGGAGAAGGTCTGGGGCTCGCCTCCGTCCGGGGTCACAGTCAAGTCGAAGCTGGGGGTGGCATCCCCGAGCCGACATACGATCCGGAACTGGTGCCAGGTATCCGGCTTGAGAGTGGCGAGTTCCTTGCCGGCGTGGGTTAGGCGTCCCTCGCTGTCCAGCCGGATACTCGGTCCCGCGCCCTTGCCCTCGTAGCGCAGTTCGACCAGGCAATCCGCCGCTCCCACGCGCAGTTCGTAGTTGAGGGTGATTGTTCCCTGCCGGATGGCCGGGAACGAGCGGTGCAGGAAGGGCCAGAAACTGGAGTTCTCGGTGTCGTGGAAAACCAGGCATTGGCGACCGGCCGTGGCTTCGCCGACGGCGGCAATGCTTGTGGTTCCGCGGAGTTCGGGTTTCCACGGAGAGACCGGGCGTTGCCCCACCGGGAGCTCCGCGAAGTCGTCGCGGAAGATGAGCCCCCCGCGCTGGCTGTCCGGATGGAAGGCATCGGCTGGCAGGGATGGTTCTGGCGGCAGAAGGCCGATGGTGGTGGCGGTTGGGAAACGGAGGACGGCGGCCGCGTGCGTCTGCCAGTCGGCCATGGACACCCGCAGTTGTCCGTTCTCGATACGGGTTCCGGTGCGGACCCCGCCTGGCAGTGCGGCGACCGCCGTCGGTTGCTGATCGGTGCCAAGGACGATGGTGGCACGCCGAATGGGGTTCCATTCGGTGAGGTCGGTCGTGTCCACGTCCATGTTGATCCCGTTCACGCGGGCGGTCAGGTCCACGCAGTGCAGCACGGTGTCTTCGCCCCGCCGACGAAGGGTGCAGACGATGGCGGCGTCCGCGGGCGCATCGACCACGCGGTAGGAGGGACCGGCTCCCAGGGCGGCGAGCGCGCCGGCATAGAGCGCGTCGTCCGGGTAGGCCGTCTCCCCACTGGCGAAGTAGGCGACCGTCCCCTTGCCCAGCTTGTGGGAGGTGAGGGCGGGAGTGCCATCGGCGAAGGTCGCGATGGTCTCGGCCGTCTGGTCGGTTACCTCCCAGAGGTTGCCGAGGCAACAGCGTCCTCGGCCGAGCTGCACAACTTGCCGGTCGGTCCGCGCCCGGCGGGTCAGCCCGAGCAAGGCGGCGGCCTGCGGTTCCTGACTGGTATCGCTGAGGGCTGCGCCCAGAGCCAGGACCAGCCCGCCTTCTTCCGCGAATGCTTTCAGCGCGGCCAGGGTTTCCGGGGCGACGACGCGGCAGTCCGGTAGCACGACTACCCGGTAGGGGGTAAGGCGTTGGCGGAAGGTGGTCTCGTTGACCAGATCGGTGAAGTAGTGGGCTTCGAGGAGGGCCCGGGCAACCGTATGGGCCGGTCCGTCGATGCCGCCGGGGCCGCCCGCCTCCCAGGTGGTCTCGCTGTCCAGAACAGCCACGTGGGCCAGCGACACACTGGGTCCGAGGGCGGCGGCGCGGTCGCGCGCGAATTCGGCCGCATGGCGGGCGATCTCCACCCCCGCTGCCGGAACCCGGTCGCCGCCGAAGGCCCAAAGGCACCAGACGCCGCCCGAGGCCATGGTCAGGCCGCCTTCCTGGAGGGTGCGTTGCAGGGAGTAGTCCTTGAAGGTGCGCGACGCGGGCATGCAGAAGCTCATGATGTCCCAGGGAGTCTGCTGCTGGGCACCCCAGCGCTGGGTCACGCAGACGACCTGCCGGATGCTCCAGGCGTCGCCACTCATGGTGTCCACATAGGGGGGGACGGGTTCGGGCGTCCAGGCCCATGACCAGTTGCTGGTGTAGAGCGCCTTGGGGCTGGCCTCGTGGATCGCCTCGGCCACGGCCTGGCGGTACAGACGGTAGCGCGCGCGGTGCCAGTCGAGCCACGGTTGCCAGTCGGGAGAGGCGGCATCGCGGGGAGTGTCCTTGCCGGTCTCGGCCTGCCACTCCGCGAGGCAGTTCGGGCACCAGCAGGGCCGGGTCAGAGCGTAGTCGCCGTCGAACCAGAAACCGTCGGGATCGTAGAGGCGGACCAACTCGCGGATCTGGGGGATGAACTGCTCGTAGAGATAGCCTTTGTGCTGCCGGTTCGGACGCTGGCAGACGATGGGTTCGCCGTTGATGATCGGCTTGCCCTGGGCATCGATGGCCCCCCATTCCGGGTGTTCGGCCAACTGGACGGGCCGCCGGTCCACGGACATGTAGAGACAGAAGCGCCGGCCCAGCCGTCGGCTCACCTCCCGGAACGTGCCGACCGTGTCGTACCCCTCCGCTCGCGGATGGTTCCAGCCGACGGTGGTGGGATAGGTCGCGTAGGTGTTGCTCTGGGCCGAGACCTGCAGCATGTCGGCAGGAATCGTCCCGAGCATGGCCGTGAGATCGTCCACGCTCTGCCCCTTGCCGAGCAGGGAACTGTGGTTGTCGAAATGGACCCAGACCCGGCTATCCCGGTACCACTGGTTTCGGGGCCCATCCTCGGCAAGCGAGGAAACCGCCAGCAGAGCAGCCATCGCCAGCACTCCCATCCTCATTCCGACCAGACGATTCCGCATGTGGTCCTCGCTCTCCGTTCGTAGCCCAGGCTCTCAGACCATCACATTCCGCAGGACTGGACGCTGTTGATGTGGTTGTAGCCCGAGCCCATCAGGTGCTGCATGAAGGTGTGGTAGCGCTCGCACAGGGGATCGGGGGAGGGCGTTGCCGCCGCGTCGTCGCCCCAGATGCGCACCACCTTCTCCTTGCCGTAGCCGAGCATGATCTGCTGGCCGGGCAGGGGGAGGATCTTGCCGGAGCGGACCTGCTGGGCGCTCGCGCCGAGATCGGCCAGGAGCTTGCCGTGTCGGTCGTAGACCTTGCCGAGGGCGTCGCCGCCAGTGCCGAAGAACTCGTGGTAGCCGTCGCCGGTGAAGTCGATGGGCATGAGATGGCAGCCGAGGAAGGGCAGGTTGAACTCGACCGGCTCGCCGCTGACCGCGTCGAAGTAGTAGAGGATCGGGGTGCTCTTGTGGCACTCGCTGCCGCTCGCCCCGAGGGCCAGGCTCATGGCCATGGCGATGCGCCGCCGATCCTCGCCGATGTTGGCGACCCAACCCTTGTGGATGTGGCCGGCCTCGACGGCGCTCCAGACGATGTTGCCAGCGAAATCGTAGGTCACCACGCGCGGGGCACCGCCGCCTTCGCGGCAGGTGTAGATGTACTTCTTGCCGTCGGCGGGGTCGATGAAGGGGGCCACGATGTCGGAATGGGCGTGGAAACCGTCCCGGTCGCAGCAGAACAACTCGTGCCCGTCGTCCATGCTCAGGATGCGTTCGCCCCAGAAGATCTCGTCGATCCCGTCCTCGTTCATGTCCAGAATCGGGAACACATGGCTGGCCCGGGCTCCGGGTTCCGCCGCCGGGATGTAGACCTCCCAGCGCTTCTCCATGCCGGGATTGTAGCCCTGGAGGTGCATGTCGTGGTAGGTGCCCTGGGCGGTGACCAACACCGGCTGCCCGTGGGCGTAGCCTGCGGCCAGGGAGTAGCGGTAGGTGTGGCTCATGGACTCGTTGCGCGGATATCTCGGCCACGGCCATTGGCCGGTGACCTCGCCAGTCAGCGGATCGATCCGCTCCAGCACCCGGTAGTCGATGGAGAGGGGCAGCTTCGGGTTGGTGTTGCCCACGTACCAGATCTCGTCCACCCCGTCGCCGTCGAGGTCGAAGGAGATGACCGGCGTGTACCAGATGCCGGGCACGACACCCCAATCCAGATCCCGTCGCCAAAGCAGCTTGCCGCTCATGGTGACGAGCGAGAGCTTCAGCGTGTCGCGGGCGTAGTTGAACGCCTCCGACCACGGATCGATGTTCGGGTGCTGGGAATGGATGAAGAGCACCGCGTCCTCCCGGCCCGGCCCCATGGCCACCGGCACCGAACGCATCTGTGCGAACTCTTCCCCGATCTCGAACGTGTACAGGCTGCGGATCATCGTGGTTCCCCTTGGCGAAGCTCCAGCACCGTCAATTCCAGCCTCTCCGGCGCACCCGGAGGGTCTGCATCCAAGGCCCGCAAGATACACTGGCCCACAGTCCGCACAAGCCTCTCCGGCCGACGATCCTCGTGGCCGTGGGGTTGCGGCAGCCAGATTGGGAGCGTCGGTTCTGGTTCGGCAGGGGAATAGGGCCAAACGCTCCCAACCAGGGCAGGAAGGGACTCGCGATCAGGACAGATGGCCCGGCAACTCAGCTCGGCCGGACGTTCTGGTTCACGCTGAAGAAGTTGTCGGGGTCGTACTTCGCCTTCACGGCGGCCAATCTGTCGTAGTTGGCCCCGTACGCGCCCTTGACTCGGTCCTCGCCCTCGCTGATGAAGTTGACGTACACGCCGCCGGTGGCGAATGGCTTCGTCGCGTCGGCGAAATCACGCGCCCACGCGATGCACGCGCTGTCCTGGTCGGCCGTGTCCCAGCGCGTATGGACGTTCATGATGAACTCCACATCGCGGTGGGGATAGGCGGTGGCAGTGGGGGAGACGGTGTTGGTGGCACCCCCCATCTGGGCGACGAAGATCTCGGACTGTGGACTGGGAAGCCTGGAGCCGTAGTCCAGAAGCGTCTCCAGCAGGCCGTCGCTCAGTTCGGTGAAGTTATGGGATTTCCAGTAGTTGCGTGCCCCCGGCGTGAGAAGTGGATCGAACGCCTGCTGGAACCCGGCGAAGGGACAGACGCCAAACCCATCCGCAATGGCATTCCCCAGTTTGTGCAGGGAAGCCAAGGCCCTCCTGCCCGTTTCAAGGGAACCGTTGTACATGGCCGGGAGGATCAGGACTCGGGTACCATGGGCGGCGGGCGGGAGGAACGGCAGGGGAGGGGCGTCCCGCATCACGGCCCACACCGTGAGCTCGTTGGGGCACGTCGCGCAGAACTCGCGGTACTTGCGCAGCACGTCACGAGCCTGGTCGAAGGGGAAGACAATGGGGCCGCACATGACGTCTGGCCCCAGGGGGTGCAACCGGAACTCGAAGGCGGTCACAATCCCGAAGTTGCCGCCGCCGCCACGGAGGGCCCAGAACAGATCGGCGTGGCTCTGCTCGTCGCACCGAAGGCTGTCTCCGGCCGCCGTAACCACTTCTGCCGCGATCAGGTTGTCAACGGTCATGCCGAGCGAACGGCTGAGCCAGCCGAACCCGCCGCCGAGGGTCAGGCCGGCGATGCCGGTTGTGGAGTTGATCCCCGTCGGCACAATCAGACAATGCGCCTGCGTCGCGCGGTCCACGTCGCCCAAGGTCGCGCCAGGACCGACGACGGCCGTCCGGGCGACTGGGTCCACTTCGACCGAACGCATGGGCGCGAGGTCGATCAGAAGCGCCCCGTCTTGGAGCGATTTCCCGGCGATGTTGTGCCCTCCGCCGCGGACCGAGGTCCGCAGTTGGTGTTGCCGGGCGAAACGCACGGTTCTGACCACATCGTCCGCTGTGGTACAGCGCACGATGAGCCCCGGACGGCGGTCGATCATCGCGTTCCATATCTGGCGCACGCCGTCGTAGCCAGCATCATCGGGGGTAAGGACTTCGCCGCGAACTTGTGACCGGAGATCCGCCAGTGCCACGCTGTCGAGTACCGCAATCTCGCCACTCAGTGAGAGAATCTGTAACTCTTTCATCGCGCTATTCCATGGCTTTTGTCACAACTCGCCGTCAACTCCCATACATGTGGTTCGTGTGTTCTGCAGGGGGGGAACCAACACATTTCTCTACGAAAAGAGGAGCCGGACGCTCCGTGGTTTGCTGGACACCGTGTAGTCCAGTGGGGTTCCCAACTTCCGTGGACGCCCCTGGTTACATGCCTTCCAGAAAGCACCGGCCCGTTGGCGGAAAGCCAAGCCCGATGGGCACCAGAGGCGTCCAACGAGTCCATCTGGCATGCCCGTCCACAGGTAGCCCGAGCGGGACGCTCAGGCTACGCTGGGGAAGGCCGGTGGCGCAGGTTCTGCCGGTCGCGGCGATCTACTTGATGTAGCTGCAGCAGTAGTCGGTCACTTCGACGATCTTGAGGCCGAACTTGGACTTGGCGGGGACCTCGAAGCTCTCCCCGCCCTGGATGGGCTTCCAGTCTTCGCCGGGCAGGCGGATTTCCAGCTTGCCGGAGAGGATTTCCATCACTTCCTTGGCATCGGTGCCGAACTCGTAGTCGCCGGGCAGCATGATGCCCAGGGTCTTCTTCGTGCCGTCGGCGAAGAGGACCGAGCGGCTGGTCACCTTGCCGTCGAAGTAGATGTTGGCCTCGCGCACGACGGTCACATTATCGAATTGGGACATGGTATCGGTCTTTCCGGGCTGAGGATGTTCTTCGCTTGGCACGCCGTAGGGCGTCTTCATGCATGGGTACAGCCCATCAATGTCGCGGACCGGATCGGCTTGTCAAGCCGAGTGGAAAGCCCTGGCCACGGCGACGGCCTTGGGGCCGCAGGCTGTCCCCGCTCCCATTCCCGCCGACAGTTTGATCCCGAGTCTCTTGCGCGGTAGTTTCGAGACTCCTTCCTCAGCAGCACGGAGAGCGTACCGAATATGAACCGGCGACAATTCCTCGCGCGTCTAGGCACCGTCTCGGCCGGTGCCGTCCTCGCTCCCGGACTACTGGCTGACGAGACGGTGCCGTTGGACAGCGATTTCGTGATGCTGTTTGCCGATACGCACTGCGGTCCCGAGGCGAAGTACCAGGCTGCCGCCCTGCGCCGCTGCATGGACGAGACCCTAACCTGAAACCCCCGACCAGCGAATGTTCTGATCTATGGCGACTTCGCCTACC
>QKCY01000470.1 GCA_003245525.1 Victivallales bacterium | reverse complement strand
GCCTGGAAGCCGAGGGCGTGGCGGCCGAGGATCTGGGTGTCGCCACGCAGGTAGCGTTTGCGGAATTTGGGCTGGTTGAGGAGGGTGGCGATCTGGTCGGAATCGCGGCTGCCGAAGCCGGAGTAGTGGTACTCGCCAAGCACGGTGAGCCCGCTGCCGACGGGCAGAGTGTAGGAGGCCCCGAGGACGGCCTTGGGCACGAGATGGTCGTCGCCCAGGATACTGCCCTGAAGTTGGGCTTCGGGGGTGTGGAAGAGGGCGAGTTCGGCATGGACCTCGGCATCGGCGGCGGCAGCGGAGATGGCGGTGCCGAGGAAGCCGTCCTCGCCGCGCTTGCCGCCGAGGAGTTCGGCATCGACCAAGCCCACGTACCCGCGCCAGCGACCAATGAAGGCGGAATCGTCCCAGCTTTCGCCACCGACCGCGATGCCCTCGACACTGGAGTTGGGGGTGAGATGGCGTTCCACGCGGCAGGCATCCACCCCGCGCCGCCATTCGCGGTCGATCTCCAGAGGCGAGAACGGCGCAAAGAGATCGACCGCGCTGAAGAGCACACCCCGGCCCAGGCCGATGGCCTGGCGACCGATGGTCACCTCGCCCCAGGCGGGATGGAAGGCCACCAAGGCGCGGTCGAGTTCGTGGCTGCCGAGAACATGGTCGCCCTCGTACCAGTTCCCCTGCAAGGAACGGAGCCGGTAGGGAGCGGGCACCGTGGTGGGGAGGATACCCAGTCCCGCCCCGGTCTGGTTGCCGCTGACCCAACGGCTGCTGGCCTCATAGGCCAACCGGGCGTCGGCAGCATCGTCCCAGCGCAGATGCAGATCAAGCCGGAGGCGGGAGAGGCCGACGGTGGTCCATTCGTCCGGGTAGAGGAAGGGGTCGTCGGGATTGTGGGTCTCCAACCCGCCCAGCTTGAGGGTGGGATTCAGGGCCAGATAGCGGAAATCCCCCTGCCGCCACAGGTCGGTGGCAGGAAGGCCGAGGGCAAAGAGGCAAAGCAGGCCAAGGAGGCGGCTAGGCATGGGCCGTCTCCGGGGTGTGGGGTTCGTCGCGGGCGACGAGGCCGTCCTCCAGGGTGATGATGCGGCGGGCGTGGCGGACCACACGGGGGTCGTGGGTGGAGAAGAGGAAGGTGATGCCCTGTTCGCGGTTGAGGGTGCGCATCAGCTCGATCAGAGTCTCGGCGTTCTCGCCGTCGAGGTTGGCGGTGGGTTCGTCGGCAAGCACCAAACGGGGCTTGGAGGCCACGGCCCGAGCTACGGCCACCCGTTGCTGCTGGCCGCCGGAGAGTTCGTTGGGGCGGCGGTCGGCCAGATCGACCAGGCCCAGTTGGGCCAGCACTTCCTCGGCGCGAGTGCGCCGTTCCGCCCCCATGCCCTGCAACTCCAGGACAAACTCCACGTTCTCCCGCGCGGTGAGCACGGGGACCAGATTGTAGGCCTGGAAGACGAAACCGAGGGCATGGAGCCGCAGTTCCGCCCGCTCCCCTTTGCCCAGTCGGGCCACGTCGCGCCCGAAGACGGTCAGCGCGCCCGATGTGGGGGTGTCAAGGGCACCGACCAGATTGAGGAAGGTCGTCTTGCCACTGCCGCTGGGGCCGACCAGAGCGAGGAATTCGCCCGCGCCGACGGTCAGGCTTACCCCGCGCAGGGCGGGCACGGCCACGTTGCCCGCGTGGTAGGTCTTGGTGACGGCTTCGGCTTGGATGAGGAGATCGTCGGGCATGGTCGGCTTCCGGGTCACTGGTCCACCCGCAGGGCTTCGGCGGGGTCGGTCCGCACCGCGTACCAGGCGGGATAGAGGGAACTGAGCATGGTGGCACCCAGCGAGAGCAACAGGGCCAGCGGCACCAGCCACCAGCCGAAATCGCTGTACATGATCGGGTCGATGAGGATGTTGGAGATGCCCATATCGGCTCCGTGGTACATGCCGCTGAAATCGATGCCGTAGGTGGCCGAAAGGTAGGTGAGCGAAGCCCCGACGAGCAAGGCCAGCAGGCCACCTATGCTGCCCAGCAGGAGGCCCTCGGTGAGCATGATCCCCACCATGCGGCCGCGCTTCATGCCGAGGGCGGAGAGCACGGCAAACTCGCGCCGCCGTTCCAGGGCCGCCGCCAGTTGGGCGCTGGCGATGCCGAAAAAGACAACCAGCGTGATAACCCCGACGATGAGACGGCTCCAGGTGGCGTCCACCTCGGTTCCTGCCGCCAGTTCGGGCACCACCTCCTGCCAGCCAAGGACTTCGGCTCGCTGGCCGATCCGGGCGGCTAGACGTTGCCGGATCGCGTCCAGTCGCCGCTGGGGATCATCCACCAACAGGGTGATATCGCCCACGCCCTCGTAGCCGGTCAACTGGGCCACGTCGGCCAGAGAGACCTGGCAGAAGGTGTCGTCGAGCAAGCGACTGCCCGTGGACACGATGCCGACCACCTTGAGCATGGCGCTACCCATCTCGCCGCCCTGGCCGGAGGTAGTCACCATCAGGAGATCGTCGACGCCCACCCCGAGTCGGTCCGCCAGGGCGTGGCCGATGACGGTCGTGCCGGTTTCGCCAGGGGCGAGATAGCGGCCCTCGGTCACCCGCTGGACCAACCGGTTGGCCTGGGGCTCACGGGCGGGGTCCACACCCACCAAAGAAACCCCGGCGGTCCGGGTGCCCATCGCCAGCAGAGCCTCGGCGCGGGCATGGGGCGTGGCCACGGTGACGCCGGGTGTCTCTGCGGCCAGGGCCAGCAGGTCTTCCCAAGGATCAAGCCGGAGGCGGTTCTCGCCGGTCTCGCGCCAACCGGGTGGCGCAATGCGCAGATGGCCAGCCCCGCTGGCGGCGGCAGCCCGCAGCATCATCTCCCCCTCGCCCCGGACAAAGCCGACGACAAAAAGACACACCGCGCAGCCAATGGCGATCCCCGCCACCGAGAGGAAGGTGCGGCGGCGGTGCCGCAACAGACTGCGCCATGCGTAGCGACTGGCGATGGAGAGCTTCATGCGCGCATCGCCTCCATCGGGTCCAGCCGCCCCGCCAACCAAGCTGGCCAACTCGCAGCCAACAACGAGACCAGCACCACCGAAACCAAGCCCACGATGGGGTCGAGAGCGGTGATCCGGGGGTAGATCTCCAAGGGCAGACGCATGCCCGCATAGGCCAGATCACTGACGCTCGTGCCGCCCCAGGAGGACATATCGATACCAGTCCGGCGGGTGACGGCGAGGAAGACGCCGCCGAACACGGTCCCCACCGCCACCCCGACGCTGCCCAGCCAGGCAGCCTCGGCCAGGATCAGACGGATGATGCGGCGCGGCGTACAGCCCAGAGCCAGCAGCATCCCGAACTCGTGCAGCCGCTCGTAGGTGGCCATCATCAGGGTGTTGGCGATGCCCGCGATGGCGGCGACGAGAATCAGAGCCAGGATGAAGTAGCCCACCCGGTCCACCATGTCCACGATCATGGTCAGTTCCGGGACCAACTCGCGCCAGGTGGCGATGTCGAGACTCGCCAGATCCGGATCGGCCCGCAGGGCCGCCACCAAGGCAGGCACTTCCTTGAGCCCTGCCGTGCGGACGATCAGCTCGTGGGCCTGATCGGGCATGGCCAGGAGCTTCTGGGCATCGGCCAGGCCCATGACTACGCCGGACTGGTTGACGAGGTCCACGGGGCCCTTGACGATGCCCTGCACGGTGTAGAGGTCGTTGGCCAGGCTGCCGTCCGCCGCCTGCCCGACGATGGCCACCTCCTGGCCGACGCGGATTTCCGCCAAACGGGCCAAGCGGTAGCCGATCAGCACCTGGCCGGAAGCCAGCGGCTCCTGGCGTTCGGACAAGAGGCCGAAGGCCTGGCATTCCGCGGCGAGATCCACGCCGACCACGGTGGCAACGAAGGCCTGCCGTTCCGGCGCGATCAGGACCGGGGCATAGATGCGGGGGGCGGCACTGGTCACGCCGGGCAAGGCCGCGACCTTCGTGGCCATGGCGGCGACGCCGTCCAGCACCAGATCCGTGGACCGATCCTCGCGGTACTTCGGGGCATGGATCTGGACGTGTCCGACCATGGGACCAGTGATGGCCTGCTGGATGTTGTCGCCGTAGCCCCGCATCAGGCCCTGCGAAGCTAGCAGAGCGGCTTGCCCGACGGCAATGGCAAGCAGGGCCAGCACCGTCCGACGCGGATTGCGCCAGAGGTTCCGCCACGCGATCTGGCCGGTGCTGTGCCGCATGTTATTCCTGCCGTTCCAGCCGCGAAAGGCTGAAGGTGTCCTCGGGAAGGTCCACGTCGAAATCGAGTTCCAGGTAGACCATGATGGTCTTGTTCCCCTCCTCCTTCCGGTCCTGGGGAACGAGGGTCATCCGGGTGGGGACGCGCTTGCCGTCCATCTCGCGCACCTCGTCCCAGGTCAGAATCCGGGCCAGTTCCCCCTTCCGGTCATACCAGCGCGAGACCACGGGGAGCTGCCCGTCCGGCGTCACCACCAGCTCGAACCACTGCCACAGGCCCACCACGTCGGGCTTGGCGGTGAAACGGATGGTCCAGCCCGCCGGTTCCTCCGACTTGCCGGTCACCTCGTAGGTGTAGTCCTTGTGGTAGGAGGATTCGCGGACCAGATCGTCGTTGGTGAAGTCGCTTCCCATCCAGGAGGAGAGCATCATCGAGGGGGGGATGCGGATGGTGCGACGAATGCGCGGGAGATAGTTCCAGAGGTTGTTCTCCACCTTCAGGGTGGCGGTGCCCTTCTCGCGCGGCGGCTCGGTGATCTGGACCAGGGCGTGGTCCTCGCCCCGGCTCCAGATGCGCATCCGCAAGGTGCGCTCGCGGCGCGGACGCACCACGGTCAGCTCGGCCAGGGCGATGCTGCTGGTGGAACGGTACAGGTCCTCGAAGTGGCGCACCGCCCGCTCCAGGTCGAGCGTGCCGTCCGGCTTGGTGAGGCTCTCCTCGCCTTCGGCGGCAAACGCCGCAGGCAGCAGCCACACACAGCAAAGGAGGGAGGCAAGAATGCGCATCGGGATTCCTCGCACGGGTTACGGGCAAAGGACACCGTCGAGTATCCGAGTATAGCGGGAAACCGCGAGACCGCAATCCCCTATGCGTCCAGAGTCAGGGGCTGTCCCTGGGGATGAGGGCGGGATCGGCCCTCGTGCATGACGTAGATCTGGTCGGCGAGACCGGCCAGGTTCAGATCGTGGGTCACCATGACGATGGTCTTGCCGTCCGTATGGTGGAGTTCCTGGAGAATCGCGGTGATCTCGCCGCCAGCGGCCACGTCCAGGTTGCCGGTGGGCTCGTCGGCCAGGATGATGTCGGGATTGTTCATCAGGGCCCGGGCCAGGGCAACCCGCTGCTGCTCGCCGCCGGAGAGCTCGCGGGGACGGTGGCGAAGCCGCTCGCCGAGCCCGAAGCGTCCGAGCAGGGCGTCGGCCCGCTCGCGGGCGGCGGCCCGGTCCCACCCCCAGTGGAGGGCGGGCAGGACCACGTTCTCCTGCGCGTTCAGCTCGGGAAAAAGGTGGTAGGACTGGAAGACGAAGCCGATTTCGTGCAGCCGGATGCGGTCCCTTTGACTCGCGGAGATCCGGTCGTAGCGGCGACCCCGGCAGGAGATCTCGCCCTGGTTGGGCCGATCAAGGGCACCGAGGAGCTGGAGCAGCGTGGTCTTGCCGGAGCCGGAGCGCCCGACCAGAGCGGTCCAGCTACCCTCGGCAATATCGAGGGTCACGTCCTTCAGCACCTCGATGCGGTGGTGTTCGAGCCGGAAGGTGCGGCCCACGCCGGAGAGGGAGAAGGCGGGAGTGTCGGTAGCGGCGGGCATGTCAGTTGTCCTCCCGCAACGCCCGGGCGGGCGACAGGGCCGAGGCATAGAGCGCCGGCACCAGCGAGGCCAGGATGCAGATGAAGATGGAAAGGGCGACGATCAGACTCACATCCCCGGCCATGGCCCGGCCAGGGATCGCGTCCAGATGGTAGAGTTCGGGCGGAAAGACGTCGGCCTGCATCAGCCTTTCGAGCACATTCGCCACCTGGACCCGGTAACGGATGACCAGCAGGCCGAGAATCGTGCCGAGGGTGGTGCCAAGCGTGCCGATCACCGCCCCGAGCAAGAGGAAGATGCGGGCCACCAGCCAGCGGCTCATGCCCATCGCCTTCATGATGCCGATCTCGCGGGTCTTCTGCACCGCCAGGGTGATGAGGGTGCCGGTGATGCCGAAGGAGGCCACCACCACGATGAAGGTGAGCAGGAAGACCATCAGCGTCTTCTCCACCCGCAGGGTGTTGAAGAGCATGGCGTTCACTTCCTGCCAGGACAGGATTTCGTACTTGGGCTCAAGCCGCTCCTCGTAGCCAAGCCCCTTGTCGCTGGGATAGCGCACCCGCTGGAGCGGCAACGCCTTGCGCAAGGCCTCGAGGGTGCCATCCATCCGGAAGGGGTCGGCGACGCTGCCGTGGATGCTCATGGCGGTGCCCCACTGGTAGCCGAAGAGGTCCGCCGCCTGGTCGATGTTGAGGAAGATGTAGGTGTCGTCGAAATCCTGCACCCCGAAACTGAAGATGCCGACGATCGTC
>QKCY01000015.1 GCA_003245525.1 Victivallales bacterium | reverse complement strand
CCCTGGCCGCATCGGCGAAGGCCTGGGCGGCGCACCAGCAGACATTGGTCTGGTCGCACGGCACGCCGGGGTGATCGCAGACGATCTCGATGCGGGGGTTGCCCAGCACATCCACGGTTACCTCGTCCACCGGCTCGCTCACCGGCAGGAACACGGTGCGCAGGTCGTGATAGCCGTCGGGACGCTTGCCGAGGACATCCAGGAACAGGTTGATCTTGCCGGGAACGGAACGGGTGACGGTCATGGTGCGGATTCGTCGGTTGGGGTGAGGAAACGGACGGCATCGGCGACGAAGCGGGCACAGCCCAGAGTGAGAGTACGGCGGGCCGCCGCCTCGCCGCGTTTGGCCAAAGCATCCCGCGCGGCCAGCTCCAGCCGGATACACTGCTCGTGCAGACCGGCCTCGAAATCGACGAAGCCAGCGGACGGGATGTGCCGGGCTTCGGCCAAGCGGTAGATCGTGCCGTCGAGCAAGGGCCGGGGCGTGGCCGTGATGCCGAGATAGAGAGGAACATACACCACCCGCCCCGCATTGTGGACCGCGAACTCGGCCCGTGAGAAGAGATCGGGCCGGAGCGCCGACACGCTGGCCGTCATGGCCGAGATATTGCTGTCCACCAGAATCGGGCTCTGCCGGGAAAGGAGGTTCAGCAACGCGGGACGTATTCTCCCCGATTCGGCTCGGAAACTCTCCAGCACCCGCTGGCCCCGTTCGTCGGGTCGCATCACCAGAAAGCCTTCGGCGGAGGCGTTCACCTCGATCCTGCCGTGATAATGGCAGACCTGCGCCAGTTCGCCTGCCGCGTCGGCAAAGAGCCAGTTGGTGCCCACGGCGGCCCCGGCGTAGGCCCGTTTCGCCTCCAGTTCGGAGAGATGGTCGACGGCCTCGGGGACGCTGGCACAGCCTTCCAGCAGCAGACGCATGATATCCGGGTTCATCATGCCCCGGTAGCAGGGGTTGGGATCGGGGTACCCCACATCGGCGGCGCAGCAGAGGCCGCGCTCGTTCACGGCCATCATGCAACCCAGGTCCGTGGTGTCCGCCGTGGCGGCGAAACGGTAGCGGCCCGCGACCTCCTTCACGTAGGCGCATTGCGGGCGATTCACGTTGTCCCGGTTCTTGTGGAAGAGGGTCACGCCGCCGGTCGTGTGGCGCGGAGCGACACAGTAGGAGAAGCACTCCGGCAGGTTGATCCGGCGGTACTTCGCGCCCTGGTAGGCGAGATAGTCTTCGGCATCCACACCAGCCGCCGCCGCGATCCCCGCCACCTCGTCGAGCCAATGGGGAGCCAGTTCGGCCACCAGCGAACGGTAGTGCTCCGTGGATGCCAACAGGGCGTCGCGGCGTTCGCCGAAAAACTCCGCCACGGCAGCAGCGATATCCGCCGCGTTCGCGGCGCCAAAGGCCTCGCCGACGGCGCGCGGGCTGCCGCTGAGCGGGACGAGCGGAATGGGGTGGGTGGCTGCCATGGAGGAAGCGGAATGGTGGAATACTGGAATGGTGGAATACTGGAATGGGACTGTGTGCAGTATATATCGGGTGGGGATGGGAAAAAGGGACCGAAAGGACGAAAGGGACCCAAGGGACGGGAAACGAGACTGGCGGCTACCCCAGCCTGCTGCCACCGTCGCCCGCGGCAGGCGGGACGCCTGCGCTACACCCTCTGTCATTCCATTGTTCCATTCCCCGCCCCTAGCAGGCGGGACGCCTGCGCTGCACCATTCCACCATTCCACCATTCCACCATTCCACCATTCCACCATTCCACCATTCCACCATTCCACCATTCCACCATTCCACCATTCCATCATTCCATTCCCCACCCTTCCGCCATTGCGCCTTGGGGAAAGCGCCATACTGTACCCCCGAGCGATTGACGGTCCGGCCCAGCCACCCGCGGCAAGCAAGGAGATACCACCATGTTCCGCATCGGCAAAGAAGAGATTCAGGCCATCGAGAACGTCCTCCTCAGCGGCAAGGTGTTCCGCTACGGCATCGGCGGCGAGTGCAACCGGTTCGAGGAACGCTATGCCCAGTACCTCGGGGTCAAGCACTGCCTGATGACCTCCAGCGGCACCACGGCCCTCACTGCTGCCATGGTCGGCCAGAACATCGGTCCGGGTGACGAAGTGCTAGTGCCTGCCTGCACCTATATCGCCACCGCCATTGCCGTGCTTGCGGCCGGCGCGATTCCGGTCATCGTCGATATCGACGAGTCCATCACCATCAGCCCCGCCGCCATCCAGGCCGCCATCGGCCCGAAGACCAAGGCCATCGTGCCGGTCCACATGTGGGGGCTGCCCTGCGACATGGACGCGATCATGGCCATCGCCAAGCAGCACAACCTGATCGTGGTCGAGGATGCCTGCCAATGCGTCGGCGGCGGCTACAAGGGCCGCAAGGTGGGTTCCATCGGCCATGCCGCGGGGTTCAGCTTCAACTACTACAAGAACATGACCTGCGGCGAGGGCGGCGCGGCCGTGACCAACGACGACAAGGCCGTCCCTCGCATGGGCTGCATGGTGGACTGCTGCAAGTTCTACTGGACCGACCGGCAGACCGACGAGAGCCTCTTCGTCAGCAACGGTTCCCGCGCCTCCGAGATCGAGGGGGCGGTTCTGAACTGCCAGCTCGACCGTATCGATCCCATGCTGAACATCATGCGCGGCTACAAGAAGCGCATCCTCGCCGCCCTGGCCGACACCAAGCTGAAGCCGATCCAAGCCAACAGCCTGGACTACGAGGCGGGCACCCACGTCATGTTCGTCCTCCCCACCGAAGAGCAGACCCTCAAGTTCCAGCAGCTCACCGGCAGCGGGATCGCGGGCAAGACCGGTCGCCACGTCTACACCGAGTGGGACCCCATCTTCGAACACCGCGGAGCCCCCTACGACGCCCTGAACCCCTACCTCATGGAGGCCAACAAGGGGTGCCGGATGGACTACCGCAAGGACATGTGCGCCGCCTCGCTGAGCATCCTCAACCGCACCGCCATGTTCGGCCTCCATCCCGACCGCACCGAGGCCGAGATCGACGCCATGGTCGAGCGCCTGCGCAAGGCCGCCGCCGAAGTGCTGTAGCACCGTATCCCAGGAAAATCACGCCCGTGCGGAAACTGGCCTTCGGGCATTACGACTACGCCTCCTTCACCAGCTTCTTCGCCTATGCCGCCGGCTCCGTCGTGGTGCCGGTGGCCTTGGTCTCGCTGGCGGACGACCTGGGATTCTCCCTGGCCAAGGGGGGCATGACGGCAGGCGGGGCGCTGCATGTGGGGCGCACGATCCCCTTGGTGGGATCGATGCTGTTCTGCGGCTTCGCGGCGGGCCGCTGGGGCAAGCGGCGGACCATGGGCGTGGCGGCGGCCCTGATGGGGCTCGGCGTCCTGCTCTGCGCGCTGGCCCCCGGCTATGCGGTGCTGTTCCTGGCCCTCATGGTGGCCGGAGCTGGCGAAGGGGTGATCGAGGGGCTGACCACGCCCTTCGTCCAGGATCTGCATCCCCAGGAGCCGGGACGCTACATCAACTTCGCCCATTCCTTCTGGTCGGTGGGAGTCCTGGTCACGGTCCTGGTTACCGGCAGCCTGATCTCGCTGGGGGTTCCCTGGCGGCTGCTGGTGGGAACCGCTGCCGGGATCGCTCTGGTCGCCGCCGTCCTCTTCCTCCTGCCGCCAGGACACGGCCAGCCCTGTCCCGAACACCCGGAACCGCTGCACTGGACCGTCGTCTGGGGCCATGCCCGGGACATCCTGCGCCTGCCCAAGTTCTGGCTCTTCTTCGCCGCCATGTTCGTGGCCGGGGGCGGGGAATTCTGCCTCACCTTCTGGTGCGCCAGCTTCATCCAACTGGACTTCCGGGGCGCCGCCTGGGCGGGCGGCGTAGGAACCGCCTGCTTCGCGGCGGGCATGTTCCTGGGCCGTACCGGTTGTGGCTGGCTGATCCGGCAGGACCAGTTGAAGCCCCTGGTGATCTACTCCGCCCTGGCCGGAACCGGCATCACCCTGCTCTTCCCCTTCCTCACCAACCTCTGGTTGCTCTTCGCCCTGCTCTTCCTGGCGGGCATCGCCACCGCCCCCTTCTGGCCCAGCGTCCAGAGCTACTGCTGCGACTGCCTGCCCGGAACCGACGCCACCATGCTCTTCATCCTCCTCTCCTGCGCGGGTATTCCCGGCTGCGGCTTCTTCACCTGGCTGATGGGCTGTCTGGGGGACCAAACCGGCGACCTACGCACGGCCTTCTACCTCGTCCCTGCCTGCTACCTGCTTCTCGCGGGCCTAGTCGCGGTCAGCGGCCCGGCCCGGAAGCCGCAGGAGTGACACCACTCGGGACAACGCTAGCGCCCCATGCCGGTGACCCGGAGCTTGAGTTCCTCGGGCGTCGCGGCCCTGAATCCCTTGTTCGGCCTGGAGCCGATCCGGTATTCCTCCAGATTATCCATCCCGTCCTTGTCGGGATCGTCGGTAGGCCCCTGGGCCAGATTCTTGAAGTACTGCTTCTCCCAAGCGTCGGGCAAGCCATCTTGGTCGGTGTCGTCGGCCGGGTCCAGGCTATTGGCGATGAGAATCGCGTGGGTGCCGCGCTTGGCGATGCGCGCGCCCTGGCACTTGGTTAGCTGGAGAATCACGGTCTCTTGCCCTTCGGGTTCGATGTCGGCAAGCAGTCGCACCTCGACGGTCTTCGTCAAATGCCCTTCGCTGAAGGTGAGGACCGTGGGGGTGAACTGGAAGTCCTTCGCCAACGTGGCCGTGCCGCCGTCTTCCACAACCGAAACCACCACGTCCTTGCGGTTCGGGGGCAACTGGCTGAGGACCACTTGCACGGGAATCACCGCGTTCGCTTCCTTGGCGTGCGTGGAGGGAACCAGGAAGGAGACCGCCGCGTCCCCGACGTCGGGTCGGCGCGGGGATGTTCCCTGGGCTTGCTCCCCGATGTTCGTCAGACCGTCCTCGTCCTCGTCCTCCTGCCCGTCTGCCGTGCCGTCGCCATCCGTGTCGGCACGGGTCGGGGACAGCTCGTTCTCCACTTCCCATCGGTCGTTCAGCCCATCCTGGTCCGTATCGGCCAGACACGGATTGGTGTGGTACTCATAGATCTCCTGGCGGTCCGTCAGCCCATCGCCGTCCGTATCCTCGGCAAGGGGATTGGTGTGATGCTCGACGACCTCGGCACCATCGGGGACCCCATCCCGGTCGGTGTCCGGTTCACCCGGTTGGCAGCCGTGCTGGTACTCCTGGAGGTTGGTGAGCCCGTCCTCGTCGGAATCGTCGCCGGGACCATCCCCGGTACCGGACAACCACTTGCACTCCCAGCGGTCGGGCAAACCGTCGGCATCGCCATCGAAGGACACGAGTTCCTCCACCTTGAAGTCCCATCCGGCGGCGAGGAGGTGGAACACCGCCTGCATCTCCAGGGCCGTATGGAACCAGCCCACCGGCCCCATAGTGCCGGTGAACCGGTCTGTTCCGGTGCCATCGCCGGGCTCCGCGCCGACCGCGACCCAATCCAGCCTCCCCCACGATTTCAGGAACATCTGGTCGGAATTCTCCTTGTCCGTGATCAATCGGCCATCCACATAGAGGATGGGAGGACATTCCCTGCCCCAGCAGAGAACCACGTGGTGCCAGCCTTCCGACAGCTTTCCGACCGAGATGCCAACCGTCTGCGGTCCTCGGATCACGGCAATCCCGGTGACGGACGCGGAAAGCTGGCCGGAGGGGTCCATGCGGACCACCGCAGTGGGGACCTTGGCCCCGGCAGTCCCAGCGCTGAGGAGGGTACCATTGCCGCCCCCCCGGCACCAGATGGAGAACGCATGCTCCTCGGCCGTTGCGAATTGGTCGGGGACCGAGGACAGACCAAGCCATCCGGACGAAGCCAGCACGAGATTCCCGGCGGAAAGATCCGTGTGCCCGGAAGCGACAAGATCCAGACCGTTGCCCGAGGCGTCGGCAAGGTCGCTGCGGAACGGCCACAGGGCGACCAGGTCCGCGAAGCTGGCAACCAGCACCATGGCACTGTCGGCGACGGTCGGACTCGTCTGTATGCGGTATTCGAGCAACGCGGAAGCACCGTCGTGGTCCTGGTCGCTCTGGGCATCGTCGACCTGGGGATTCAGTCCGTGGGTGATCTCCCAGCCATCCGGCAAGCCGTCGTGATCGGCATCCTGGCCCGGCAACGGTACCTGGCCAATGGCCGTGCAGACCAAGAGGGGAAGCAGGACACAGACGAGCGACCATAATGAACGCGGCAGGGCTCTCTTCATGTAAGGCCTCCTTGACCCGGCGGCATCGCCGCCACCAGAAACCGGAAGATGGCTGGTAGACGCGGGACAACCATGGACTACGGCACGGACAGAAGCACCAGCACCCAATCGCGCAGTTCGGGCTGTTGGGGGACCAGCCAGGTGCCGTCGGCCTCGGCCTGGACAGGGCCGAGATCGTGCTCCTCGCCGGTCGAAGGGTTGATGAAGCACGCGCGGTAGGCGACGTCGGGCTCGATGCCCTTCACGCGCAACCTGCGGCCCCAGACGATCCGATAGCTGTAGAAGATGCGGACCCGGCGGGGGATACCGGCGGCGTAGGGACCCCAGCGGTCACTGTCGTTCGCGGCCGGCTCGATCCA